>CANCOY010000001.1 GCA_947379865.1 Acetobacteraceae bacterium
CGGGCACGAAGCCGGGGACATGGTGGAGACCCTGGGGGTTGACCGCCATGGCGCCTGGATTGCCCGGGCACCCCGGCTGGAAAATGTCCCCAATGGCGCGGGCGACCTGATGGCGGCCGTGTTCCTGGCGGCCCGGCTGAAGGGAGCCGCACTGCCAGAGGCCCTGGGCCAGGCGGCATCAGCCACCTGGCGGGTGCTGGCCGCCAGCGTGGCGCTCGGCGCCGATGAACTGGCGCTGGTGCCGGCGCTGGACAGCCTGCTGGGCAGCGTGGCGGATGCAGGCGTGGAACAGGTGGCCTGAGGGTGGCGCTGGGGCTAGGCTGGCCTCCCCGCTGAAGGAGCCAGCCCGTGTCGAGCCAACCCGTCCACGATTATCCCATCCTCACCCCCAACCGCACCGATGTGGCCACGCCCGAGGGCTTTCGCCCGGTGGACCTGATCGATCCCTATGAGGCCCATATCGGCCCCTATTTCGTGCGGGACGATGCGGATGGCGGCCAGACCTTTGCCCTGCCGCTGGACCGGCGGCACATGAATGCCTGGGGCAATGCCCATGGCGGCCTCTTGATGACTTTCAGCGACGCGGCCCTTGGCATGACCACCTGGCGCGTCACGGGCTGGCAGCCGTGCGTCACCCTCGACCTGTCCCTCAGCTTCCTGAAGCCCGGCCCGCTCGGCGGCCTTCTGACGGTGAAGCCCGAGGTGACCCGCCAGACCAAGCAGATCCTGTTCCTGCGCGGCGACCTGAAGGTGGGGGACGACACCATCGCCACCGCCACCAGCGTCTGGAAGGTGATCAAGGAGAATTGAGGCCCCGGAGATAGGATTAAAATAAAATAAACCATTTCCCGCCAGACTGCCCCAAAGAGGCGCAGAAGGGGCGGGCGATGGCAGGCAAGAGCACATGTTTGGCGGTCAAAGGCGCAATTCTGGGCCTGGCCCTTCTGGCCGGGGGCGCCGCACAGGCCAGTCCGGTGCGGCACATGGATGTGCTGACATTCCCGATTCCCGGCACGAAGCTGACCATCCCTGCCGAAATCGGCCTGCCGCCCGCCAGCGCGCCCAATCTGGCCGAGGGCAAGCGCCCCGTGATGTTCCTGATGCATGGCTGTGACGGTCTGGCGCCAGAACGCAACTTGATCGATCTGGATGCCCGCTGGTTTCGCGAGCATGGCTTCATCACGGTCACGCCCGACAGTTTCGCGCCCTACAACGCCTTTGACGTGTGCGTGCAGCAGAACGTGACGCCCCTGAAGCGTTTCAGGGACATGCTGATGATCGCAGCACAACTGTCGGGGGTGGAGGGACTGGGGGCCGACCTTGGCCGCCTTTACGCGGTTGGCTATTCCCATGGCGGCGCGGTGATGGTGGAGGGGGCCTTGGCCCAGAACATGGCACCGGCAGGGCTGCCCCGCTTCAAGGGTCTGATCTCTTATTATCCTGATTGCGAACGCCTGCGGCAGGCCATGACCAGTGTCCGCGTGGAGGGCGCGCGGCTGCTGGTGCTGGTCGGCGCCGACGATGCCATGGCACGCGCGCCCATGTGCCAGCGCGCCGCAGAAATTGCCAGCGCAGACCCCAATCTGCGCGTGCGGCTTTTCCCCGGTGCCGTGCACGGCTTCAACGCGCCGGGCTTCGAGACGGCGGTCGCCCTGGACGGCGGGGCGTTCCTGCGGGATGGCGCCATCAAATTTGATCCAGCCGCCGCCACCGCCGCCCGCCAGGAGGTGGCAGAGTTCCTGCGCACCGCCGGTTTCACCATGGATGAAGCCGGCAAGGCCGCACCGCAATAAGGCCGGGCAGCATTCCGTGGCAGGAACATCTGGACCCTGCGGCTAGCCGGTGTCACCCTGCGTCGGAAGATGCAATAGGGGTGGGCTGACAGATGGAAAACCGGGTCTGGGCAATCATTGTCTGGGGATGCAATGCCGTTTCATACTTTACGCTGGGCGGCGCCTCGATCATCGGCCTGATCATCGCCTATGTGAAACGCAGTGACCTGCGCGGCACCATTTACGAATCCCACATGACCTCGGCCATCCGCACCTTCTGGATTTCGTTTGCCGGGTTTTGCCTTGGCGCCGTGCTTGCCTTTGTCGGCATCGGCTTTGTGATCCTGTTTGCCACCTGGGCCTGGCATGTCTTCAGGACCGTGCGGGGCCTGATCCGTGCCATCGATGACAAGCCCATTGCCGATGCGGAAGGCTGGCTCTAGGCCAGCCTTCCCAAAGGTCAGGTGATCAGGGGCAGGTGATCAGGCCGCCTTCTTGAGGAAGCGGGCAATCAGGGTTTCGGCAATCTGCACGGCGTTCAGCGCCGCACCCTTGCGCAGGTTGTCGGAAACGCACCACAGGTTCAGGCCGCGCTTGTCGGGGATGGTTGAATCCTGGCGGATGCGGCTGATGAAGGTGGCGAAATCGCCCACGCATTCCACAGGGGTGATATAGCCGCCGTCTTCCTGGGCATCCACCACCATGCAGCCCGGCGCCTCGCGCAGGATGCGGCGTGCATCCTCTGGCGTTACCGGGTTCTCGAACTCGATATTCACCGCCTCGGAATGGCCGACGAACACGGGCACCCGCACGCAGGTGGCGGTCACCAGCACATCAGGGTCCATGATCTTCCGCGTCTCGGCGGACATCTTCCACTCTTCCTTGGTGTTGCCATCAGCCATGAAGACGTCGATATGCGGGATCACGTTGAAGGCGATCTGTTTGGTGAACTTCTTCGTCTCGATCTGGTCGTTCACATAGATGGCGCGCGTCTGGCTGAACAGCTCGTCCATGCCGGCATTGCCCGCGCCCGAGACCGACTGATAGGTGGACACCACCACGCGCTTGATGCGCGCAAAATCATGCAGCGGCTTCAGCGCCACCACCAGTTGCGCGGTGGAACAATTGGGATTGGCGATGATGCGCTTGCGCGAATAGCCCGCCAGCGCGCCGGGATTGACCTCTGGCACCACCAGCGGCACATCGGGATCCATGCGGAAGTGCGAGGAATTGTCGATCACCACGGCACCCGTGGCGGCAACCTTTGGCCCCCATTCGGCCGAGACCTTGGCACCGGCCGAGAACAAGGCGATGTGGGTGCCGCGGAAGTCGTAGTCTTCCAGCGCCTTGCACTTCAGGGTCTTGTCGCCATAGGAGACTTCGGTGCCAATCGACTTCGACGACGCCAGCGCCACCACCTCGTCCGCCGGGAATTCCCGCTCGGCAAGGATGTTCAGCATCTCGCGGCCCACCTGACCCGTGGCGCCAACCACTGCAACCTTCCAGCCCATCATCTCTACTCCGCCTGTGCCTCATGGGGAGGCAGCGCCCCCTGGGGGCCTGATCCCCCTGTAACCCCTCCCGCCCCCGGGGGGCGCGGGAGGCAGGCAGTCGCGGTCAGGCCGCGAGTTTGTCGAGGGCGCGCACAATGGCGTCGCCCATTACGGTAGTCGATACCTTGGCGGTGCCCGGCTGCATGATATCGGCCGTGCGCAGACCACCAGCCAGCACGGATTCCACCGCCTTTTCGATCAGGCTGGCATCTTCGCCCAGATCAAAGGAATAACGCAGCGCCATGGCAAAGCTCAGCAGCGTGGCAATGGGATTGGCCAGTTCGCGCCCGGCAATGTCCGGGGCCGAACCATGCACCGGCTCGTACAAAGCCTTGCGGCGGCCCGTGGCATCGGTCGCACCAAGGCTTGCCGACGGCAGCATGCCCAGCGAGCCCGTGAGCATGGCCGCCTCGTCCGAGAGAATGTCGCCGAACAGATTGTCGGTCACGATCACGTCGAACTGCTTGGGATTGCGCACCAGCTGCATGGCGCAATTGTCGGCATACATATGTTCCAGCTGGATGCCGGGGAACTCGGTGTCGTGCACCTTCTGCACTTCCTCGCGCCACAGCACGCCGGATTCCATCACATTTGCCTTCTCGCAGCTCGTCAGCCGGCCGGCGCGCTTGCCGGCAAGGTCGAAGGCCACGCGGGCAACGCGCTGGATCTCGCTCGTGGTATAGACCTGGGTGTTCACGCCCCGGCGCTCGCCATTGGGCAGGGTCTCGATCCCGCGCGGGGTGCCGAAATAGACGCCACCCGTCAGCTCGCGGACGATCAGGATGTCGAGCCCGCGCACGATCTCCGGCTTCAGGCTGGAGGCATCAACCAGGGCGTCAAAGCAGATGGCCGGGCGCAGATTGGCGAACAGCTCCATGTCCTTGCGCAGGCGCAGCAGGCCGCGCTCCGGCTTGATGGAGAAGTCGAGATTGTCCCACTTCGGCCCGCCCACGGCGCCCAGCAGCACGGCGTCGGCGTTCATCGCCTTTTCCATGGTGGCGTCGGACAGGGGCTTGCCGTGGGCGTCGATGGCGGCACCGCCCACCAGATCCTCGCTGACGTCGAAATGCACGGCGCGGCGATGATCAAACCAGTCGATGACACGGCGCACTTCGCGCATCACTTCGGGGCCGATCCCGTCACCGGGGAGCATCAAAAGGGTCTTGTTCGACGGCACGTTTATTCCCCCGGATTGTAATTTTTTCGGTTATGCGCCAGTGCTTCTATAGGCCCTGCTTCTATAGGCCCTGCTTCTATAGGCCAGTGCTTCAGCCCGCCGCCTGGCCGCTGAGCCAGGGCTGGGTGGTGCGCTGGTCCGCCTCATAGGCATCGATCTTGGAGCCCTTCTCGAGGGTCAGGCCGATGTCATCAAGGCCGTTGATCAGGCAATGCTTGCGGAACGGATCAACCTCGAAGCTGACCGTGCCGCCATCAGGGCCGGTGATCGTCTGGCTTTCCAGATCGACGGTGATCTTGGCATTGGCGCCGCGCCTGGCGTCATCCATCAAGAGGTCAACCTGCTCCTGGGGCAGACGAATGGGCAGGATGCCGTTCTTGAAGCAGTTGTTATAGAAAATGTCGGCGAAGCTTGGCGCAATCACGCAGCGGATGCCAAAGTCGAGCAGCGCCCAGGGGGCATGTTCGCGGCTGGAACCGCAGCCGAAATTATCGCCGGCCACCAGGATTTCCGCCTGGCGCCAGGGCTCCTGGTTCAGCACAAAGCCCGGGATCTCGGCGCCTTCGGGCGTGCGGCGCATTTCCTCGAACAGGTGCACGCCAAGGCCGGTGCGCTTGATCGTCTTCAGGAACTGCTTGGGGATCAGCATGTCCGTGTCGATGTTGATCATCGGCAGGGGGGCTGCGATGCCGGTCAGCTTTGAGAACTTCTGCATGGCCTCGGTCTCCGGATCAGAGAAGGTCGCGCACGTCGGCAAGGCGGCCGGTGACCGCCGCTGCTGCCGCCATGGCGGGGCTCATCAAATGGGTGCGGCCGCCACGGCCCTGGCGCCCCTCGAAATTGCGGTTCGAGGTCGACGCGCAACGCTCGCCCGGCTCCAGCCGGTCGGCGTTCATAGCGAGGCACATGGAACAACCCGGTTCACGCCATTCGAAACCGGCGGCAATGAAGATCTTGTCCAGGCCCTCGGCCTCGGCCTGTTCCTTCACAAGGCCGGAACCGGGAACCACCATGGCGCCCACATGGGATGCCACCTTGCGGCCCTCGGCAATCTTGGCCGCCTCGCGCAGATCCTCGATGCGGCCATTGGTGCACGACCCGATGAAGACGCGGTCAACCGTGATGTCGCGGAACGGCGTACCGGGTGTCAGGCCCATGTAATCAAGGGCGCGCTCGGTGGCACGGCGGCGGTTCTCGTCGGCGATGGCGGCAGGATCGGGCACGCTGCCATCGATGGGCAGCACGTCCTCGGGGCTGGTGCCCCAGGTGATCTGCGGGATGATCGAGGCGGCATCAAGGTGCACGACCGTGTCGTAATGGGCACCCTCGTCGCTGGTCAGGCTGCGCCAGTCGGCAATCGCCATCTCCCACGCCGCACCCTTGGGCGCGCGCGGGCGGCCCTTCAGATAATCAAACGTCACCTGGTCGGGCGCAATCAGGCCGGCGCGGGCGCCACCCTCGATCGACATGTTGCAGATCGTCATGCGGCCTTCCATGGACAGGCCACGGATCGCCTCACCGGCATATTCGATGACATGGCCGGTACCACCTGCCGTGCCGATCTTGCCGATGATGGCCAGCACGATGTCCTTGGCGGTTACACCCGTCGGCAGCTTGCCCGTGACGTCCACCAGCATGTTCTTGGCCGGCGCCTGGATCAGGGTCTGGGTGGCCAGCACATGCTCCACCTCCGACGTGCCGATGCCAAAGGCCAGCGCCCCGAAGGCGCCATGGGTCGCCGTGTGGCTGTCGCCGCAGACAATCGTCATGCCGGGCAAGGTCAGGCCCTGTTCGGGGCCAATGATGTGCACGATACCCTGGCGGATATCGTCCATGGTGAAGTACTCGATCCCGAATTCGCGGCAGTTGTCTTCAAGCGTCTGGATCTGCAGCGCGCTCTCGGCGTCGGCAATGCCGGCGGCACGGTTCGTGGTCGGCACATTATGGTCGGCCACGGCCAGGGCTGCCTGCGGGCGGCGCGGCTTGCGCCCGGTCATGCGCAGGCCCTCAAAGGCCTGCGGGCTCGTCACCTCGTGCACCAGGTGCCGGTCGATGTAGAGCAGACAGGTACCATCCTGCTGAACGTCAACCAGATGACGTTCCCAGATCTTGTCGTAGAGCGTGCGCGCCTTCGCCATGACCGAACCTATGGGTTGCGGCGGCCGGAATCCGGCCGCCCATCAACGTGTCCGAGCATTCCCCGATTATGGAGAAATGCCGCTGGTTACTTTGCTGCCGGGGTTGCAGAAGCTGCAACGGGGCGCGGCTCCTTCTTCTCGACGATACGGGCCGCCTTGCCGGTCAGGCCACGCAGGTAATAGAGCTTGGCGCGACGCACGCGGCCACGACGCACAACCTCGATGGAGTCGATGCGCGGCGAGTAGAGCGGGAAAATACGCTCCACACCTTCACCGTAGGAAATCTTCCGTACGGTGAAGGCCTTGTTGACGGCCTTGTTGTTGCGGGCGATGCAGACGCCTTCGAACGCCTGAATGCGCTCGCGCGTGCCTTCCACCACCTTCACGTTCACGCGCAGCGTATCGCCGGGCGCAAAGTTGGGGATGGTCTTGCCCTCAGTCAGCTTGGCGATCTGCTCCGCCTCGAGCTGTTCGATGATGTTCATGGTCGTCCTCTTCCAAAGTCATCCACGGGGCTTGCCCGCAGCGTGTTCCAAAACGTCAATCCATTACCCTGTCGGCCGGGCGCCGTGTCTTGGCCCCCTCGCCTGATTCATAAGCCCGCCAAAGGTCGGGGCGACGCTCGCGCGTTACCCGCTCGGCCTCGGCACGCCGCCACGCCCGGATACGCTGGTGATGCCCCGAGAGCAGCACCTCCGGCACCTCGCGCCCCTCCCACACCCGTGGCCGGGTATAGTGGGGGTATTCCAGAATGCCCGCCTCGAAACTCTCTTCCACCAGAGTCTCGGGCGCGCCAATCACGCCGGGCAGCAGCCGCACCACGGCGTCCAGCACGGCCAATGCCGCAGGCTCGCCGCCCGACAGCACGAAATCACCCAGGCTGAGTTCCTCGATCCCGCGCGCATCCAGCACCCGCTGGTCGACACCCTCAAACCGCCCGCACAGCAGGGTCACGCCCGCAGCACTCGCCAGTCGCCGCGCCATGGCCTGATCAAAGGGCCGGCCACGGGGCGAGAGATAGAACACCGGCCAGTCCGCCCCGGCCGGGGGCAGATTGGCATCCAGCGCCGCCGCCAGTACATCTGGCCGCATCACCATGCCCGGACCGCCGCCTGCCGGCGTATCGTCCACCATGCGGTGGCGGTCGTGGGCGTAATCCCTGATGTCCACCGTCTGCAGCGCCCAGATGCCGTCCTCATGCGCCTTGCCGGCCAGCGACAGGCCAAGGGGGCCCGGGAACATCTGGGGGAACAGGGTCAGGATCCGGGCGGTCCAGGGGCTGGTCATGCCAGATCCTCCCCGTCGTCCAGATCCTCATCCAGATCCTCGTCGTCGCCCTCACCCTCGTCGTCGCCATCGTATTCAGGCTCAGGCGCCAGCAGCCAGTCCTCCGGCGGGACCGCAACCATGCGGCGGCCGGCAACATCAACCTCGGGCACCATGGCGCGGGTAAAGGGCAACCAGGCCATTCCCCCCGCCACCAGACGGATTTCCATCACATCACCGGCGCCGAAATCCTGCACCGTTGCCACCGTGCCGATGGCCTCGCCCGCCGCATCCACCACGCTCATGCCCAGCAGGTCGGCGTGATAGAATTCGTCGTCATCGGGCTCCGGCAGGGCAGCGCGGGGCACATGAAAACGGATCCCGCGCATGGCCTCGGCGGCATTGCGATCGGTCACGCCGTCGAGGCGGGCAATCACCGCACCCGGCACCGTGCGCTGCACTTTCAGCACATGGGAACGGCCCAGATCATCGATCAGGGGACCATAGTCGCCAATGGCGGCCGGATCACCCGTGAACGTCTTGATCTTGACCGCGCCCTGGATGCCATGGGCACCGGCCACCGCGCCAAGCAGCAGATGACCCGGCGGCACAGCCCCACCCGCGCGAGCAGGCGCCCGGCGCGGGGCGCCGGCGGGCTCGACAGGGGGGCGGTACGGACGGGGCATCGGCGAACCTCAGGCGATCAGATGTTATTCGGCTTCGGCAGCGGGGGCAGCAGCGGCGGCAGCAGCAGCAGCGGCCCTTTCGGACTCGGCCTTGATGCGCGCCTGGGCCTTGGCCTTGGGGGCCGACTGCTTGGGGGTCTGGCGGACCTCGGGCATCGGGCGGATGCCAGCCTGGCCCAGGAACTTCGCCACGCGGTCGGTCGGCTGGGCGCCGCGCTCGAGCCAGAAGCGGATGCGGTCCTCGACCAGGGTCACGCGGTTGCCGGCCTCGGACGACAGCAGCGGGTTATAGGTGCCGACGCGCTCGATGACATTGCCTTCGCGGGCGGTGCGGCTGTCGCACACGACAACACGGTAATAGGGGCGCTTCTTGGCGCCGCCGCGGGACAGTCGGATCTTGAGGGCCATGGTGTTGTCCTTGTTCTTCAGGTCGTGTCGGTGAAATCGGAAGTTGTTTGCTGTCGTGATCTGTAATCGTGATGCCGGGCCTAGCGCAGGCCGGGGAAACCGCCCCCACCCCTGCCGCCACCGCCCATGCCACCGCCGCCACCCCCAAAGGGGAAGCCGCCGCGCATCATGCCCTTCTGGCCCAGCTTGCCCATGCGCTTCATCATGTCGGCCATCTGCTGGTGCTGCTTCAGCAGGCGGTTGACGTCCTGAACGCTGGTGCCCGAGCCCTTGGCAATGCGCACCTTGCGCTTTGCCGCGATAATCTTGGGGTTACGCCGCTCTTCGCGGGTCATGGAGGAGATGATCGCTTCCTGGCGCTTGATCACCTTCTCGTCGATATTGGCCTTGGCGATCTGGTCCTTGATCTTGGCGACGCCCGGCAGCATGGAGAGCACGCCCTGCATGCCACCCATCTTGCGCATCTGCTTGAGCTGCTGCGCCAGATCGTCGAGATCGAAATTTCCCTTGGCGACCTTGGCCGCCAGCTTTTCGGCTTCCTGGCGGTCAACGGTTTCGGCCGCCTTTTCCACCAGGCTGACGATGTCGCCCATGCCCAGGATACGGCCGGCGATACGCTCGGGATGGAACGGCTCAAGCGCGTCGATCTTCTCGCCCGTGCCCATGAGCTTGATGGGCACGCCGGTGATGGCGCGCATGGAAAGCGCAGCACCGCCGCGCCCGTCGCCATCAACCCGGGTCAGCACGATGCCCGTCAGGCCGATGCGCTCGTGGAACTGCTGCGCCACATTGACGGCGTCCTGGCCGGTCAGGCTGTCGGCCACCAACAGGGTCTCGACCGGGCCGACGGCATCGCGCACGGCGACCACCTCGGCCATCAGGGCCTCGTCCACATGCATGCGGCCGGCGGTATCCAGCATCACCACGTCAAAGCCCTGGAGGCGGGCGGCATTGAGGGCGCGCCTGGCGATCTCCACCGGCATCTGGCCTTCGACCACCGGCAGGGTGGCGATGCCCGCCATCTCGCCCAGCACGCGCAGCTGCTCCTGTGCGGCGGGGCGGCGCACGTCGAGGGAGGCCATCAGAACCTTCTTGCGGTCCTTCTGGGTCAGGCGCAGGGCGATCTTGGCGGTGGAAGTAGTCTTGCCCGAGCCCTGCAGGCCGACCATCAGGATCGGCACCGGCGGCGCGGCGTTCAGGTCGATCTCGACCGCACCTTCGCCACCCAGCTTGGCAATCAGGGCATCATTGACGATCTTGATGACCATCTGGCCGGGGCTGACCGAACGGATCACCTCCTGGCCAACAGCCTCTTCCTTCACCGTGTTGATGAAGTCCTTCACCACCGGCAGGGCGACGTCGGCTTCCAGCAGGGCGACGCGGACTTCGCGCAGGGCCTCCACCACGTCGGAATCGGTCAACGCCCCGCGCTTGCGCAGGCGGGCGAAGACATCTCCGAGGCGGTCTGACAGGCTCTCGAACATCGCGCTCTCAACTCTGTCCCGGGGCAGACCCGGGAAACGACACCAACGCCTTTAACCAACACGTATCGCGCCAGTGGGCGAAAATCGCTGACTGGCGGGCGCCCTCGGGCGCGGACGAACGTCTTGGACGGCGTCTTGAAGGAGGCTTTCTAGTCCTGCAGGGGGGGACGCGTCAAGAGCGGCGACCCGAAGGGGAGGGTGTGGCGCTGGAGCCACCCCGGTTCATGGGGGCTGTCCGGCGGATGACAGAGGGCGCCACCTTGGGCGGGGCCGAAGGGAGTTCTGCCGCCGGCGTGCCAAACAGCCAGCCCTGACCATAGTCGACCCCCATGCCCTCAAGCAGGGCCGCCTGGTCCTCGGTCTCGATCATTTCGGCCACGGTCTTGATGCCCAGCTCAAGGCAGAGGCCGGTCATGCTGCGCATGATGGCACGATCCCGCTTGTCCTCCAGCGCCCGCTTCACATAGGCGCCGTCGATCTTCACGAAGTCCACCGGCAGCGCCTGCAGATAGGGAAAGGACGAGGCGCCGGCACCAAAATCGTCGAGGCAGACCTCGTGCCCCGCCTCTTTCAGATGACGGACAAAGACCGCCGCCCCGTCAAGATCTTCGATCTTGGTGGATTCGGTGATCTCGAAGGCCATCTGCCGCCGCCCGGAGGGATAGCTGGCAAGCAGATTGTCCAGCGCTGCAACAAATACCTGGCTGGCGATGCTGCCGCCAGAGAGATTGACCGCCACCAGCACGGGCGGTGCCCCGGCCTTGCGCGCCTCCAGCGTTTTCAGCACCCGCTCCACCACCGCCAGATCGAATTCCTCGACGATCTGCGTGTCTTCGGCAAAGCGGATGGTCTCGAACGGGGAATCCGTGCCTTCCAGCCGCGCCAGCGCCTCCCAATGGTGGGTCTGTCGGTCGCGCAGGCTCAGGATGGGCTGATAGGCCATGCGAAAGGATTGGGTCACCACGATCTGGCGGAACGAGTTGATCCGCTGGACCGTGTCGGCCAGCAGCAGCTTCAGGCTGTCCATGCCCGACGTCATCTCGAAATTGTTCGCACCCGACTTGGCAAAGCGCGCCATGGCATAGTTCAGCGCCTTGGCGCCGTCTTCGGCGCTCATGTCGCCCATGTTCATGTCGAGGGTGCGCTTTTCGACGGTGAGGCCAACACCATTGGGATCAACCGCCCGGCCCAGGCCCTCGACGGCGGCGCGCAGCTTATCGGGGTCCGTGCCGGCCCCATGCACCACACCCAGCCTGCCCGGCCCCACTTCACCCACGGCGGAGCCAACGGGGGCGTGCAGGCGCAGGGTGGTGCCGATGTCCTTCATCAGGGCCTCGGACGCTTCGGGACCAATGCGCCCGGCCAGTTCGTCGAGGCCGCACATGTCGAGCAGGGTCAGGCGCACGTCGCTGCCCATGGCCTTGGCCGCCTGCAGGCGGTCATTGGCGGCGGTGCGGAAATCGGCCACGGCCAGCAGGCCCTGTTCCTTGTCCTTGCGATTGGCAAGGGCAGATTCGGCATGGGCCGCCTGGGCGATGCTGATGCTGAGGTGTATCAGCCCGCCTTCCACAACCCGGCCACCACTCAGGGCAACGCCCATGTCCCGGCCGCTGGTGCGCTTCAGGAACAGGGTGGTGGGGTCCAGACGCCCGCCATCGGGCACATTGGCAAGGGCCAGTTCGATGAAGCGGCGGTCGGCATCGGCCACCAGATTGAGAAACCGGAACCCGGCCAGTTCGTTCTCCATCCGGCCGGTCAGCGCCCGGGCCGCGCCCGAGGCAAAGGTGATCACCCCCGCCGGATCCAGTTCGATCAGCAGGTCGGCCGAGGCAAAGGAAAAGGCGACAAACCGCCGGCGGTCCGCCGCAAGCTCGCGGGCGCGGGCCTTTGCCGCCTGATCCGATGGCGTGGCTACGTCAGACATGGCGGCTACCTTCCTGCCGGGCAGATTTCATTTGGCCGCTGGTGGCCAGTTGATCGGGCATGGGGGCACCCCATTGCATGCGCTCGTTCAGCGCGACGCCCGCTATTCTTGCCCTGCAAGGGTTAAGGACGCGTAAAACTGGCGACCCCGGCCGGCGTCGCACAAAAAAAGACACCCCGCCGAGCCTTGGCGGGGTGCTGTAGTGGCATGGAGTTGAAGACCTACCGTCCGCAGCAATAGTGGCGATTTGATGGCGGCGGCTTGTGAGGCTGGCGGCACCTCTTTGGCAGACGCTGCTGGAAGAGGTGGGGGTGTTCGGCCTATATAGGCGTCATGACCATGCAGCCCTTCGTCAAGATGCACGGCCTCGGCAACGATTTTGTCGTGCTCGATGCCCGCACCAATCCCCTTGGCCTCGATGCCCGCGCCGTGCGCGCCATTGCCGACCGCAAGACCGGCGTTGGCTGTGACCAGCTGATCGCCATCGAGCCGTCTGATACGGCGGACGCCTTCATGCGCATCTGGAATGCCGACGGCGAGGAGGTGGAGGCCTGTGGCAATGCCACCCGCTGCATCGGCGCCCTGCTGATTGCCGGCGCCGGCCGCAATGACGTGACGGTGGAAACCCTCGCCGGCATCCTGACCGCCAGCGCCGCCGCCGATGGCGAGGTGGCGGTGGACATGGGGGCAACCCGCCTGTCCGCCCTCGACATTCCGCTTGCCCGCGACCTCGATACCCTGCATGTGCCCGTCACCGTTCACGGCCAGACGCTGGATGGCGTGGCGGTGAATGTCGGCAATCCGCACATCGTCTTTTTCGTGCCCGATGCCGAGGCCGTGGACCCGTCGCACCTTGGCCCTGCCATCGAGCATGACCCCATGTTCCCCCGCCGGGTCAATGTTTCCTTCGCCAGTGTTGGCGCCGATGGCGTGATCCGCCTGCGGGTGTGGGAGCGTGGCGTGGGCGTCACGCGCGCCTGTGGCACCGCCGCCTGCGCCAGCATCGTGGCCGCCACCCGCCGGGGCCTGGCCCAGCGCAAGGCCCAGGTGCGGCTGGATGGCGGCACCCTCGCCATGGAATGGCGTGAAGACGGCCATGTGATGATGACCGGCCCGGTGGCGCTGAGCTTTACCGGCCTGCTGCCCGCCAATCTGCTCAGCCCCCTGCCAGAGGCCTGAGGCGATGCCAGAGACGATGCCAGAGACGATGCCCGAGACGACAAAGGGGCGCGAGGCTGGCCCGGGCCCGGAGATCCTTACCTTTGGCTGTCGTCTGAACATCTATGAGTCCGAGGTCATGCGCCGCCATGCCGGGGCGGGCGGCGAGGCCGAGCGGCTGGTGATCGTCAACACCTGCGCCGTGACCGCCGAGGCCGTGCGCCAGGCCGGCCAGGCCATTCGCAAGGCCCGGCGCGAGCGCCCCGATGCCCGCATCATTGTTACCGGCTGCGCCGCCCAGATCGAGCCCGAGCGCTTTGCCGCCATGCCCGAGGTGGACCAGGTGCTGGGCAATGCCGAAAAACTGCTGGCCGCAAGCTTTGCCCCCGCCCCGGCAGCCGACTTTGGCATCGCCTCCGACGAACGGGTGCGCGTGGGCGACATCATGAGCGTGCACGAGACCGCCGGCCATCTGGTGGAGGGTTTCGAGAGCCGGGCGCGCGCCTTCCTGCAGGTGCAGAACGGCTGCGACCATCGCTGCACCTTCTGCATCATTCCCTTTGGCCGTGGCCCCTCGCGCAGCGTGCCCATGGGGGCGATCACCGAACAGGCCCGGGCGCTGGTGGCAGCGGGACACCGGGAACTCGTGCTGTCCGGGGTTGACCTCACCTCTTATGGCCATGACCTGCCCGGCCGCCCAGCGCTGGGCGACCTCACCCGCCGCCTGCTGGAGGCGGTGCCGGAACTGCCGCGCCTGCGCCTGTCTTCCCTTGATGCGGTGGAGGCCGACCCGGCCTTGTTCCGCCTGATCGAGACGGAGCCGCGCCTGATGCCCCACCTCCACCTCAGCCTGCAGGCCGGCGACGATCTGGTGCTGAAGCGCATGAAGCGCCGCCATCTGCGGGCCGATGCCGTGGCCTTTGCCGCCCGGGTCCGCGAAGCCCGGCCCGATGTGGCCCTGGGCGCTGACTTCATTACCGGCTTTCCCACCGAGACCGAGGCCATGTTCCGCCGCACCCTCGACCTGGTTGAGGAATGCGGCCTCGTCTGGCTGCACGTCTTCCCCTATTCACCGCGCCCGGGAACGCCGGCCGCCCGCATGCCCCAGGTGCCGGGCGACATCGCCCGCGACCGCGCCCGCCGCCTGCGCAGCGCCGGCACCGCAGCACTTGCTCGTTTTCTCGACACCGAGGTGGGCATGGTGCGTGACGTGCTGGTGGAACGCACCGGCGAGGGGCGCACGCCGCAGTTTGCCCCGGTCAGCCTGACCGGTCCGGCGGCAAGCCTGCCCCCAGGCAGCATTCTTGCCGCCCGCATCACCGCCGCCAGCGATGGGCGCCTTGTGGCGGAGGCCGCATGACAGACGGGCCCGACGACAAGGAGAAATCCGCAAAGGGCGGCTGGCTGCGCCGCCTGCGCGAGGGTCTGAGCCGCTCCACCGGCGTCCTGACCGAAAGCATTGGCAGCATCTTCACCAAGCGCCGCCTCGACAATGAGGCGCTGGATGAGCTTGAGGAGGTGCTGATCCGCGCCGACCTGGGTGTGCGGGTTGCCGGTCGCATCAGGGCGGCGGTGGCCAAGGGCCGCTTTGACCGGGAAATCAGCGCCGAGGAAATCCGCGAGGCTCTGGCCCAGGAACTGGCCGTGATCCTGGCGCCGGTGGCACAGCCCCTGGACCCCGACGGGGCAGGCGCCACCAGCCCCCGGGTGATCCTGTTCGTCGGGGTGAACGGCGCCGGCAAGACGACCACCATCGGCAAACTCGCGCGCCTTTTGGCAGGACAGGGCAAGCGGGTGATGATCGCGGCGGGCGACACCTTCCGCGCCGCCGCCGTGGAACAGCTGCAGGTCTGGGGCGAGCGGGCCGGTGTGCCCGTGGTTACCGGCAAGGTGGGCGCAGACGCCGCCGGCCTTGCCTTCGAGGCGCTGGAACGGGCCCGGGCCGAGGGCTTTGCCGTGCTGCTGATCGACACCGCCGGCCGCCTGCAGAACAAGGAAGGCCTGATGTCGGAACTGGCCAAGATCCGCCGGGTGCTGGCCAAACTCGACCCCGCCGCCCCGCACGAGACCCTGCTTGTGCTGGACGCCACCACCGGCCAGAACGCCCTGTCCCAGGTCGAGGTCTTTGGCGAGATTGCCAAGGTTACAGGCCTGGTGATGACCAAGCTGGATGGCACGGCGCGCGGTGGCGTGCTGGTGGCGATTGCCGAGCGCTTTGGCCTGCCCATCCGCATGATCGGCGTCGGCGAAGGGGTTGAGGACCTGCAGGATTTTGATGCCCTCGCCTTTGCCCGGGCGCTGGCCGGCAGTGCGGCGCGGAGCGAGGCATGAAGCCCCTGGTACGCCTTGCTATCGAGGCTGGCCCGCTGGCCGTCTTCATGATCGCCAATGGCCGCTTTGGTCTTTATGTCGGCACCGGAATATTCATGGTGGCGACCCTCGCCAGCCTTCTGGCCGCCTGGCTGATCGAACGGCGCCTGCCGCTGGTGCCACTGGCCACGGGCGCCTTTGTGCTGATCTTTGGGGGGCTGACGCTGGCCCTGCACGACGACTTCTTCATCAAGGTAAAGCCCACCATCGTGAACGGCCTGTTTGCCGTTCTGCTGGCCGGTGGCATGCTGAAGGGCCGTTCTTTGCTCAAGCCCGTGTTCGGCGCCATGCTGACCCTTGATCCGCAAGGCTGGCGGCTGCTGACCTGGCGCTGGGCCGGATTTTTCCTTGTGCTGGCTGCCCTCAACGAAGCCGTCTGGCGGACCCAGACGACGGACGCCTGGATCGCCTGGAAGCTGTTCGGGGCCATGCCCCTGACCATTATCTTCAGCCTGCTGCAGGTGCCGCTGATCCGGCGGCACATGCCGGCAGAAGCCGGCAACGACACCGCCGGCTGAGGCGCCTCAGTCCTCCTTGAACGCCACGCCGCGCATGCTGTCGCCCACCTCGCCCGCCGGGTTGGTGAACGGGGCAAAATCCGTCTGCCCCATGACGGCGCGATGGTTCTGCAGGGCCCAGAGCACTGTGGGGAAGGCAATGTCGTCCCAGGGAATTTCATCCCAGTCGAACAGCGCCACCTCAAGGCTCTCCTCGCCCACCCCGAACACGGGTTCGGCCAGGGTCGCGCGATAGATCAGCTGCACCTGGCTGAGACGCGGGATGTTGTAGACGGCCAGCAGCCGGTCGAGGGTGATTTCGGCCAGCGCTTCTTCGCGTGCCTCGCGGCGGGCACCATCCTCGGTTGTCTCGTGTTCCTCGAGATACCCGGCGGGTAGCGTCCAGAAGCCCTTGCGCGGGTTGATGGCGCGGCGGCAGAGCAGAATCTTCGCGCCAAAGGTGCACACTGCGCCGACCACAACCTTTGGGTTCACATAGTCGATCCAGCCACAGCTGTCACAGACCATCCGTTCACGGCTATCGCCGTCGGGAAGCCGTTTGCTGAAGGCATGACGTGTGACGTCATCTGATGAATTCGCCATGATCTTTAAATTCCCTTCACTGATTTTACTGATGATAACTACTGATTAATGAATCTATACCGACGTATGCAATTTTTCTGCTTACATCGGATCGGAGAATCGCTATAGTCTGCCCACATGATTTTCATGTTGGAGCCAAACAAATGTCCATCGCTTCTGCACCGGGCCCGGAAACCGCCGAGCTCTCAGTATTTGTCAGCCACCTCGTTCGCCGCAGCCAGCAGCGTGCGGTTGATCTTTTCGCCAAGGCCGTGGGCACCGACGGTCTGACGCACCAGCAGTTCATTCTTCTGCTTGCGGTCGATCAGAACCCGGGCACCACCCAGACCCGTCTTGTACAGGTTACCGGTATTGATCGCAGCACGCTGACGGACATGATTGGTCGCCTCGGCGCCCGTGGCTATCTGAAGCGCAAGACGGCGATGCACGACAAGCGCGCGAATGAAGTGTCGATCACGGCAAAGGGCCGCAAGGCGCTGCAGGCCGCGATGCCCGCCGCCGTTGCCGCCGACCAGGCCTTTATCCAGGATCTGCCGACGGCCAAGCGCTCTGCTTTTGTCGATGCCCTGAAGTCGCTCAGCAGCGTGACCGAGGTTGAGCCTGAGGCCCCGGCCCGTCCGCGCCGCCGCCGCACCGCCCGCGTCAGCTAAGACACGGCACAAGGCTGCGGCCACGGCAGAGCCTTCCTTTTCAGGAGCAGGGCTTGTCGGGGTCTTGTCTTGGGGAAGAGGGCCGGTACGCCGGCCTAGCAATCTGCCGGCGGCCCCCCGCGCGGGGGCCGCGGGCGGC
Source organism: Acetobacteraceae bacterium (assembly GCA_947379865.1). Classification (GTDB taxonomy): domain Bacteria; phylum Pseudomonadota; class Alphaproteobacteria; order Zavarziniales; family Zavarziniaceae; genus CANCOY01. The sequence continues at coordinate 17,826 of CANCOY010000001.1, forward strand.
TGGTCAGGCTGTCAGGTCAAGCACGGCGCCGGGACGCTGAGCCTGCTGCTGTGCCGAAATGGCGCTGGTGCGCTCGGCGGACTGGTCTGTTTGCGGCGCATTACGGCGCTGCCGCTCTGCATCATTGGCGGCGGCAACCTTGGCCGCTGTCGCGTTGCGTTCTGCAACCCGGCTGGCAGCAACCCGATCAGATTTTGCCAAGTCCACCACGGCCTTTTCCATGGCGCGGGACTGCCGACGTGACTGCACCGGCCGCTCCACCGCTAAGCGGTCTGCGGTGGCAATGGCGGCACGAACGGCGGCGCTGGGGCGGATGTCCATCCAACTCTCCTGCAGGATCCCGTGCACCCGAAGGGGTCGGGCTCACCGGCAAAGGTTACAGCCGGACAATACTCCCGCCGTTGCAGGACCCAAGGCACGAAAGATCCACTTTGGCGCAACGCGCCAGGGGCACTTTGGCGCGAGCCGCCAGGAGCACTTTGGCGCCAGGGGCTCACATTATCCCCAAAGCCTCAGGGCAGCCCTGCAGCGGCCCGTGCCTTGGCGAGTTCTGCCTTGATGGCGGGATCAGCGGGGGCGAGTGCCGCCGCCTTGCCCCAGGCCTCAGCCGATTTCTTTGCCTCACCCAGCACGCCATAAGCGCGGCCGAGGCGCGTCCAGCCCTCTACATCCGCCGGATTGGCCGCCAGCTTGTCGGCCAGGCGCTGCACCATGCTGCGGATCATGGCATTGCGATCATCCGGCGCCATCTGCTGGGCCGCCTGCACATCAGCCGCACTTGGCCCCGGGGCGCCAGAGGCAACCGGGGGTGGGGCCTGCACGGGCGCTGCCGGCGGGGGGGCCGACGGCGGGGGGGCGGTGGGGAATTTCGCCGGTGTGATGCCCAGTTCACGCGCCACCGCATCAACCCGGCTCTGGATCTGGCCAAGATAGGGGGCCTCTGGTGGCGTATCGCGCCCCAGCTTCACCCAGGCCTCATAAGCGCCGCGCTTGTCGCCGGACTGATAGATGCCAAGGCCCAGATAGAACAGGGCGCCGGGATGATGGGGATCCAGCTTCAGCGCCGTCTCCATGGCGGCGCGCGCGGCCGGCGTGACCGCCCCTTCGGCGGCATAGACCAGAGCCTCACCTTCAGAAACCTTGAGGTCGGCATCCACGGGCGACAGGGCCGCGGCACGGCCATAGGCGGCGGCGCCCTCGGCAAAACGGCCGGTCTCCATATAGGTGCGACCCAGCAGGGTCCATCCCTCGGCATCGTCCGGCTTTTCTGCGAGCTTGGCCGCCAGCTTGTTGGCAAGTTCGCCCAGGGCGGCACTCTGCTTGGCGTCCGTGGCCGCCGCCGCTGTTGCCTCACCAGCGCGGGAGGCAAAGGGCTGGTCGGGCAGACCGGGGGTGCCAAGATTGGCATAAAGGCCAAAGCCCACCAGCGGCACAATCAGTCCCGCCACGATCAAGCCAGTCCTGCCACCCCGACCAACCGGCTGTGCCGCGGCACTGGCGCGCTCGGCAGCCCTCAGCAGACGCCGCTCGATCTCGAGCCGGGCCGCTGCCGCTTCACCGGCACCGATCAGGCCGCGCTCTTCGTCGGCCACAACCTCGTTCAGCTGGTCGCGATAGACTTCCACATCATGGGCGGCCGCTGCGGGGCCTGTCGGGCCGTCCCCCTTTCTCAGCAGGGGGGCGACGAGAAGGGCGACCACGGCAAGCGTCATGCCAAGGAAAATGAGCCAGAGCGCCAAGTCAGATCACCGTTTCAGGATTTTGTCGGGCCGGAGGCGGCCGGATCATGGGTAAGGGAGGCAACGCGCGCCTGCTCATCCGGGCTGAGCGGCACAGGCGCCACAGCTTCGGGACGGCGTCTATAGACAGTGCCGGCCAGCGCAAGCGCGCCTGTCAGCAGCGCAACCGGCGCAAGCCACAGGATCAGGGTCAGGCCCTTGAAAGGCGGCTTCAACAAAACCCAGTCGCCATAGCGGGCCACCAGATAGGCCTTCACCGTTTCATTGTCATCGCCGGCGGCAATGCGCTCGCGCACGATCCGTCGCAGATCCCGCGCCAGTTCGGCGTTTGAATCCTCGATGGACTGATTTTGGCAGACAAGGCAACGCAGGCCCTTGGACAGTTCAATGGCGCGGGCCTCCGCTGCCGGATCAGGCAGGCTCGGGTCGATCACCATGGCGCCAGCCGGGGCCGCGGCCCCCACAAGACCACAAAGGCCAAGCATGGCCGCTGTCAGCAGGCCCAGCGCGGGGCGGCGCAGGCGCAAGAAAAGCTTTGTCATTTCATCAGCCTTGCCGCCAGCGGCAGGACCTGGGATTCCAGGACCTCCGGGGTCAGGGGGCCAACAACCTTGAAGGCAACATTGCCCTGACGGTCGATCAGATAGGTCTCGGGCACGCCATAGACGCCCCAGTCAAAGCCCACCCGGCCGTCGCGGTCGGCGCCAATCTTGTCATAGGGATTGCCCAGGCTTTGCAGCCAGCCCCGGGAATCCTCCGGCCTGTCCTTGTAGGAAATGCCATAGATGGGCAGGCGCTTTTTCTCGGCCAGCGCCATCAGCAGCGGGTGTTCCAGACGGCAGGGCCCGCACCACGAGGCAAAGACGCTGACCAGCGACACCTTGCCCTCCAGGTCGGCCCGCGAGAGGCCGCCCGGCAGGCCTTCCACCGCAGGCAGATCGAAGGCGGGGGCTGGCTTGCCGATCAGGGGCGAAGGGATCTCGCTGGGGTGCAGATAAAGACCCTGATAGAGGAACCCGGCCAGTCCCGCAAAGACGAGGACCGGCAGGAGATAGAGCAGGTTGCGGCGCGGCTCGCCCGGTGTGGTCATGGCCCGGTCCTATTCGGCAGGCGCGGGGCGCGCGGCGGGTGCAAGGCCGGCAGCGGCCTGGCGCGGCGCCCCGATACGGTGCCGCCGGTCCGACAGCGAGAGCATGCCCCCCAGCACCATGAAGAGACCGCCACCCCAGATCCACTGCACCAGCGGCTTGAAATAGAGCCGGGCGGCCCAGCCATCACCCTGGGCCTCGCCGATGACGACATAGAGATCCCCACCCAGGGTCGGGCGGATGGCCGCCTCGGTCGTGGCCATGGGCGGTGTCGGATAATTGCGGGCCTCGGGCGACATGGCATAGAGGAACTTGCCATCGCGCGAAACCTCGAAACGGCCCCGCAGCGCGGTATAGTTTGGCCCCTCGACTTCCTCGACACCCCGGAAGGCAACAAAGTAACCGCCCACTTCCGTCACGTCGCCGGGCTTGAGCACGATCAGGTGCTCCTCCGTGAAGCTCTCGGAAGAGACAATGCCGATCAGGGTGACCGCAATGCCGAGATGGGCCAGCGTCATGCCAATCGACGAACGCGGCAGACGGCGCAGACGGCGGAACACGTCGGCGGGCGGCGCCTTGAACAGCCAGATGCGCTCGGCCAGTTCGATCAGCACCCCAATGGCAACCCACGCCGCCAGGGAATAGCCAAACAGTGCCAGCACCGAAACCTTGGACACCTGCCACCACACCACGGCGGCGATCAGCAGGGCGGCGAGGAAGGCAAAGCGCAGGCGGCCAATGGCACCTGCCAGATCCCCCCGCTTCCATGCCATCAGCGGGCCAATGCCCATGGCCGCAAACAGCGGCACCATCAGGGGGCCAAAGGTCATGTCGAAATAGGGCTTGCCCACCGAAACCTTCTCACCCGTGACGGCGTCGAGCAGCAAAGGATAGAGCGTACCCAGCAGCACCGTGGCCGCAGCGGTCGAGAGCAGCAGATTGTTGAGCAGCAGGCTGCCCTCACGGCTCATGGGTGCAAACAGGCCGCCACCCTTCAGGGCCGGCGCCCGCACCGCATAGAGCGTGAGCGAGCCGCCCACCACCACCAGCAGGAAGCCCAGGATGAAGACGCCGCGTGCCGGATCTGTGGCAAAGGCATGCACCGAGGTGAGCACGCCCGAGCGCACCAGGAAGGTGCCCAGCAGGCTGAGGGAGAAGGTGACGATGGCCAGCAGGACAGTCCAGCTTTTCAGCGTGTCGCGCTTTTCCACCACGATGGCGGAATGCAGCAGCGCCGTACCCGCCAGCCAGGGCATGAACGACGCGTTTTCCACCGGATCCCAGAACCACCAGCCGCCCCAGCCCAGTTCATAATAGGCCCAGTGCGAGCCGCCCACGATGCCAAAGGTCAGCAGCACCCAGGCCGCCAGCGTCCACGGCCGCACCCAGCGCGCCCAGGCCGGATCAACCCGGCCCTCGAGCAGGGCAGCAATGGCAAAGCTATAGGCCATGGAGAAGCCGACATAGCCGAGATAGAGGAACGGCGGATGGAAGGCGAGGCCCGGATCCTGCAGCAGGGGATTGAGGCCCATGCCGTCGACCGGCGCCGGATCCATGCGGGCAAAGGGGTTGGACGTCAGCAGCATGAACAGGTCAAAGCCAACCGCGATCAGGGCCTGGACCGCCAGCACACGCGCCCTGAACGGGGCGGGCAGATTGGTGCCGAACAACGCCACCGCCGACCCGAAGACCGCCAGCACCAGCACCCAGAGCAGCAGGGAACCCTCGTGGTTCCCCCAGACGCCGGCAACCTTGTAGAGCATGGGCTTCAGCGAGTGCGAATTGGCCACCACATTGGCGACCGAGAAATCGGACACCACATAGCACCAGGTGAGTGCAGCAAAGGAGATGGCCAGCAGCACGGCCTGTGCCACGGCGGCGGGCCGGGCGAGTGCCACCCAGGGCGCGATGTTGCGGGCAGCACCCACCAGCGGCAGGGTGCCCTGCACCATGGCCACGGCAAGCGCCAGAATGAGGGCAAAATGGCCGATCTCGGGGATCATGGCTTGGTCACTCCCTCTGGCCCCGCGCCGTCTTTCCAGCGCCCGGATTTCTTCAGGGCGGCGGCGACTTCGGGGGGCATATATTTTTCATCGTGCTTGGCGAGGATGTTGCTCGCCATAAAGACGCCATCGGCCCCAAGGCTGCCTTCGGCCACCACCCCCTGCCCTTCACGGAACAGGTCGGGGACGATGCCGCGATAGCTGACGGGCACGGTCTTGCTGAGGTCAGTAACCTTGAAGGTTATGGTCAGGCCATCACTCTGGCGCACGACACTGTTTTCCTCGACAAGGCCGCCGATGCGCAGGCGCTGGCCCGGTGTCACATGATGGCTCTCAAGCTCGCTGGGGCTATAAAAGAAGACAAGGCCATCGCCATAGGCATTGAGCATGAGGGCCACGGCCACGCCAAGGCAGCTCATGCCGGCGACCACCGTCAGCAGGCGGCGGCGCTTGCGGGTCATGATGATGGGTCCTGGGGGGCGGCGCGCCGGGCACGCCGGTCGCCGCGGTCGCCAGCCTCAAGGGCGGCAAGCTGGCGGGCGCTGTGGCGCAGGGCACGACGGCTGGCCAGGGCAAGGCCCGCCATCACCAGCGCCGCAAAGGCATAAGACGGCCAGACGAAGGCCGCATAGCCGCCCATGGCGAGATAGGTGCTCAACTGATCCACGCGTTTACGCTCCCGCCTCTGGCTCGACCCGGGCGAGCGCCAGGGTGCGCACGCGCCGCGCGATGATTTCCGCCTTGATGCGCCACAGCAGCAGGGCGACGAAATAGACGTTGAAGGCCGCCATCATCACCAGCAATGGCACCAGGATGGAGACATCGATGGCCGGCCCATTCATGCGCACGATGGAGGCTGGCTGGTGCAGGGTGTTCCACCAGTCCACCGAAAACTTGATGATGGGAATGTTCACAAAACCCACCAGCGCCAGGATCGCCGCCGCCCGGGCCGCCCGCGTGGGGTCATCAATCGCCTGCCACAGGGCGATATAGCCAAGGTAGAGGAAGAACAGCACAAGGAACGACGTCAGCCGCGCATCCCAGACCCACCAGGTGCCCCACATGGGCTGGCCCCACAGGGCGCCCGAGACAAGGGCAATGGCGGTGAAACCGGCGCCAAGGGGTGCCGCCGCCTTGGCCGAGAGATCTGCCAGCGGATGTTTCCAGATCAGGGCAATGGCACTGGCCAGCGCCATCAGGCTGTAGCAGGCCATGGCCATCCAGGCCGCCGGCACATGCACGAACATGATGCGCACGGTCTGGCCCTGCTGATAGTCCGGCGGGGCGACCGCAAGACCCAGATAAAGGCCCACGGCCAGCAGCAGCACAGCCAGACCCGTCGCCCACGGAGAGACGGCGTCGGCGATGCGCAGGAACCGCGTGGGATTGGCAAAACGGTGCAGGCTCATCCGGCTAATCTGGTGCGGGGGGCGGTTCAAGGCAACCGGCCTATTCAAGAGAAAGCCTGAGCGCCGCCGCCGCCGCAAGGGGAGACAGCACCAGACTTGCCAGACTGGCGGCCCCCAGCAACGACAGGGCGCCGCCAGCGGGAAAGCCATGCACCACCGCGTCCACCGCCCCCACCCCAAAGATCAGTACGGGGACATAAAGCGGCAGCACCAATAGGGAAAGCAGCACGCCGCCCCGCCTGATGCCCACGGTAAGGGCGGCGCCAATCGCCCCGATCAGGCTAAGCGCCGGGGTGCCCAGAGCCATGGCCGCCAGCAGCATGGGCACGCCCTTCAGGGGTACATTCATCAAGAGGCAGAGCACGGGTGCGGCAAGAAGCAGCGGCAGGGCATTGGCCAGCCAATGCGCCAGGCACTTGCCCAGCACCACCAGGCTGAGCGGCAGGGGACCCAGGGCCAGCAGATCGAGGCTGCCGTCCTCCAGATCTGCCTGGAACAGGCGGTCGAGCGTCAGCAGGGTGGCCAGCAGCGCCGCCACCCAGATCACACCCGGGCCAATCCGCCCCAGCAGTTCAAGTTCCGGCCCCACGCCCAGGGGAAAGAGCGCCACGGTCACCACAAAGAAGCTGACAGCCATGGTGGCCGCCCCGCCCTGGCGGCCGGCCAGCCGCAGATCACGCGCCACCAGGGCAAGAAAGGCGTTCATCGGCGACCAAGGTTGAGGGTGCCCGCATCAGCGAGGCCCAGGTCCACATGGCTTGCCGCCATGACCATGCCGCCCGCCGCCCGGTGCCGCGCCACCAGCGCCGCCAGCCGCGCCACCGAGGCGACATCAAGCGACACCGACGGCTCGTCCAGCAGCCACAGCGGCCGTCCAGCCGTACCCAGAGGGGCCAGCGCCAGCCGGGCCAGGCCCAGGCGGCGGCGCTGCCCGGCAGACAGAAACCGCGCCGGCAGGTCGCCGAGGCCGCCCAGATCAACTTCCTCCAGCGCAGCCTCCACGGCGTCCGGCACGCCGCCGAAGCCGGCCCAGAAACGCAGGTTTTCGGCAAGGCTGAAGGCGGGTTTCACGCCATCAAGATGGCCGACATAGACAAGCTGGCTGGCAAAGACCTCAGGCTCATCAGCCACGGCAGTGCCACGCCAGCTCAGGCGGCCGGCAGCCATGGGGATGAGGCCGGCGACCAGGCGCAGCAGCGAGGATTTGCCAGCGCCATTCGGCCCCGACAGGATCAGCGCCTCGCCGGGCGACAGGGCGAAATCCAGATCCTGGAACACCGTGCGCTCGCCCCGCACACAGGCAAGGCCGCTCGCCCGCAGCGCCGGGGTGGTGTTTTCCGGTGCAGCCGCCACGTCAGGACCCGTCAAAGCTGCCATGGCGCCCGGCCCCTGCGGCAAATCGCGCGGCGCCATCACGCGCACCGGCGGCCAGGGAGCGTTCGCCATGGTGCAGTTCGTTTTCCATGGCGGCGTCGAAATTCAGGTCCCATTGCTCGTAAGCGCTGAGGCGGTCGCCGCGCAGGCAATCCTGCGGGAAGGCGGCCAGTTCATGGGCCAGCGCCTCAGCGGCGGCACGCGCCCCACCCTTTGGCACCACCCGATTGGCCAGGCCCATCATCAGGGCCTCGTCCGCCTGCACGGGGCGCCCGGTCATGATCAGGTCCAGCGCCCGGGAATGGCCGATCAGGCGGGGCAGGCGCACGGTGCCGCCATCGATCAGGGGCACGCCCCAGCGGCGGCAGAACACACCCAGCACGGCATCTTCCTCAACCACGCGCAGGTCGCACCACAGGGCCAGTTCCAGCCCGCCCGCCACCGCATGGCCTGCGATGGAGGCGATCACGGGCTTGGACAGCATCAGCCGGCTTGGCCCCATGGGGCCGTCGCCATAGGCCGTGACGCGGTTGGCGCCCGTACCCGACGCAAATGCCTTGAGATCAGCGCCTGCGCAGAAGGTGCCATGGTCGCCATGAAAGACGGCAACGCTGGCGGCAGGATCGGCATCGAACGCGCGAAAGGCCTCGGCCAGGGCCTCAGCCGTTGGGCCGTCCACCGCATTGCGCGCCTCGGGCCGGCTGAGAATCACCGTCGTGACAGGGCCGGAGGTTTCAACGTGCACGGCCATGGAACGGCATCCTTTGCAGGGCAGGCTTTGCAGGGCGGGAGAGGTTCCCCGGCGCATTTAAGCCAAAGGTGGCCCCCGGCGCCAGCGTGGCAGGGTATTCAGCCTTGGGAAGTACGACCAGAAGCATGGATGAAGCCTTGAGCGCAGCGCATAATTGATGCACGAATTCCCCGGCGCGGATGCAACAAGGTGCGCACGTACCTTTGCGGCCCCCGCAACCCATTCTGGAGGCAGCCACGTGAGCGCACTCGACAGCCTGAAAACCCGCCGCCAGCTCAAGGTTGGCACCAAGACCTATGATTATTTCAGCCTGAAGGCTGCGGCAAAGACCCTGGGCAACATCGACCGCCTGCCGGTCAGCCTCAAGGTGCTGCTGGAAAATCTGCTGCGCCATGAAGATGGCCGCACCGTCAGCCTCGACGACATCAAGGCCGTGGCGACCTGGCTCGAGACCCGCTCGTCGGACCGCGAGATCGCCTTCCGCCCGGCCCGCGTGCTGATGCAGGATTTCACGGGCGTGCCGGCGGTGGTGGATCTGGCCGCCATGCGCGCCGCCATGTCGGCCATGGGGGGCGATGCCAAGAAGATCAACCCGCTGTCGCCGGTTGACCTTGTCATCGACCATTCGGTGATGGTGGATGCCTTTGGCAGCAAGTCTGCCCTGAAGCAGAACACCGACCTTGAGTACGAGCGCAATGGCGAGCGTTACGAATTCCTGCGCTGGGGCCAGGTGGCGTTCGACAATTTCCGCGTCGTGCCGCCGGGCACCGGCATCTGCCACCAGGTGAACCTGGAATACCTTGCCCAGACCGTGTGGACGGGCAAGAACGGCCGCAAGAGCGTGGCCTATCCCGATACGCTGGTCGGCACCGACAGCCACACCACCATGGTCAACGGCCTGAGCGTGCTCGGCTGGGGCGTGGGCGGCATCGAGGCCGAGGCGGCCATGCTGGGCCAGGCCATTTCCATGCTGATCCCCGAAGTCGTCGGCTTCAAGCTGACGGGCAAGCTGCGCGAAGGCGCCACCGCCACCGATCTGGTGCTGACCATCACCCAGATGCTGCGCAAGAAGGGCGTGGTGGGCAAGTTCGTGGAATTCTATGGCAAGGGCATCGGCGACCTGTCGCTGGCGGACCGTGCCACCGTCGCCAATATGGCACCGGAATATGGCGCCACCTGTGGCTTCTTCCCGGTGGATGAAGAAACCATCGCTTATCTGAAGTCCACCGGCCGCAAGGCCGACCGTGTGGCGCTGGTGGAGGCCTATGCCAAGGCCCAGGGCCTGTGGCGGACCAACCGCACGCCGGACCCCGTGTTCACCGACACGCTGGAACTGGACATTTCCACCGTTGAGCCAAGCCTCGCCGGCCCCAAGCGGCCGCAGGACCGTGTGCCCCTGACCCAGGTTGCCAGCAACTTCCGCGATGGCCTGGAACCCGGCTTCGGCAAGGCCGGCGCTGAGGAGCAGGACCGCAAGGTTGCCGTCAAAGGCACCAAATATTCCATCGGCCATGGCGACGTGGTGATCGCCGCGATCACCAGCTGCACCAACACCTCCAACCCCAGCGTGATGCTGGGCGCAGGCCTTGTGGCGCGCAATGCCGTGGCCCTGGGCCTGAAGGTAAAGCCGTGGGTCAAGACCAGCCTGGCGCCGGGCAGCCAGGTGGTGAGTGACTATCTGGCCAAGGCCGGCCTGCAAAAGCCCCTCGACAAGCTGGGCTTCAACACGGTGGGCTATGGCTGCACCACCTGCATCGGCAATTCCGGCCCGCTGCCCGATGAAGTGGCTGATGCCGTAACCAGTGGCGACCTTGTGGTGGCCTCTGTGCTGTCGGGCAACCGCAATTTCGAAGGCCGCGTGAACCCGCATGTGAAGGCAAACTACCTTGCCTCGCCCATGCTGGTGGTGGCCTATGCCATTGCCGGTTCGCTGAACATCGACATCGCCAAGGATCCGCTGGGCACCGACAAGGCGGGCAAGCCCGTCTACCTCAAGGACATCTGGCCCTCCAACAAGGAAGTGGCCGACACGGTGCGCAAGTGCGTGACCGCCAGCATGTTCCGCGCCCGCTATTCCGATGTCTTTGCCGGCGACGCCAAGTGGCGCAAGATCAAGACCGCGAAGTCGCTGACCTATACGTGGAACAAGAAGTCCACCTATGTGCAGCACCCGCCCTATTTCGAGGATATGCCGGCCGAGCCCGCCGCCATCGGCGATGTGACGGGCGCACGTCTGCTGGGCATCTTTGGCGACAGCATCACCACCGATCACATCTCGCCCGCCGGTTCCATCAAGAAGGATGGCCCCGCTGGCAAGTATCTGGTGGCCCACAAGGTCAAGCCCATCGACTTCAACTCTTATGGTGCCCGGCGTGGCAACCATGAAGTGATGATGCGCGGCACCTTTGCCAATATCCGTATCAAGAACGAAATGGTTCCGGGTACGGAAGGTGGCCTCAGCAAGGTGTTCCCGGCGGGTGATGTCGTGTCGATCTATGACGCGGCCATGACCTACAAGAAGCTGGATACGCCGCTGGTCATCTTTGCCGGCAAGGAATATGGCACGGGCTCCTCGCGCGACTGGGCGGCCAAGGGCACCATGCTGCTGGGTGTGAAGGCCGTGATTGCCGAAAGCTTCGAGCGCATCCATCGCTCGAACCTCGTCGGCATGGGCGTGCTGCCCCTGCTCTACCCGGAAGGTGTTGATCGCAAGTCGCTGAACCTGACGGGCGATGAAGTGATCGACCTCAAGGGCATTGCCGGTGGCATCAGCCCGCGCATGACCATCGACTGCACCATCACCCGCGCCGATGGCACGGTGGATCACCTGCCCCTGCTCTGCCGCATCGACACGCTGGACGAGGTGGAATATTTCCGCCACGGCGGCATCCTGCACTATGTGCTGCGCTCACTGCTGAAGCCCGCCGCCTGAGGCTTTCAGCAGCCTGATCCGTGATTTGGGGCGTCCCTTGGGGCGCCCCTTTTCATTTGTGCCCGACAAAAGAAAAAAGATGGTGGGAACAGAATGACGGCACCACTCAGCGTTGATGCGGCCATCCTCGGCCGCCGCTCCATCCGCGCCTTCCGGCCAGATCCCGTGCCGCGTGCCGTGGTAGCGGAGATCCTGGGGATTTCTGCCCGGGCGCCCAGCGGCACCAACATGCAACCCTGGAAGGCCCATGTGGTGACAGGTGCCGCCCGCCACGCCCTGTGCACCGCCGTGGTGGCCGCTGCGGACGCGGTACATGCCGGCACCAATGCCGAGGTTCACGAGGCGGAATACCGCTATTACCCCGCCCAATGGCAGGAGCCCTATATCGGGCGGCGGCGCAAGGTGGGCCTCGACATGTATGCCCTGCTTGGCATCGGCAAGGGTGAGGGGGCGGCCATGCACGCCCAGCACAACCGCAATTTCACCTTCTTTGATGCACCGGTGGGGATCTTCTTCACCATCGACAAGCACCTAGAGATCGGCTCGTGGCTCGACTATGGCATGCTGCTGCAAAACGTCATGCTGGCCGCCCGCGCCCGCGGCCTCGACACCTGCCCGCAAGCCGCCTGGCCCCGCTTCCACCGCATCATCCGCACCCACCTCGGCTTTCCCGAAAGCGAGACGGTAATCTGCGGCCTCGCCCTGGGTTTCGCCGACGAGAGCGCGGCGGTCAATTCACTGGTAACCGACCGTGTGCCTCTGGAGGACTGGACCACCTTCCACGGGGAGTGAGAGGGCCTGCTGGTAGATTGATGCTTGCGCAGCACCTAAACCAGCAGAAGTTCAACGCGCTTGCCGCAGGCCTTTGCATAGCGGCGGATCGTCTCGAATGTCGGCGAGTGTTTGGGATCACGCATGGAGCTTTCCAGACGCGAAACGGCGCTTTTGGACGTCCCCATCCGGACCGCAATTTCGTCCTGGGTGAGGCCCGATTGTTTGCGCGCCTCAAGAAGAGACCGCAGCGCGGCATAGTCATCGGCGCCCGCCTCCCAAGCCTCTTTGAAGCCGGGCCTCCGCATCGCCTTTTCCAGGGCCTTCTTTCCGTCGTGACGGACGGGCTTGAACCCTTGATCGCTCATGGCCGCGCCTCCTTCAATCGCTTGCGAGCCAGCTTGAGGTCCTTGGCGGGCGTCGCCTGGCTCTTTTTCACAATGCCGTGCAGGATCACCAGCGTGCGACCGACCTGCGTACAGTAGAACGCGCGGCCGATTCCTTCTGGTCCCTTGCACCGTAGCTCGAACAATCCGTCGCCCATCGGACGCGCATGAGGCATCCGAAGATCGAGGCCATCCTCCTCCAGCCATTCAATCAGGCGGAGATAGTCGGCATAGATGCCGACCGGCCATTCCTCGATCTCCCGCCTCACGCGGTCGTTGTAGTAGAGAACCGTCCACATGGCGACGTGTTACCATATTTGATAACTTCTGTCGACCTCTTCAAGGCACCGCGCGTAGGACCACCGCCGCCCTCGTCGAGGGCGGCAGAGGTCCAGATCAATCCCCTACTGCAAGGTTTGGCCCATCACGGCCGCCAGGCGGCGGGCGAAGGCGGCGGGGTCGGGGACGGGTTCGCCCTCGACGATGCGGGCCTGGTCGAGCAGCAGATGGGCGGCATCTTCCAGGCGTTCGCTGGCACCGGGCTTGGCGGCGTCCAGCGCCAGGCTGCGTACCAGGGCGTGGCGGGGGTTGATTTCCAGCACGCGCGGGGTGGGCGGCAGGCCCTCGGCCCGCTGGCTGCGCAACATGCGGGCCAGGTGCATGTCCAGCGCCCCTTCGGCCGCAACCAGGCAGACGGCGGAATCCGTCAGGCGGCTGGAGGTGCGCACATCGGCAATCGCCTCCCCCAGCACCTGCTTGAGCAAGGCGACCAGGGTGCCAATTTCCGCATCACGCACGCCGTCTTCCGGCTCGGCCGGGGCCTCCACCGGCTCAATGGCATCAAGCTCGTTACCACCGCGCGTGACCGACTGGAACGGCTTTCCATCAAAATCATGGGCGGCCGACAGCCAGAAATCGTCCACTGCATCGGACAGCAACAGCACCTCTACATCGCGGGCGGCAAAGCCTTCCAGCTGGGGGCTGCGGCGGATGGTGTCGAGGTCGTCGCCGGTGATGGTGTAGATGCTGCTCTGGTTCGGCTTCATGCGCGCCACATAGTCGGCAAGGCTGACCACATCGTCGCCCGACCGGGTGGTGCGGAAGCGCGCCAGCTTCAGCAGCTGTTCGCGCCGCTCGCCATCCTCATAGATGCCTTCCTTCAGCACGGCGCCGAAATTGCCCCAGAATTTCTTGTATCCCTCGGCATCGCTTTCGGCACGCTTCTCGAGGTCGGTCAGCACGCGCTTGGTAATGGCCTGGCGCATGCGGGCGATCAGCGGGTTATTTTGCAACATCTCGCGCGAGAGGTTGAGCGGCAGGTCCTGGCTGTCCACCACACCCTTGAGGAAGCGCAGATAGCCCGGCAGCAGCCCGTCGCAATCATCGGTGATGAAGACGCGCCGCACATAGAGCTTCACGCGGTGCTGGCGCTTGGGATCGAACAGGTCGAACGGTCGTTCCTCGGGCACGAACAAGAGGCTGGTGTATTCGATCTTGCCTTCGGCCTTGAAGTGGAAGGTCGCCCACGGATTGTCGAAGGCATGGCCGACATGGCGATAGAACTCACCATACTGTTCTTCGGTGATCTCGCTGCGGGGGCGCGTCCAAACGGCGGCGGCCTCGTTCAGGGTCTCCACCGTGTCGGCGTCCGTGGCCAGCTTCACCGGCAAGGCGACGTGATCGGAATAGGTCTTCACCACGCGCTTCAGGCGCACGGGGTCAAGCCATTCATCCTCGCCCTCGCGCAGGCTGAGGACGATCTCGGTGCCCCGGTTGCTGCGCTCGGCAGGCGTCACCTCAAAGGCGCCGAGGCCATCGGACGCCCAGGCCCAGGCGCCATCAGCCCCCGCCTTGCGGCTGGTGACCACCACGCGGCTTGCCACCATGAAGGCGGAATAGAAGCCCACGCCAAACTTGCCGATCAGCGAGACATCGTTCGCGGCATCGCCCGACAGCTGGTCCACAAAGGCATTGGTGCCCGAGCGCGCGATGGTGCCAAGGTTGGCAATCAGCTCGTCCCGGTCCATGCCGATGCCATTGTCGGCAATGGTCAGGGTACGGCCATCCTTGTCGAACGAGATCACCACGCCGAGGTCGGCATCATCCCCCAGCAGATGGGGTTCGGTGAGGGCAAGATAGCGCAGACGATCGCACGCATCAGAGGCGTTGGAGATCAACTCGCGCAGGAAGATTTCCTTGTCGGAATAGACCGAGTGCACCATCAGGTGCAGCAGGCGCGAGACCTCCGCCTGAAAGCTAAGAGTCTCGCTTGCCGGACGGCCGGCGTCAGCAGCGGGGGACGGTTTATCCATGGCCATGCTCGCTAGGTCGATTCAGGAGGGTGGGCGGAAGGGTGGCATCAGGCATGACGGCGGCGCGGGACACCTGTCACCGCACCGCGCGACAATCCCCACCATATGTGCCGGTGGGCGGGTGCCTTCAAGACCCCGTCAGGGCTGCGGCAGCATCGACGCCGGCCCGCCAGGCACAACGCCACTTGGTGTGGGCATGGGCATGGGCATGGGCATGGGCATGGGCATGCCGGGTTGAAGGGCGGGGGCAACATTGCTCGCGGGGGCCAGCAGGTCGTCCATCTGTGTACGCAGGTCCTTTGCCTTGGTGCCCTCAAGGGCAAAGGCCCAGCCATTCCAGGCAGCCCCCAGGGCCTCGGCCTCGCTGGCGACGGCGGTGGCATCCTTGATCAGGTTCGTGCCATCGGGGGCCGGGCTCTTCTCAAGGGCTTTGGCCGCCTCGACCTGCGCCATGTCCACGGCGGCATCCAGACGGGCCCAGACCTTGCCCTCCTGCTCGATGGTGGTGACGGTGATGACGAGACCATCGAAGGTGCGCCAGATCGAGGTGACCGGCGAGGTGCTGAAATCAAGCGTGTCGGCGCGGCGCACATCCTCTGCCGCCAGGAAGCCCAGGGCATTGGCAAGGGGGGCGGCGATGGTGGGCGTGCGGGCCTCGCGGCCAGCGGGAATATTGGCAATCTGAAAGGTCTCGTCCGTGGGCTTGGCCCGGGAGATCGACAGGGTGTTGCCATTGGCCGAGACAACCATGGTCGCCATGACGCGCTCGCGCACCAGCACCAGCAGGTCCTTGTCGAGCCATTGCGCCGGATCATGGTCAAGGGTGAAGCCACCCTTGCCAAGCCAAGACTGGGCCTCGCCCGGCTTGCGGACATAGGTGTTAAGGCCGGTAGC
The DNA here is from genome assembly GCA_947379865.1 of Acetobacteraceae bacterium. Lineage (GTDB taxonomy): Bacteria > Pseudomonadota > Alphaproteobacteria > Zavarziniales > Zavarziniaceae > CANCOY01. The sequence goes on from CANCOY010000001.1 coordinate 33,485, forward strand.
ACCCGCCAGCATGGTCTGGGACCTGCCGATGATCACGGCCGCCAGCGCCTTGCCAGAGGCGTCGGAGACGGTCACCGAGACGGACTTGGCATCAGGCCCCGGATCCTCGACACCGATTTCGGCATAGCGCTCGGGCAAGGAGGTGCGCGGCTCCATCATCACAAGGTCGGCGAGCGCGATGAGCAGGGTCTGGACCCGGTTGGCATCCGCCGGATAACCCGCCCGCTCGGCCACGGACCAGCCGGTGCCCAGACGGTTGATCGTGATCTTCTTCGTGCCGGTGCCGATTTCGATCCGGGCAATATCCTGCTGTGCCGCCTTGAGAGACGGGAACATCAGGCTGCCGCCCAGATCGGCCTGGGTGGCCTGTTGGCGCGCAATGACGGCCCAGATGGCGGCGAGGACCACCAGAAGGGTGACGGCGGCAAGGGCCGCGAGACGACGGGACATGAGCGTCTCCTCAGGCGGCGGCCGCGCGGCGCCGGCGGCGCAGCCGGATGCCGGCGACCACCAGGGCCAGGACAGCGAGGCAAAGCGGGATAAACCCGATATTCAGGACCCTGAGGGTCATTTCCAGCCGGTCGATGTCCCGCTGGAGGTTGAGCTGGACTTCCCGCAGCTGGCGGCGCGTCTCGATCACCTGGGCGCGCGCCTCGGCAATCGCCTTGTCGGTTTCGGCACTGGCGGCCCCGCCAAGCGGATCGGCGCGGCGCAGCTCCTGGACCTGGCGCTGGGTTGCCTCAAGCTTGGCCTGCAGGCGCTGCTGCTGCGACAGGAACTGCTGTTCCGCATCGCGGCGCAGGCGCTCCATCACCAAAAAGGGGCGGCTGGCCTCGCCCCGGCTGCGCAGGCTGATCAGGGCATCACTGCCCGAGAGGTTTTCCACCGCATTGACGATGAAGGTGCCGTTATCAGCCGTGGGCACCGTGGTGCGTTGGCCATTGGCATTCTGTTCCTGCACCCAGAAGCGGTCGTCGATCAGGTCGCTGTCGGCCACGACAATGATGTTGATCGGCCGGCTCGCCTCCTTGATCTGGGGCAATTCCGGGGCACCGGCACCGGGGGGCAGGGTATCCACCGGCCCGTTTGCATCGGGCGGCAGCTCCTCTGCCTTGGCGGGGCCCTGTTTGGGCGGACCATCGGGGAAAGCGGTGCGGGCCGGGCCGGCCACGCGCGCCGCCAGGATCTGGGCGGTTCCCGAGGAACGGAAGCCGCGAATGAAATCCTCTGGCGCCGTGCGCAGCTGGGCCATGCGGGTTTCCACCAGCTGGGATTCCAGGGTCGAGCTGATAAGCGGTGTAAGCTTTGTCGTGGCCCCCTCAAGCGGGGTGATGGCACCCGCCGTGCCCATGACGATCTGGTTGAGATCGGCGGTAACGGCATCATCCTTGGCCATCTGCGCGCCCGGGATCGTCAGCCACAGCATGTAGTCCACAAACTGCTGGCGCTCGCCCGAGATGCTGACCCTTGTGGCCAGCTGCCGGTCGGCCACCAGCTTGGTGTTGTCCACCTTGATGCCCCAGGCCGTGAACAATTTGTCGAGGCCAGAGGCCACACGAAAGCCCTGGGGCGGCCGCCCGTCGGGGCCGGGCGTGGTTGCCACCTCCGAGAAGGGATCCACCAGGGCCAGCACGCGCCCGCCCCCCATGACGAACTGGTCAATGGCATAAAGCGCCTGGTCCGAGAGGGCGCCGGGATGGGCGATCACCAGCAGGTCGATATGCTGGCCAATCTCGCGCAGGTCGGGCGCAAACATGCGCACGTCAAAGAACTGCTGCAGCTGCTCATAGACGGCAAAGGGATGGGCCTGGCCGCGCATGGCCGCCGCCGCCCCACCCATGCCGGTGTCGAGCGGCAGGCTGGAGATGATGCCAACCACCTTTTTCTTGGGCGCCAGCAGATTATGCAGCATCCGCGTCAGGTCATATTCAAGGAACGGCTGGCGCTCGGCCGAGAACAGCGGGATCGTGCCGCGCGTATCCGTGGGACCACTGCCAGACAGACCAAAATAGAAGGTGTCGCCGCTGTCGAGCGGTGTGCCCGTGAGGCCAAGGGCGTTTGCCGCGTCCTCGTCCTCGCTGAAGGGCTCGGGGTCGATCACCTGCAGCCGCACCATGCCATGGCTGGCGGACACGATCTCGTCCAGCATCTCGCGCACGCGCGCGCCATAGGGCTTCAGCTCGGGATGGTCGTTGGACAGGCGCTCGGAAAAATAGAGGCGCAGGCGGATCGGCTCGTTGAGGGTGGCCAGCACGGCCCGCGTGCCCTCGGACAGGGTGTAGAGCCGGTTCTGGGTCAGATCCAGCCGTGCGCCCGTCAGCGTGGCGTTGCTGAGGGTGTTAATCCCCAGGAACAGGATGGCGATCAGGATAAGGGCAAGGCCCGCACCGAACTTGCGTTGGGTCATCACCTCAGCCCGCCTTCTTGACGTCGATGACAATGGCATTGGCAGCGAGCCAGAGCACAATCAGCGAGGCAAAGTACAGAACATCACGCACATCGATCACGCCCCGGATGATGGCCGTGAAATGGGTGAGGAAGCTGAACGAGGCGATGGTGTCCACCAGGGCCTGAGGCGCCCAGGCCGAGAAGAAGCCCAGCACCACCGGCAGCCCCGCTACGGTGAACAGAAAGCAGACCACCACCGACAGCACGAAGGCAATCACCTGGTTCCGTGTCACTGCCGAAATGCACGAGCCAATGGCCAGATAGCCGCCCGCCATGAACAGCGAGCCGATGTAACTGGCCAGGATCACCCCATTATCAGGGTTCCCCAGGTAATTCACCGTGATCCAGAAGGGGAAGGTGAGCGCCAGAGCGAGGCCCGTGAAGGCCCAGGCCGCCAGGAACTTGGCCAGCACCGCCGCCCACAGCGGGATCGGCAGGGTCAGCAGCAGCTCAATCGTGCCTGACTTGCGCTCTTCCGCCCACAGCCGCATGGAGATTGCGGGGATCAGGAACAGATAAAGCCAGGGGTGGAAGATGAAGAACGAGCCCAGATCCGCCTCGCCACGCTCGAAGAAGCGGCCAAGGTAGAAGGTGAAGATGCCCGTGACGAACAGGAAGATCACGATAAAGACATAGGCCAGCGGCGTTGCGAAATAGCCGCCGAATTCACGCCGGAAGATGGTGCCGATCTTGTTCATGGCTGCCCCTCAGATCGCGTCGCGTGTGTCGGACGTGGTCAGGCGCCGGAACACTTCATCAAGGCGGCCGGCTTCGGCCACCAGCCTGTCCACGGCCCAGCCATTGAGGCGTGCCAGTTCGCCCACTTCGGCGACCACGGGGCGACCACCCTCGGGATAGATCAGGAAGGCACGGCCACTTTCATCCGCCGCCTCGACCCGGGCAACACCTGCCAGGCCCGCCAGCGCATCGGCCACACCCGGCTGCGCGGCGGCAAGCCTGAGGGTGACACAGTTGTGGAAGCGCGACATGGCCTCAAGCTCGGCCGGGGTGCCATCGGCCACGATACGGCCGCGATCGATGATCACCGCGCGGGAACACACCGCGTCCACCTCCTCCAGAATGTGGGTGGAGATGATGATGGCCTTGTTCTTGGCCATGGCCTGGATCAGGCCACGCACCTGGTGCTTCTGGTTGGGGTCGAGGCCATCGGTGGGCTCGTCAAGGATCAGCACGTCGGGATCATGCAGGATCGCCTGCGCAATACCCACCCGGCGCTTGAAGCCCTTGGACAGGGTTTCGATCGGCTGGTCCAGCACGCCGCCGATCTCGACCTTCTCGATGGCATTGCGGATGGCGCCCCTGCGCCCCATGCCCTTCATGTCGCGGATGTCGGCGATGAATTCGAGGAAACTGCGCGGTGTCATGTCGGGATAGGCGGGGGCACCTTCCGGCAGATAGCCGATGCGCCGCTTGGCCGCCAAAGGCTCGCGGGCCATGTCATGGCCGCAGATGAATACCCGCCCGGCGGTGGGCGCCAGAAAGCCGGTGATCATCTTCATCGTGGTGGATTTGCCGGCGCCATTGGGCCCCAGAAAGCCCATCACCTCGCCCCGCCTGACCGTAAAGGCAAGGCCATCAACGGCGACGAACGGGCCAAAGGCCTTCACCAGTCCCTGAATTTCGATCATGTCCCCACGCTCTGACACGCCACCCGACACCGCAGGCGGCCCACGGCCGGATCGGTCGACCCCCTAGATGACGACCCATCCCCGGAAGGTCAAGAGTCCGGACCCAATGATCCCGGATGTCAAACCTGGCAACTGGTTGATGAAGGCTTCATCCGGATCCCGCTGCACACGGGCAGGAGGGGGGCGGGGGGGCTTGGATCCCATCCGCGCGACGACCGGACCCGGACGAAGCCAACACCCACACACTCCCCCCGCAATGGGGCGCCAGAAGGGCTGAACTGAGGCGATTTTGTGGCGGGGTTGCCCCTCATACCCCTGCGCCAGGTGCCCGCGTCGGGGCATCCGCATCCTTTTCGGTCAGCAGTCTGAGGAGGGGGGGGTTGATGAAGAGTTTTTCCCGGCCGGCCTTCATTTCCTGCAGAACGCCAATATCGCAAAGGCGCTTCAGATAGACCGAGGCCGACTGACGGCGGGCAATGCCGGCATCGACCAGGTCAGCGATACGGCAATATGGCTGCACGAACACCATTTCGACGAGCTCACGGGAATAAATCCCCGCCGCATCCCGTCGGATGGTTTCGGCCGTCCCGTCGAGCAGGTGGCGGATGGCGGTGATCCTGGCGGTTGTCCAATGCGCGGTCTCGGTGATGGCGCTAAGCATGTAGAGGACCCATTCTTCCCAGGCGCCGTCGGTGGTGACTTTCAGTAGCAACCGATAATACTCCGCCTTGTGGCGGATGATGTAGCGGCTGAGATAGAGCACCGGGATGCTAAGCAGGCCCTTTTCCACTAGAAACAACAGATTCAGCACACGGCCGGTGCGGCCATTGCCATCGGTGAAGGGATGGATCGCCTCGAACTGATAGTGCATGACGGCCATGCGGATCAGCGGGTCTACGTCTTCAGTTGCATGAATATAGCGCTCCCAGTCAGCGAGTTTGTCACGCAGAAGCATCTCACCCTCGGGCGGTGTGTAGATCACTGCCCCATCCACATCATTGACGAGGCGGGTGCCGGGTGTGGAACGAATATCAATGGTGCTGCCCTTGATGGTCTGGCAGATGCGCACCGCCGTCGCCGTCGTCAGGGGCCTCTGGTTCAGCAGTGCGAAGCCTTCATAAAGCGCAACGCGATAGCGCAGAGCCTCGCGTGTTGCCGGGTCGGCCTGGCTGTTTGCCTCGTTGGCAAAGCGGAACAGCCGGTCGCTGGTGGTGACGATGTTCTCGATCTCGGAACTGGCCTGGGCTTCCAGCAGTGGAATGCTGTTGATCAGCACCGCCTGATTGGGGATCAGGTCTCCCGCCACCTTGAGTTCTGCAAGCGCAGCCCGGGCCGTGATGCAGGCCTTGAGGACGGCCCGTGTCTCCACGTCTACCTGCGGCGGCAGGCCAGGCAGGGCATTATAGGGGCGGCTGGGGTCGAACGTCATATGTCGATGAAACCCGATAAAATCGACACGTTTCGCAAACGTGTCGATGCCATCGACATGTTTCCAGAACGTGTCGATATTTCCTGATTTTATCGACATGTTGGGTATGAGCAAGGGGGATTTGGGCCACCCCAGCAGCCTCGTTCATGTCGATGTGATCGACAGATTTGGCGAATATGTCGATTTTTTTGTGTTTTATCGACATGTCCGAGGATGGGCGGTACCGGAGACAAGGAGTTTAGCAGCCGTCAGTTGTGTAATCTGAAGATGTATTTCTCCGTTTAAAAACAGCCATATGTGGTATTTTGGCTGGACACAGAAAGCGAGGCGACCTATGTTCTTCCCATGGGCGACGCCCCGGGGTCCTCGTATTGGGGGCCGGATAAAAGGTCCGCTTTGCGGGCCTTTTGTTTTTCAGCCGTCCCCCTCTCCCCTCACAGCAAAACGCCCGCCGGATTGCTCCGGCGGGCGTCTGTCCAATCAGCAGCGGCTGCGACTATTCGCGGCGCTGGCCGAAGAGCTGCATCAACATGATGAACAGGTTGATGAAGTCGAGGTAGAGGGTCAGCGCGCCGGAGATGGCGAGCTTGCCCAGCGAGGCGCTGTCGTAGCTCTCGCTATAGAGATCCTTGATGCGCTGGGTGTCATAGGCGGTGAGGCCGGCGAAGACCAGCACGCCGATCACCGAAATCGCGAACTGCAGGGCCGAGGAGGCCAGGAAGATGTTCACGATGGAGGCGACCAGCAGGCCAATGAGGCCCATGATCAGGAACGAGCCAAAGCCCGACAGGCTGCGCTTCGTCGTATAGCCATAGAGGCTGAGGCCGCCAAAGGAAGCCGCCGAGATGAAGAACACCCGCGCCACGCTGGCACCCGTGTACTGCAGCAGGATCGAGGCGATGGAGACACCCATCACTGCGGCAAAGACCCAGAACACCGCCTGGGCCGTGGCCACCGACATCTTGTGGATGCGCATGCCAAAGAACAGGGCGAGGCCAAGCGGCGCGAACATGGCGATCATGCCCAGCAGGTTCGGGGCAAAGTGGCCAGGCCGAACCATGGATTCCGCAAAGAACACGTCCCTGAGACCGGTGTTTGCCAGCAGATAGGCGGAAATGCCGGTCAGCAGCACACCCGACGTCATGTAGTTGTAGACGGACAACATGTGGGACCGCAGGCCCTGATCGAGTTCCGCCTGGGCAGCGCCAGCCCGACCGGCCAGGTTGCCCTTGTACATTTCAGCCATTGAAACCTTCTCCCCTCGGAAGTTGGCAGGAGCCTAGCATATCGGGTGGCGGGATGCGTGGTTCAAGCACCCGGCCTCAGGCTTCCCGCAGAACCGGTGCGGCTTTGCGCCCCAGCGCCCGCCAGGTGCCCACAAGCCCGAGGACGACGGTCAGCCCCACACTGCCAAGTACCGTCAGCCCAAGGCGGCCCGGCAGCCACCACCAGGTCGCGTTCATCAGCTTGGCCACCAGCACCCATGAGGCAAGGCCACCGATCAGCGCCGCCACAAGTGCTGCCGCCAGCCCCAGCAGGGCATATTCGATCAGATAGGCGCCCAGCACGTCGCGCCGCGTGGCGCCCAGCACCTTCAGGATCACCGCCTCATAAACCCGGTGCCGGTGCCCGGCCGCCATGGCACCCGCCAGCACCAGAACCCCCGCCACCAGGGTGACAGACGCCGCCGCACCAATGGCCATGGCGATGTCGTCCAGCAGGCGGCCGGCGGTGGCCAGCGCCTCCTTCATGGCGATCACCGAGACATTGGCAAAGCGGCTGGTGATCGCCTCGAAGATTGCGGCCTCCGCTGCCGCGTCGCGGGCATGGATGGTGGCAAGGAACGTGTGGGGGGCCGCCTCCAGGGCGCCGGGCGCAAAGACGATGGTGAAGTTGATGCCAAGGCTGGTCCAGTCGATGCGCCGCAGATTGGCGATCCGCGCCTCCACCTCGCGCCCCAGCACATTGACGCTGAGGCTATCGCCCACGCCGATTCCCATGGCCTTGGCAATGTCGGCGTCGAACGAGATCAGCGGTGGCCCGCGATAGTCTGCCGGCCACCAGTCGCCCGCCACCAAAGTGCTGCCGGCGGGTGGCGTTGCGGCGAACGTCAGCCCCCGGTCGCCCCGCAGGGCCCAGCGGCCGTCGGGCGCCACCGGCCAGTCCTCTGCCGCCACACCCTTCACCCGGGCGATCCGGCCGCGCAGCGACGGCACGCTGGCAAACTCGCCCGCCCCCGGCACCGCCGCCACGGTGGCGGCGAGGGTGGCCAATTGGTCTGGCTGGATATCCACCAGGAAGAAGGCGGGGGCGGCGGCCGGCAGGCGATCTGCCACCTCACGCGCCAGATTGCCCTGTACCAGCGAAATGGTCACCAGCAGCGTCAGGCCCAGACCCAGCGACAGCAGCACCGCCCCGGTCTCTGCCCCCGGCCGGTGCAGGTTCGCCAGCGCCAGTCTGAGGCCAGGATGGCGCGGCCGGGGCAGGCGGCGCACGCCCGCGATCAGCAGGAAGGCCGTCAGCCGCAGGGCCAGAAAGGCAAGGGCTGCCCCCACCACGAACCAGGCCGCCAGGCGCTGGTCTGCCGCTGTCAGCACCGCTAGCGCCACCAGCACAAGCAGGGCAAGGGCCGTCATCACCACATAGACAGGGCGCGGCCATAGGCGGCTTGGCGCCACCAGATGGCGGAACAGGCCAGCCGCCGGCACTTCCCGGGCGCGGGCGAGCGGCCAGATGGCAAAGGCCAGCGACACCAGAATGCCAAAGGCCGCCGCCAGCAGCAGGGGCAGCGGATAGAATCCCAGCACCGCCGCCACGGGCAATTTGTCAGCCAGCATGGCCGTAAGCAGCGGCGGGATGGCAAGGCCCAGCCCAAGACCAAGGCCAATGCCCAGCAGGGCAAGTGCCATGATCTGGATCAGATAGATCTGGAAAATCAGACCGCCCGGCGCCCCCAGGCACTTCAGGGTCGCGATGGTCTCGGTCCGCGCCGCCAGATGGCCGCGCACGGCATTGCCCACACCAACCCCACCCACCAGCAGGGCAGTAAGGCTGGTCAGGGTCAGGAACATGGTCATGCGGTCGACGAACTGGCGGATGCCGGGCGTGCCATTTGTGCGGTCGCGCACCCGCCAGCCCGCATCAGGCAAGGCCTGCCGCACCGCCTCGGCAACCTGGGTGGGCGAGGCATCGGCCGGCAGTTTCAGGCGCCAGGCCACCTGCATCAGGGTGCCCGGCTGGACGAGGCCCGTTGCCGCCAGCGCCGCCCGGCTGATCAGCACGCGCGGGCCAAGGGCAAAGGCCTCGCTCGCCTTGTCGGGCTCGCGGCTGATGGTGGCTGTAATCGAAAACGTTTCCTTTCCCAGCACCAGCCGGTCACCCACCACCAGGCCAAGGCGTGTCAGCAGGCTGGCCTCAACCGCTGCCCCGGGCAGGCCGCCTGCACCGGCAAAGGCACCCTCAAGCGGCAGCACCGGCGCCAGATCCACCTGCCCATAGAGCGGATAGGCGCCGTCCACCGCCTTCAATTCCACCAGGGTGCGCTTGCCCGAGGGCAGGCCTTCCGCCATGGCGCGCATCTGGATGGTCTCTGACGGCGTGCCGCGGGCCGCGATCCAGGCCTGTTCCTCAACCGAGGCGGCGCGCTGGGACAGGCGGAACTCCATGTCGCCCCCCAGCAGGGCCTGCCCGTCACGCGCCAGCCCCTGGCCAATCGCCGCCGAAAGCGAACCCACCCCGGCAATCGCCCCCACCCCCAGGGTGAGGCAGGCCAGAAAGACGGTGAACCCCTTCAGCCCCTGGCGCAGTTCCCGCCGCACCAGCCGGAAGGCCAATCCCATGCTGCCCATGCTGCCCCTGCTGCCCACACCGGACACCCCCGTCATGCCGACACGCGGTCAGCGACGGAGGCAAGGGTGCCGCTGCCAGTGCCCGGCCCATCCCCCGCAATACGCCCGTCTGCCACCCGCACCACCCGGTCGCAGGCCTCAGCCAGGCGGGGGTCGTGGGTCACCAGCACCAGCGTCGCCCCCCGACGGGCGCGGGCGGCAAACAACAGGTCGACAATGGCCGCCCCCGTGACGCCGTCAAGATTGCCCGTGGGTTCGTCCGCCAGGATCAGGGGCGGGTCACCGGCCACGGCACGGGCCAGCGCCACGCGCTGCTGCTCGCCGCCAGACAGCTGGGAGGGGTAATGGGTGATGCGGTGGCCAAGGCCCATGGCCTCAAGCTCGGCCCGGGCGCGGTCAAAGGCATCACGCCGCCCGGCAAGCTCCAGGGGCACGGCAACATTTTCCAGCGCCGTCATGGTGGGGATCAGATGAAAGGACTGGAAGACGATGCCCACATGGGCGCGGCGGAACAGCGCCAGCCCGTCTTCACTGAGGCCCACAAAGTCGGTGCCGGCGATCTGCACCCGGCCAGAGGTTGGCCGCTCCAGCCCTGCCATCACCGCCAGCAGGGTTGACTTGCCAGAGCCCGATGGGCCAACCAGACCCAGCGCCTGGCCCTTTGGGATGGAGAGATCGATGCCCCGCAGAATGTCCACATCGCCCGCCTCGCTGCCCAGTGTCAGCGCCAGCGCCTCCAGCAGGACCAGGGGATCTGGCGTGATCAGGGGATTGCTTGCCGCACTCAGGGCCATGGCCACACTCCTGCCCGGGCCAGGGGTCGGCCGGAAGCTTGTCCATGCATATGGCCCGGGGACACGTTTTTTCAACGCAAGCGCCGCACTGCTCTGCCTCCTTGGCGCCGCTGCCAGCCCGGCCACCGCCGCACCCCTCAGGGTACTGACCTTTGGCGACAGCCTCAGTGCCGGCTATGGCGTGCAGCCGGAAGAAGGCTTTGCCCCCCGTCTGGAACAGGCCCTGAAGCAGGCGGGGCTGGATGTGGTGGTGAAGGACGCCAGCGTGTCGGGCGATACCACGGCAGGTGGCGTCAACCGCCTCGACTGGGCGCTGGCCGCCTTTGGCGCCGAGAAGCCCGATCTGGTCATCGTGGAACTTGGTGCCAACGACATGCTGCGCGGCCTCGACCCGGCTGAGCCCCGGGCCAATCTGGACCGCATCCTCAGCCGTCTTGCGGCCGAGGGGGTGCCGGCCCTGCTGGCGGGCATGCGCGCCGCCCCCAACCTTGGCCCCGCTTATCAGGCCCGCTTCGATGCGATCTATGGCGAGCTGGCGAAAACCCACAAGGTGGTGTTGCACCCCTTCTTCATGGCCGCCGTGGTGGGCAAGCCCGAGCTGATGCAGGCCGACATGCTGCACCCCAACCCAAAGGGCGTTGACGCCATGGTGGCCGAGATCCTGCCCAGCGTGACCAGGGCCCTTGGCAAGACCGGCCCCTGATCCGGCCTTTTGCCAATATCCCACTCCGTGCCATAAGGGGGGAAACGTGAGGGGGAAACAGATGAAGTATCGCCAGCTTGCCCACACCGGCCTTGATGTGTCGGTCATTTGCCTTGGCACCATGACCTGGGGTGTCCAGAACACCGAGGCTGAGGGCTTTGCCCAGATGGACATGGCCTGGGACCGGGGCGTGAACTGGCTGGATACGGCCGAGATGTATCCGGTTCCCCCCACCGCCAGCACCCAGGGCGCCACCGAGACCATCATCGGCAACTGGATGAAGGCAAGGGGCAACCGCGACAAGGTGATTGTCGCCACCAAGGTGGCGGGCCGCCAGCCCGGCTCCCACATCCGCCCGCCGGAAAGCCGGGTCAATGCCGCCCATATCAAGGCCGCACTCGACGCCAGCCTGAAGCGCCTGCAGACCGATTATGTCGACCTCTATCAGGTCCACTGGCCCGAGCGGCAGGTGAACAATTTCGGCCGGCTTGGCTATGTGCCCGGCAAGGACGAGGACGCGGTACCCCTGCTTGAGACGCTGGAGGCCCTGGCGGCTGAAGTGAAGGCCGGTCGCGTGCGCCATATCGGTGTCTCCAACGAGACGCCCTGGGGCGTGATGAACTATCTGCGCCTGGCCGAGGCCCATGGCCTGCCGCGCATTGCCTCCATCCAGAACCCCTATTCCCTGGTCAACCGCAGCTTCGAGATTGGTCTGGCGGAAATCGCCCATCGCGAATCCGTGGACCTGCTGGCCTATTCGCCGCTGGCCATGGGGGCGCTGTCGGGCAAGTACCTGGAGGGCAAGCCGCCGGGTGCCCGCATGACCATCTTCGACCGCTTCATCCGCTATCTGGTGCCAGCCGGCATTGCTGCCACCGCGCGCTATGTGCAGCTGGCCCGCGACCATGGCCTCGACCCCAGCCAGATGGCGCTGGCCTTTGTGAATTCGCGGCCCTTCAACGGCGGCACGATCATTGGCGCCACCACCCTGGAACAACTGGCGCTGGACATCGATTCCATTGATGTGACCCTGTCGAAAGAGGTCCTCGACGGGATCGAGGCCATCCACCGCGAGATCAGCAACCCCTGCCCCTGAACCACGGTTCAGGCGGCGGGCGCCACAAGAGGGTGCGCTTATGCGTGTCTTTGTCGGGCTTGACCTGCCCGCACCCCTCACCACCCGGCTGGGCCTGCTGAAGGGCGGCCTGCCGGGGGCGCGCTGGGTGAAGCCAGAGAACATGCACGTCACCCTGCACTTTCTGGGGGAGGTGGACGGTGCGCGGCTGGACGATGTGGATCTGGCCCTGTCCGGCGTCATGGCCGAGCCGTTCACCCTGCAGCTTGCCGGGGCCGGGGAATTTGGTGGCGCCAAGGGGCCGCGCGTGGTCTGGGCCGGCCTTGCCCCCTCACCAGCCCTGGAACAGCTGCACGGGCGGGTTGCCGGTGCACTCGCCCGCTTTGGCGTGGAGACAGAGGCGCGGCGCTTTGTGCCCCATGTCACCCTGGCCTGGCTGCGCGATACGCCGTACGAGCGGGTGGCGGAATTTGTAACCCACCACGCCCTGCTGGCCAGCGACCCCTGGCCCGTCGCCAGCCTGCACCTCTATTCCTCCCATGCCGGGCGCGAGGGACATGATTACCGTATCGAGGCAAGTTACCCCTTTGCCGCCAACCTCATGGAGGCGGCCTGGGACGAAGACGACGAAGATGAAGAACCGGGAACGGAGGAGTGGGGATGACTGGCAGGCGGATCGTGATCCTGACGGGGGCCGGCATCTCGGCTGAATCAGGCCTTGGCACCTTTCGCGACAAGGATGGCCTGTGGACGAAGGTGCGCCTGGAAGACGTGGCGACGCCGGAGGGCTTTGCCCGCGACCCCGAGGGCTGCCATGCCTTCTATAACGCACGGCGTGGCGGCATGATTGCGGCCCGGCCCAATGCCGCCCATTTCGCCCTGGCCCGCCTGGAAGCAGGCCTTGCCGAACGCGGGGCGGGCGAGGTGCTGATCGTCACCCAGAATATCGACGACCTGCACGAAAAGGCCGGCAGCACCAACCTGATCCACATGCATGGCGAGATGGGCAAGGCACGCTGTGGCCATTGCGAGCATGTCCTCCCCTGGGCGGGCGACCTTTCCACCGCTTTGGCCTGTGGCGCCTGTGGCCGCAGCGGCGCCATGCGGCCCCATGTGGTCTGGTTCGGCGAAATGCCCTTTGACCTCGACCGCATTGCCGAGGCGCTGGCCGACTGTGACCTGTTCGTGTCCATCGGCACCTCGGGCAATGTCTATCCCGCCGCCGGTTTTGTCGCGGACGTGCGCCGCCGTGGCCTGGCCCGCACCCTGGAACTCAACCTCGAACCCTCTGAAGGCTTCTCCCTCTTCGAAGAACGCCTCTATGGCCCCGCCACCGAAATCGTCCCCGCCTGGGTGGAGGCGCTGCTGGAGGGGTGAGGAGAAATCTGGCGCATGCCTGTAACGAGGCGCTTGGGAGGATCGCCGTCAAAGCCGATCATGCCCCTGCCAGTACCCTGATTTGGTATATTTGAGAGCTTCAATGGCTTCCAGGTTCTCAGCAGGCAGACTGGAGACCTGGGCAGGACACGCCTTGTTGCTGGCCGACCCAGCCACGCACGTCTTGCCGAGGGCCGTAGCCCCAGATGACCGGAGAACGCCCGCCGGCGCCGGCGGTCACGCGGGCTTGATCAATGGCCGTGTCGATATGGTTTTTATATAGTCTAATAACTGAGGGCAGCACTCAGCAAACGCGGCCCTTGAACAAGCTTCACTCGACCAGGCAAGTCAGAGATCCTTCATGAAACAAAATTTCGGCATTCTATCAATCTCTCCAGCCTATCTTGGCGGATTTTTTGCTGTCCTTATGATTGGCCTCGCTGGTATTGGCGGCGTCCTGAATTACTCGGCGATTCCATTTTGGGATACCTGGGATGCCGCCCTCTCCATGATGCTGCGCCTCCATGATGGAGATACGACGGTATGGTGGTCCCAGCATAACGAGCACAGACTTATTCTCGCGCGCGCCCTGATCTGGTTTGATTTTAAGTTCTTTGACGGAATGGGATATTTTCTAGTTTTCTTTAACTACGGACTTTGTGCAATATCAGGAGTAATTTTCTATTGTTTTATGGAAAAAATTAATTATCATGACAATAATTCTAAAAATAAAACAAACAGAATGGCACTGTATTTTTTCTTGATTGGCAGCACATTTTTATGGACTCAGGTGGAAAATTTTGTTTTGGGTCTAAATTGCAATTTTTTTATGGCGCAATTGTTGCCATTAATTGCTTTTTACTGTCTTGCCAGATCTTCTGTTTCGGGCTCACGGCGAGATTTTTTGATTGCCTCCCTGTTCGGAACCCTTTCTGCAGGCACGCTGGCGAGCGGTGTGGTGATTGCGCCCCTCATGCTTGGCTACGTCCTGGTGCTGCGGCAGGGCTTGGCCAGGGCTGCCACCCTTGGCGTTATTTCCATTACGATTATGTTTTATTACTTTAATGGTTATGTAACGCCATCGGAGCACGGTTACGCGGGCAGCGCTTTCATCCACCACCCGATTGGCGTGTTCAACTATGCCATGATGTTTCTTGGCTGTCCGTTCAACTTCCTGGTAGGGGGTGGGCGGCTTGGCAAGCTGGTGGCGCTCAATTCCGGTATTGTCTTTACGATCATGTTTGCCGCTCTCGTGCGGAGATGGATCTATACCGTAGAGAAATCGCCGTTTACGGCCGCGCTGCTTTTTTTCATCGCCTATATCGGGATCTCTGCCGTAGCGACTGGCGGCGGCCGTCTAGTCCTTGGTGAGGCGAGCGCCTTTGCTTCCCGCTATACCACACCGGCCATCATGGGCTGGGTGGCGCTGCTTCTGCTGCTGTGGCACCGCTCAGGCGACCGGCCGGCCACAAACACCAGACGCCCTGTGATTTTTTTCACAGCTATCGGTGCCCTTATGCTGGCGTACCAGGTCCAGGCGCTCAGGAATGCAAGCGCGACGCTGTTTCCAAGAGAGGTTGCCGCCCTTGCCCTGAGTCTCGACATCAATGACGAGGCCGCAATCAGGAAGATCTATCCCGTTCCCCACCGCGCCCTGATGCTCAGCCGGGCAGCCCTTCCCCTTGGCCTGTCGATTTTCGGGCAGCCCCCTTATGCAGGCCTCTGGCACGAGATGGGGACACCCCTTGCGCTGCCAGAGGCCCCGGCCTGCCTTGGTGCGCTCGACGCGGCCATACCGGTCGCCGGGGCGCCCGCCTACATCCAGGTGACCGGCTGGCTGATTGATCCCCAGACGCGCTCAGCCCCAAAGACCATCCGTTTCATCGGTGATCAGGGCCTTGTGGAGGGGATCGCAATGGTGGGCCAGAGGCGCAACCAAGTCGGCAAGACGATCGATCGGGACACAGGATATGCCGGCTTTGTCGGCTATCTTCGGGCCGGTTCTGCCGGCACAAGCGTCACCGCAACCGGCGGCGGGGCAGGGTGCAGGATCAGTTTCCATATTCCGCCACTGACCTGAGGCAGGCGAACACGATAACGCCGCAGACGCGCCTCAGCGAGGATCTGGGGATCGATTCCCTCAAGTTCATCGAACTTGAGGGAATCGAACAGGAGCTGAACATCGCCATCAGTGACGATGCCGTGGCCTCTGTCCGCGACCTTGGCGGCCTGCTCGAGGCTTTGGCCCTGGCCTAGGGCGCCCAGCCCTAGCCCCCGTCGCCAATGCCCTCATCTGGCCCCGCGCCATCCGCTGCATCGGGCGCTGCTTCCAGCGCTTCCATCTGGGCGTCGGAGAGGCCGAAGTGGTGGCCGATTTCGTGGATCAGGACATTGCGCACCAGATCGCCGAGGCGCTCGCCCGTCTCGCACCATTCGTCGAGGATGGGGCGGCGGTAAAGGAACACCATGTCCACATGGGTACCCGCATCGCCCACCGATTTTTCGGTCAGGCTGGTGCCTTGATAGAGGCCCAGCAGCTCATAGGGGCTTTCAAGCTCCATGTCGGCGCAGGTCTCTTCGTCCGGGAAATCCTCCACCCGGATGATGACACCGGCCGCCATGGCGCGCAGCTCTGGCGGGATCTCGCCAAGGGCATGGTCGGCAAGCGCCTCGATATCGGCGAGACTGGGGGCAAGACTGTCTGACATGGTCATGAACACACCCGGCATGAGGAGAAGCCAATGAGACAACGGATCACAGGCACGGCCCGCACGGAAGCCCTGGCAAGCCTACCCGCCTGGACAGAGGTGCCGGGCCGCGACGCCATCAGCCGCCGCTTCACCTTCGCCGACTTCAACGAGGCCTTCGGCTTCATGACCCGCGCCGCCTTGCTGGCAGAGAAGATGGACCATCACCCCGAATGGTCCAATGTCTACAACAAGGTGGACGTAACCCTCAGCACCCACGACGCCGGCGGCCTCACCGACCTTGACCTGGCCATGGCCAGAGCAATGGATGGCTGGGCGGGGGGGTAAGGGCCTCTCCCCAAACGAAAACGGGGGGCCGGTGGCCCCCCGTCTGGATCTGCGCAGGTGCGGAGATTACTTCGGCGACATGCGGATGGAGCCGTCGAGGCGGATGGTCTCGCCGTTCAGCATGTTGTTCTCAACGATCTGGCGGGCCAGCTGGGCGTATTCCTCGGCATTGCCGAGGCGGGCCGGGAAGGGCACCTGGGCGCCAAGGGCGCGGCGGACTTCTTCCGGGGCGCCGGCCAGCAGCGGCGTGTTGAACAGGCCCGGCGCGATGGTGCAGCAGCGCACGCCGATCTGGGCGAGGTCACGGGCGATGGGCAGGGTCATGCCGACAACGCCACCCTTGGAGGCGGAATAAGCGGCCTGGCCGATCTGGCCGTCGAAGGCGGCGACCGAGGCGGTGTTGATCACGACGCCGCGCTGGCCATCGGCATCCACCGGCTCGAGGGCCGACATGCCGGCGGTCGACTTGGTGATGCACATGAAGGTGCCGAGCAGGTTGATGCGGATGATCAGCTCAAAGCTCGACATCGGGTGCTCGCGGCCCTTGGAGACCGTGCGCTGGGCAATGCCGGTGCCGGCACAGTTCACCAGGATGCGCTCCTGGCCGTGGGCGGCGCGGGCCTTGGCGAAAGCGGCGTCGATGGCCTCTTCGCTGGTGACGTCGGCCTTGCAGAACACGCCGCCGATCTCCTTGGCAACCTGCTCGCCCAGATCTTCTGTCCGGTCGAAGATGGCGACCTTGGCGCCGTGCCTGGCCAGCTCACGCGCCGTGGCGGCGCCCAGACCCGATGCACCGCCGGTGACAATGGCGGCAATACCCTGAATGTTCATGGTGCTTCACTCCCGCTTTGGTTTTGGGCACTTGAGAATTTGGGGCGTCTTAGCAGATCGGCGCGGACGAGGCGAGTGTCCGGGTTCGGCTGGATACAGCTTTCCCCTCAGTTCCCCACTCAACCCTCCACTCAACCCCCCACTCAACCGATACGCGGCGCAGCCAGGCTAAGCAGGATTTCGACGAGGCCACCCTCCGTCACCTTCATGGCGGCCTGGGCGGGGGAGAGCCAGCGGGTTTCGCGCTGGTGGCGTTCCGGCCAGTCGTCCAGCTGGCGCTCCACATCCATCACGAAGACCTTCACCAGACAGGGCTCAACCGTGCCGTCCAGCAGGCGCTTTTCGCTGAGATAGCTGCCAATGGACCGGGGCCTCACCTGGCCGATCAGGCCGGCTTCCTCCCAGGCTTCCTTGGCGGCGAGTTGATGGGGTTTCAGCTTGGATTCGGGCTGGCCCTTGGGGATGATCCAGCGCCGCGTGCCCCGGCTGGTGACAAGCAGCACCTGCATCTCCCCGTCCACCAGGGTGATGGGGAGGGCCGCATACTGCTTTTTCAGGGTGGGTTTGCCTGCAGCCATAACACCGGATCCCGTCATCCGCCGGGCACCGCGCCCGACGCACCAATCAACACCCCTGTTTCAGGATGCGGCAGTATTTCCCAAGCCTGGCTTCGCCGCCATCTGCCCCGTCGTCGCAGGGGCCGCCAGCGGCCCGGTCGTGGCAGGGGCCTCCAGCGCCACAGGCACAAGGGCCAGGGGCGGCTGGGCGTTCCGGCGGCGGTCGCGGGCCTGTTCGCGGCGGGCCAGATAGAGAGTGGATCCCACAATGACCATGGCGCCTGCCAAGGTCCAGCGGTCCGGCACCTCGCCGAACCAGAAATACCCAAACAGGCCGGCCCACACCAGCCGCACATAGTCGAACGAGGCCACAAGGCTGGCCTCGGCCGCCGCATAGGCCCGCACCATGCAGCTCTGCCCGGCGGTGGCGGCAAGGCCCATGGCCACCAGCACCACCATCTCGTGCCCCGTGGGCTGCACCCAGACCAGGCTGGCCGGCACGACCGAGACGGCGGTGGAAAAGACGCCGAAATAGAAAACAATGGTGCTGGGATTGTCGTTCCGCGCCATGGTCTTGATCAGCACCATGGAACAGGCCGCCAGAAAGGTGGAGAGCAGGGCAAACAGCGCCGCCGGGTCCACCGTGCCGGCCGGGCGCAGCATGATCATCACGCCGGCAAAGCCGGTGATGGTGGCAATGCCGCGATCAAGCCTGATGCGCTCGCCCAGAAACAGGGCAGCCAGCACCAGCAGGAACAGCGGATTGGCAAAGCCGATGGCGGTTACATCGGCCATGGGCAGATGCACCATGGCGTAAAAGCCCGTCATCATGGCGGACGAGCCCACCACGCCCCGGGCAATCTGCAGCCAGGGCCGGCTGGTGCGCACGCCATCAAGACCCATGCGCAGGATGAACGGCAGGATGGCCGCCAGCCCGAACAGGGCGCGGAAGAACGCCACCTGGAACGGGTGCAGGCGGCCACCGGCATATTTGGCCGCCGCAATCATGATCGCAAAGAAGATGCCGCACAAAAGCATCCACGACGCGCCGCGCACAACGGGGCTGGCCGCCGCAAAGCGGGCACCAAGCTGACGGTGAAGAGCGCCGGGACGGATCAAACGGGCCTCCCGCTGGGCAACTGCGCGGCCCCGCGCCATCCCCCTCGGGAAGGCGCGGGGTATCGTTTGGCGGCTCAGCGGGTCTTGACGACTGCCTTGCCCTGCACCTTGCGCTGCATCATGTCGTTCAGGGCCGAGGCCACGTCTTCCATGGCATATTCGGCGCTGACATGGGGGTGCAGCTTGCCTTCGTCGAACCAGCGCATCATCTCGTCGAGGTTCTGGCGGTGCAGTTCGGGATCGCGGCGGGTGAAGTCGCCCCAGAACACGCCCACCACCTGGCAGCCCTTGAGCAGGGCCAGGTTCACGGGCAGCTGCGGGATCCGGCCAGAGGCAAAGCCCACCACCAGCAGGCGGCCTTCCCAGTTGATGCAGCGGATTGCCTCGTCAAAGGCATCGCCACCCACGGCGTCATAGATGACATCTGCACCCTGGCCACCGGTGAGTTCCTTGACGCGGTCGCGGATCTTCTCGTGGCTGTAGTTGATGACCTCGTCGGCGCCGAACTTGCGGCAGAGCGCCAGCTTCTCGTCGGTGGAGGCAGCGGCAATGACGCGCGCGCCCATCACCTTGCCCAGTTCCACGGCGGCCAGGCCCACGCCACCGGCGGCCCCCAGCACCAGCAGGGTCTCGCCCGGCTTGATGTTGGCGCGCTGCTTCAGGGCATGGTGAGACGTGCCATAGGTCATCAGGAAGGCGGCGCCCGTGGCATAGTCCATGGAGTCCGGCATCTTCACGACGCGGTCGGCGCCGATCACGATTTCGTCGGCAAAGCCGCCCCAGCCGCACATCACGATGACGCGGTCGCCAATGGCATAGCCCGTGACACCCTCGCCCAGTTCCGAAATCTGGCCCGCAGCCTCGCCGCCGGGGGAGAAGGGCATCTGGGGTTTGAACTGGTACTTGCCCTGGATGATCAGCACATCGGGAAAATTGACGCCGGCGGCATGCAGCGCCACGCGCACTTCGCCCTTGCCCACGGGCTTTGAGGCGATTTCCTCGATGACCAGACTCTCAGGCGGTCCATATTCCTTGCACAGCACGGCCTTCATGGCGTTCTCCCCTTTGATGCGTGCTTGGGTTTAGCACGGTCGGGGTGCGGCAATAAAGCCAGCGGTGCAGCAGTGGCCCCCATGTCAGAGGGTCCTGTGTCAGCCGTGCTTGCGTCAGTCGATGTCCTCGCCGGGATAGGCGCCCCAGATCTGGTCGCGCGGCAGCCAGCCGCGCCGGTTGGCAATCTCCATCTCGCACCATGACAGGCGGCACTTCAGCAGCCGGCCCTGAACCCCGGCCTCCGCCCGCAGGACAACGGCGGCCGAGGGGTCGTGATCGGACAGCAGCGTCCGCGTCTCGCCGGTGATGATGGCCGTGCGGCGGCCCGACAGCAGGGTCTTGTGCACCCAGCCAAGCGTGCCATCGGCCGCCCGGATACGTCGCCACAGATCGTATTCGGCCACCACTTCCACCGGCAGGCCCTGGCGCGTGAACTTCCAGGTGACGGGATACTGTTCCCCCGGCCCCGTGCGCAGGTTGACCTCTGCCGCCCCGAGGGAGACGAAGCGGGGAATGGCGCGGCCGGTCTCCTCCCCCTTGGTTGCCTCGGTGGCCGTGGCCGGCAAGGCCGCAAGGCCGACAAGGAAGAGGCCCGCAAGCCCGGCAAGAAAGAGGGCCGTCAGCAGGATCAGGCGCGACAGCACCGCGCCCGGGCGGAACGGCAGGGGATGACCAGAAAGGGGCAGCGCATGATGCAAGGGATGGGCCTTGTGTGGGGCGGTAAACCTGCACCTGTCGATAGGGGCGAATCATGGGCTCCGCCGGCCTGCGGCAATAGTCCGCATGCGCTGCATTGCGGTCAAGCGGCCGCCGCTGAATGCATGATACCCCATCCAGCGTTTGTGATCGCGCCTCAGGTCTGCTACTTAGGGGTGGCCGTGCCGGACCTCCATCGGGCCAGGCATGCCGCCACGCGGGGGGACCTGATGCCCACGAAAAAACCCTTGGTTATTGTCACACGCAAGCTCCCCGACGCGATCGAGACGCGGATGATGGAGCTGTTCGACACACGCCTGAACCACGACGACCACGCCTTTAGCCAGGCCGAGCTGATCGAGGCTGTGAAGGTGGCGGACGTGCTGGTGCCCACGGTCACCGACCGGATCGATTCCCGCGTGCTGGCCCAGGCCAATCCGGAGCTGCGCCTGATTGCCTCGTTCGGCACGGGCGTTGACCATATCGACCTTGCCACGGCGCGGCAGCGCGGCATCACCGTGACCTCCACCCCCGGCGTGCTGACCGAAGACACCGCCGACATGACCATGGCCCTGATCCTTGGCACCGCCCGGCGGCTGGCCGAGGGGGAGCGCCTGCTGCGCTCGGCCAAATGGAATGGCTGGTCGCCCACGGGCATGCTGGGCCATCGCATCTGGGGCAAGCGTCTGGGCATCATCGGCATGGGCCGCATCGGCCAGGCGGTGGCGCGGCGCGCCCGGGCCTTTGGCCTGTCCATCCATTATCACAACCGCAACCGCGTTCACGAGCAGGTCGAGGCGGAGCTTGAGGCCACCTATTGGGAAAGCCTCGACCAGATGCTGGCCCGCATGGACGTGATCTCGGTCAACTGCCCCCATACGCCCGCCACCTATCACCTGCTCTCGGCCCGGCGGCTGAAGCTGCTGCCGGCGCACGCCATTGTGGTGAACACGGCGCGTGGCGAGGTGATCGACGAAAATGCCCTGACGCGCATGCTGGTGGCCGGCGAACTGGCCGGCGCCGGGCTTGACGTGTTTGAACACGAGCCTGCGGTGAACCCCAAGCTGCTGGAACTCGACAAGGTGGTGCTGCTGCCCCACATGGGCTCCGCCACCATCGAAGGCCGCCTCGACATGGGCGAAAAGGTCCTGATCAACATCAAGACCTTCGTCGACGGCCACCGCCCCCCCGACCGCGTGCTGGAAGCCCTGCTCTAGGGCTGCCAGCCCCCAGCCCGCCAGCAACCCTCGGGCCCCGGTTGCTCAGGCCCCAGTTTCTCAGGCCCCAGTTTCTCAGGCATTGGCCAGCGCGCCGATGCCGCGTTGCAGGATCTGGACGACGGACTCTGCGGCTGACCGGTCATCGAGGCCGGCGGCGGCGCCGGTGCCGTCTTCCAGCAGGCGGCTGAGGCCGTACATGCCCGACCACACCGCCAGGGTGGCCTGACGGGCACGATCCGACGTGTCGTCATTGTCGCCCAGTTCCCGGCGGGTGGCGCCCATGCAGGCCGCCCAGCAGCGCTCGAAAGCCGCGGCAAGGTCGGCCGTGCGGGGCCGCGAGGCGGGATGGGCGGCAAACATCAGCCGGAACATCTGGGGATTGGCGCGGGCAAAGCGCAGAAAGGCCAGAACCATGGGCCTGATCCCGCCATGGGCCGCAGCCTCAAGTTCCGCACCCAGACGCTGGAACCCGTCCGCCGAGATGGCGTCGAGCAGGCCGTCCTTGTCGGTGAAATGATGATAGGGCGCGGTCTGGGAAACCCCGGCCGTGCGTGCGGCCAGCCGCAGGCTGAAGGCCGGCACCCCCTTGGCTTCCAGAAGCTCCTTGCCGCTTTCGATCAGCGTCGCGCGCAGGTTTCCGTGATGATAGCTGCTGCGGCCCGCATCTGCCTTCCCCTCGGCAGGCTGGTCGGCAGGTGGCGGCATCTGGCCCGACGACGGGGCCCCTTTTTCCTGGCTCGGCATGGTGAACATTTTTCCCCCCGGGGCCGCTCCGTCTTGTGCGGTGCGTACCCTGACAAAAATATCATGGGGCAGCATTGGCGACCTGAGCAAGGAAAAGCATGGGCTGACAAAAAGTTCCCAATGACGGGGGCGTCATCTTTCCTGTGTGAAATGATGTTTTATTCCGCTGTCGATCTTGGCTTCGCAGCCGCAATAAGGGCCGTTTTTTTGGTGCGTCCGGGATGCATGTGACGCAGGCGTCATCTTTTGCGGGAACCGGATGTGACGCCTAGATGTGCTCGGCCATGATCTTGCGCAGGCGGGTGAAGGCAAGGCGCAGGCGCGACTTCACGGTGCCAAGGGGCAGCCCCCGCACCTCGGCGATCTCCGAATGGGAGAGGCCCTCGTAAAAGGCCTGTTGCAGCAGATCGGCCTGTTCCACCGGCAGTTCCCGGATGGCGGCCCGCAGGCGCAGGTCGCGCTGGCCGGTGCCCATGGCCTCTTCCGCCGAGGGGGGCGGCGGATTGACCAGGGCCGGGTCCATGGGGTCCACCTCGGGCCGGCGCTCGCGGCGGATCACGTCGATGCGGCGGTTGCGGGCAATGGTGAACAGCCAGGTCGCGGCCGAGGCCTGGCGGCGGTCAAAGGTGGCGGCCTTGCGCCAGACCAGGATCATGGCTTCCTGGACCAGTTCCTCGGCCTTGCCCGGATCGCTGCCGGTGCGCATCAGATAGGCCTTGAGGCGGGGCGCAAAATGGCCGAACAGGCGCGCGAAGGCCTCGCGGTCCTGATGGGCCGCGATGGCCTCGATGCAGGCAGCGAGGGCGTCTCGTTCGGCCTCCGCCGCGTCGGGCTGATTGCGATCCATGTATCATTTAACGCCAGCCTCCCTGCCCCCGCAACACGGCCTTTCACCGGGCGGACGGCCATGCCGCAGGGCGACATCACCGGCAGGTTGCCCGGAAAGGCTGGAAATCCGGCCACGCACCCCTTATGTTCCCGCCATGCGCCATCTTCCACTGCTCCTCCTGACCGGGCTCCTCGGGTTTTTCCCGACGCTCGCTTTTGCCGATGCCCCCAAGGCGATCGGCACCTTTGGCGACTGGGTGGTCTTTGCCTCAGGCGCCCCCAAGGCCACGTCCTGCTTTGTCTCGGGCAAGCCTGCCAAGTCCGAGCCAAAGGCCGCAAAACGTGGCGAGGTTTTCCTGCAGGTCAGCTTCCGCAAGGCCAGCGGCGGCGAGCCGGCGGCAACCAACGAAGTCTCGATCATCGCCGGCTATCCCTACAAGGACGGCAGCGACGCTGAACTTGCCGTCGGCGCCATAAAGGTGGCGCTCTTTACCCAGGGTGACGGCGCCTGGGCCCGCGATGCCCACACCGACCTTGAGGTTGTGACGGCCCTGAAGCAGGGCAAGAGCGCCACGGTCAAGGGCACCTCTGCCCGGGGCACCACCACCACCGACACCTTCGCACTCGCCGGCTTTGGCGAGGCCCTGACGGCGGCCATGAAGGCCTGTTCCGTCAAGCCGGCAGCCTGAGCGCGCCCGTGACCGATTTCCTCTCTGATGCGGGCCTCGCCTCTGGCGCGGCCCTGGTGCCTGATGCAGGCCTCGCCTCTGGCGCGGCCCTGGTGCCCGATCCCGGGGTGGCGCCGCCGCTGGCTGCCGCCCCCGGCCTTGCCGACCTTGTGGGTCTCGACCGCGAGGAACTGAAGCAGATCGTCACCGCCGTGGCGGGCGACCGGGCCGGGGCCATGCGGGCCAACCAGCTGTGGCACTGGCTCTATCACCAGGGCGCCACCAGCTTCGAGACCATGACCACCCTGTCCAAGGACCTGCGGGCCAAATTGGCCGAGGTGGCCCGCGTCAGCCGGCCAGAGGTCGTGCGCGCCCTTGTTTCCAGCGACGGCACCCGCAAATGGCTGCTGCGCTTTGCCGACGGGCAGGAGGCCGAGACGGTCTTCATTCCCGATGGCGAGCGGGGCACCCTGTGCGTCTCCAGCCAGGTGGGCTGCACCCTGACCTGCCGTTTCTGCCACACCGGCACGCAAAAGCTGGTGCGCAACCTGACGCCGGCCGAGATCATCGGCCAGGTGATGCTGGCGCGCGACGCCCTTGGCGAATGGCCCAGCCCCACCGACGGGCGCCTGTTGTCGAACATCGTGATGATGGGCATGGGCGAGCCGCTCTATAATTTCGAGAATGTGGCCAAGGCGCTGCACATCGCCATGGACAATGAGGGGATTTCCCTGTCGCGCCGGCGCATCACCTTGTCCACGGCGGGCGTGGTGCCCATGATCGAGCGCTGCGGGGCAGAGCTTGGCGTGCAACTGGCCATCAGCCTGCACGCCGTCACGGACGAGATCCGCGATGTCATCGTGCCCATCAACAAGAAATACCCGATCAAGGAACTGATGGCCGCCTGCCGCGCCTATCCCGGCCTCAACAATGCCCGGCGCATCACCTTTGAATATGTGATGCTGGATGGCGTGAACGACACCCCGGCCGATGCCCGCGCCCTGGTGCGCCTGATCAAGGGCATCCCGGCCAAGGTGAACCTGATCCCCTTCAATCCCTGGCCGGGCGCGCCTTATGCCCGCTCCAGCGATACGGCGATCAAGACCTTTTCCGACATCGTCTTTGCCGCCGGCTATGCCAGCCCGGTGCGCACGCCGCGCGGCGAGGACATCATGGCCGCCTGCGGCCAGCTGAAGTCCGACAGCGTGAAGCTGCGACGAAGCGAGCGCCTGCCGGCCTGACAGGCGGCCCTGAAACGGGCTGATCTGCCGCGCTTGGCAAGCGGACCACAATCCCTATACTCGCGCCGCCCCACGGGCGGGGCACCCCCAGCCCTTATTCGTGCTGCCCCTGCGGGGGCGCCTCCAGGGACCCGACATGAAAAGCGATATCAAGCGCGTGGTGCTTGCCTATTCCGGCGGGCTCGACACCTCCGTCATCCTGAAATGGCTGCAGACCACTTATGGCTGTGAGGTGGTGACCTTCACCGCCGACCTCGGCCAGGGCGAGGAGCTTGGCCCGGCCCGGGCCAAGGCCGAGATGATGGGCGTCAAGCAGATCTATATCGAGGATCTGCGCGAGACCTTTGTGAAGGACTATGTGTTCCCCATGTTCCGGGCGAACGCACTTTACGAGGGCACCTATCTGCTGGGCACCAGCATCGCCCGCCCCCTGATCGCCAAGCGCCAGATCGAAATCGCCCGCGAGACCGGCGCTGACGCCGTCTGCCACGGCGCCACCGGCAAGGGCAATGACCAGGTGCGCTTTGAACTGGCCTATTACGCCCTTGAGCCCGGCATCAAGGTGATTGCCCCCTGGCGTGAATGGGACCTGACCAGCCGTACACGCCTGATCGAATTTGCCGAGCAGAACCAGATCCCCGTTGCCAAGGACAAGCGCGGCGAGGCGCCGTTTTCGGTCGACGCCAATCTTCTGCACACCTCGTCCGAGGGCAAGGCGCTGGAAGACCCGTGGATCGAGCCCGAGGAATATGTCTATTCCCGCACCGTCGCCCCGGAAGCCGCCCCCGACCAGCCCACTTATGTGGAGATCGAGTTCGAAAAGGGCGACCCCATCGCCGTGGATGGCGAGGCCCTGTCGCCCGCCGCTTTGCTGGCCCGCCTCAATGATCTGGGCGGCGCCAATGGCGTGGGCCGGCTTGATCTGGTGGAAAACCGCTTTGTGGGCATGAAGTCGCGCGGCATCTATGAGACGCCGGGCGGTACCATCCTGCATTATGCCCACCGCGCCATCGAAAGCCTGACGCTGGATCGCGGCGCCGCCCACCTCAAGGACGAGGTGATGGCCCGCTATGCCGAGCTCGTCTATTTCGGCTTCTGGTTCTCGCCCGAGCGCGAGATGCTGCAGGCCCTGATCGACCGCAGCCAGGACCGGGTGGCCGGCACCGTGCGCCTGAAGCTCTACAAGGGCAGCGTGCGCGTGGTGGGCCGCAAGTCGCCCAACTCGCTCTATAGCCTTGCCCATGTCACCTTCGAGGAAGACACGGTCTATGACCAGCGTGATGCCGCCGGTTTCATCAAGCTGAACGCCCTGCGCCTGCGCCTGCTGAACCGCCAGAAGCAGGACCGCTAGGCAGCCTCAGGTTACAAACTCTCCCGTCAGGCCGCCTGCCCTCATCAGGCAAGGCCGGCCTGGCGGCGGGCGGCCGTCAGGGTGTTCTGCAACAGGCAGGCGATGGTCATGGGGCCAACGCCGCCCGGCACCGGCGTGATGGCGCCAGCCACCTTCACCGCCGAGGCGAAATCGACGTCGCCCACAAGGCGCGTCTTGCCCTCGCCCGCGTCAACGCGGTTGATCCCCACATCAATCACCACGGCGCCGGGGCGGATCCAGTCCCCCGGGATCATCTGTGGCCGGCCGATGGCTGCCACCAGAATATCCGCCCTGCGGCATTCCTCGGCCAGGTCGCGGGTACGCGAATGGGCAATGGTCACCGTGGCATTGGCATGTACCAGCAATTGGGCCACCGGCCGCCCCACCAGGCTGGAGCGCCCCAGCACCAGGGCCCGCCGGCCCGAGAGATCGGCCCCCAGTTCATGTTCCAGCAGCATCATGCAGCCAAGCGGCGTGCACGGCACCAAAGCCGGCAGGCCCGCCGCCAACCGCCCGGCATTGACCACATGCAGGCCGTCCACATCCTTGTCCGGGTCGATCAGGGCGATGACCTGTTGCGCGTCCAGATGGTCTGGCAAAGGCAGCTGTACCAGAATGCCATGCACCATGGGGTCAGCATTCAGGCGGGTGACCAGGGCATGCAGGGTGGCCGCATCAGTATCGGCGGGCAGGCGATGCTCGAACGAGGCCATGCCGGCTTCCCGGGTCTGCACCCCCTTGGAGCGCACATAGACCTGGCTGGCCGGATCTTCCCCCACCAGCACCACCGCAAGGCCGGGGACGAGGCCATGGTCCCGCGCAAGGCCCGCCACCTCCACCGCAATGCGGCCACGCACCTCTGCGGCAAAGGCCTTGCCATCGATCAGCCGGGCATCGGTCATGGGGGGCTCCTTAGCTGCGCCTGCCCGCACGGGGCTGCGGCTGCCTTAAGCCAGAGGGCGGCTTTCCGCAAGGCCGGAGGCCAGTATTGGCCCCAGTGCCACATGGATGGCGGCCAGCAGGGCCTGTGGATCGCCACCCACCAGCACCGTCTTGTGGCGGTCACGCGGGCCACCCACCAGGCTGAGGCGGCCGGGGGCAAGCCCAAGGGCCTCGGCCAGCAGGCGCAGCAGGGCCGCATTGGCGGCACCCTTTTCCGGCACGGCGCGCACCTTTACCGCCAGCGCCGGGCGGCCATCCCGGGTGGCCGAAAGGCCCTCGATCTGGTCGCGGGCGGATTTCGGCGTCAGCCGAACGGCGATGCGCACGCCATCGGCCACGGCCGTAAAGGGACTGGCGCCCTCCAAGCCTAGTAGAATCCACCCAGCATGCGCGGCAGATCGGCCCGCACGAAGCCCTGGATAAAGACGAGGAGGAAGTAGAGGACGATGAACGAGAGATCGAGGCCACCAACCGACGGAATGACCGAGCGCAGGGGCCTGAGTGCCGGTTCCGTAAGGCGATAGACCGTATCGCCCACCATGCGGACGATCTGGTTCGAGGTGTTGATCACCCCAAAGGCAACCAGCCAGCTCATGATCGCCGAGGTGATCAGGACCCAGATATAAAGGGTGATGGCAAGATCGAGGACGTTGAGGAGGGCGTACATGGGACCTCTGGGATGGGGTGTTCTCTCTTAGGGCCTTCGCCCGGCGCCGGCAAGCGGCACAACCGCCTCGGGCCTTCGCTTCAGAGTGGCGCTTGACACCCGCAAAGGCCATGGCCATTGTGCCCCCCGCAACGCGTACCGGGCCTGCCCGCACGCGCGCGATCCCCGGGGGGCCGTAGCTCAGTTGGTAGAGCGCCTCGTTCGCAATGAGGAGGTCAGCGGTTCGATTCCGCTCGGCTCCACCATTCCCCCCGGGTGACGGATCAAGGGCTTGAGCCTTGGTCCCGCTGCGGTGGACATCCTTCGAAATTCAAGCTGCCACCACTTTGCCACACGCAGAGGATGGAAATCTCAGCCGATCAAATCGTCATGCTTTCCAAGTCGCCACAATGGAATGGCGAGGGAAAGGCCGCCGGCCAATATCCAGACGTCGCCGATCAGGTGCCCCATGTGCTGTGGGCTCATAAGCGCGTGGTAAAGCATGACCAAGCCATGGGTGAAGCTGGATATCGCGACAAACCATAGAAAACTGGTGTGACTGAGCGGGTTCTTTATGGCGCGCGCCGCGCACAGGCCCACGGCAACATAGATACTCACGATCATCTGGTCATAGATCGCGTTATAGGGCGGCCACCGCCAGCCTGCCAACAAGTCGAAATAGACAGCGGCTGGAATTCCGAACAACCCGCCAAACGCCCAAACAATTACAGCGCTGCGCAAAGAAACTACCAGAGCATCATGCTTCATCTGATAATCCCCACCAGAGATTTTTGAGACGCCTCAGGATCGCCGAGGACAGCTTGCCTCAAGCTAAGCTGCCACTTTTGTATCGTCCAGCATGGCCCGGCAACGACCCCTGGCCTCAGCTTGGGGGGGGGGGGGCGCATCTCCAGTTTCGGAGACACCCTTCGCCGATTGGCGGCGCTACCAGCAAGGTCAGAAAAAAGGGGGCGCCAGAAAGACGCCCCCTTGTCCACTCCGTATCGGAAGCCGATCAGGGCAGAACGATCTCCACCCGGCGGTTCTGGGGCTCGCGCACACCGTCAGCCGTCGGAACAAGGGGGGAGGCCTCGCCCTTGCCCACAACCGTGATCTGGTCGGCCGGCACGCCCAGCTGCACCAGGGCGTTTTTCACGGCGGCTCCGCGCTTCTCCGAGAGTTGCTGGTTATAGGCGGTGCTGCCCGAGCGGTCGGCATGGCCGGTCAGCTCAACCCGGGTGACGGCCAGCTGCCGGGCCGCCTTGGCCGCTTCACCGATGATGCTTGCCGCCTCGGCGGTTACGGCCGACGAATTCCAGTCGAAGAAGACAAGATAGGAGCGCGCCAGTTCCGGGGCAGGCGGGGCCGGTGGTGGCGGCGGGGCGGCAACCACCGGGATGGGGGCGGGCGGGGCGTCGCCAAACTTGTAGATCAGCGCGAGGAGAAGGGAATGATTGGACTGATCATAACCCGAGTTGCCAAAAGCAGAATCAGAGAAAAATTTGTAGTAGTCGGCACTGTCTGCGCCTAAATAACGGTATTCTGCTGAAACGTCCCACTTATTTCCAACATCATATCGCAACCCTGCTATGGCCTGATAGGCAAAATTCAGTTTTTTGACATGGCCCGAATTTTGATAACGAAAATATACATCTACATTCGAGGCCCCAATACCAGCCCCAACATAGGGTGTAACTGATGTACCGGTCGGAATATCATAAAGTGCGCTCAGCATGGGTGTAACAGATGTCACATGACCGATGCCGGTGCTGGTACCAAAGCTGTAACTGATTTCCTGATCAAAGGAGTTGTACCGATAAACGACATCTGCCTGCAGACGGAATGAACCAAAGCTATAACCGGCAAGCGCACCGGCAGCAAAACCGGTCTTGTGCGTAAAATCATCCTGCGGATCGTAGAAGCCGCCCGTGCCATGATAGTTGCCGCTGGATCGTTCCGTAAAATTCAGACCGCCAAGGCCACCGGCATACCATCCCGATGCTTCGTCGGAGTGTGCAACACGCGCACCCACGCCAAGTGTCATGACGATGGCAGAAGAAATGGCGGCAACCCGGGCAAGGCGTGCTGGATGAAGCATCTTGAGCTCCCCTTCAAGACTGATCATTCTGTATAATGATTAAGTCTTTTCAGCGAGACAAGCAGCTTTGTACCTGTGGCCTTGCCAGGATTGGTGGCGTCACCAACAAAAAGGGGGCGCCCAAAGACGCCCCCGATCCTTCGCCGTGTTCAAACCTTCAGGGCAGGACGATTTCCACCCGGCGGTTCTGGGGTTCGCGCACACCGTCCGCCGTCGGCACAAGGGGGGAGGCCTCGCCCTTGCCCACAACCGTGATCTGGTCGACCGGTATGCCCAGCTGCACCAGGGCATTTTTCACGGCAGCGCCGCGCTTCTCCGAGAGTTGCTGGTTATAGGCGGTGCTGCCCGAACGGTCGGCATGGCCGGTCAGCTCAACCCGGGTGACGGCGAGTTGCTGAGCCGCCTTGGCCGCCTCGCCGATGATGCTTGCCGCCTCAAGGGTTACGGCCGACGAATTCCAGTCAAAGAAGACCAGATAGGAGCGGGCCAGTTCCGGCGCAGGCGGGGCCGGCGGCGGCGGCGGCGCGGCAGCCACCGGTGCGGGGGCCGCCGGGGCGTCGCCGAACTTGTAGGTCAACCCAAAGAGGATTGTGTGATTGCCATAGCTATAGCCACGCGTTCCGTTCTGCGCGTTATCCAGATAGTTCTTCTGCTCGGTGGCGAAGTAGCGGTATTCCGCGCTGGCATCCCAATTGGCCGCAATGTCATAGCGCAGGCCCGCAATGGCCTGATAGGCATAGGCCCATCTGCCGACACGCTGGCGGGTGGCACTGGGATCATCGGTATAGCGATAGAGAACCTTGGCCATGCCAACGCCGGCACCCACATAGGGTGTCAGGCCTGCTCCAGCGGGGATGTCGTAGAGCACGCTCGCCATGGGTGCCAGTGACGAGACACTGCCAATCTTGGTGTAAACGGTGCCGTCATAGGTCTCCACGTCAAAGCTGTTGCGCCGCTTGACCACGTCGACCTGCAG
Source organism: Acetobacteraceae bacterium (assembly GCA_947379865.1). GTDB lineage: Bacteria > Pseudomonadota > Alphaproteobacteria > Zavarziniales > Zavarziniaceae > CANCOY01. The sequence continues at coordinate 64,834 of CANCOY010000001.1, forward strand.
GCGGAAGGGCCCAAAGTCATAGCCCGCCAGCAGCCCGGCGGCAAAGCCGGCCTTGTGGGTGTAGTCATCCTGGCGATCGTTGATTGTACCATGGGACGTGTCGGTGAGGTTCAGCCCACCCAGGGCACCCGCGTACCAGCCGGTGGCCTCCTCTGAACGGGCGCCACCGGCGCCCATTGCCATGACGAGGGCAGAAGAGATGGCCGCAAGCTGAACAAAGCGGAAGGGACGAGACATGACAAACTCCATCCTGTAATACCTGTTCAGTAAGATGAATACCTCCCGTCAGTTGGGCAAGCGGCTTTGGCTTTGAGGCCGTGCAAACCGGGCCTTGTGTTGCCGGCGCGCCACGGCAGGCCCGGCGCGGATAGCGACCCTCGCTAAGCCGCCTTCACTCCGTTCAGAAACGATAGCCAAAGCCCATGCCAACCAGCGTGGGATCAAGGTCGAGGTCCGCCGTCACCGCGCCACCGTTCAGCTTGGCCGTGGTGTTGAGGAACACCTGCTTGATGTCGAGGTTCAGGAACCAGCGCTCGCTCACCGCCACATCAACGCCCGCCTGCAGGACGGTGCCAAAGTTGTTGTCGAGGCTGGCGCTCTGCAGCCCGCTTTTGGGGTTCACGTCATAAAACCAGGTGTAATTGATGCCGACTCCCATATAGGGGCTGATGCTGCCCTGGGGCAGGAAATGGTACTGGATGGTCAGGGTGGGCGGCAGCAGGCGCGCCTCCACCACATCGGCCCCAAGCGCCGTCGAGGTCGCCATGTGCTGCGGCGAGGCGGCGATCACCTCGAACGCGATGTTTGGCGTCAGGAAATAGCTGAGATCAACCTCAGGCGTATATTCCGTACTTACATCAAGTGAGCCGCCAAGGGGCGTCACACTGGCATCCGCCTGGGGAATGACGCCCAGCGCACGGGCGCGCACAAGGATGCTGCCCTGCTCCTTGCCGACGCCCTCGGCCAGGGCGGGGCCTGACAGAGCAGGGGCGGCCAGGCCGGCAGCCGTGGCCATGCAAAGGGTGAGAATGCTCTTCTTCATGATATGCAGGCTCCGCTTGCCGGGGGCGCCCCAGACGACCGCCCGGGGGAGAGGTTGCACCTCCCATCCCGCAAAAAACTGCGCCAGATCAAGTTCGTTCCGTACCCACACCAACCCGGCCGGGGCCGTTGCCGGCGGGCAACACAGGCCACCCCGCCTGAGGCGAACGGTCATGAAAACGTTACTTGAAAAATATATGATGGCGGATGATTTGCGCAGGAACTAAAAAGACATGCCGCTTTTGGGCCTCAGTGCTGTTACACAAATGAATCGATTTTCACAGATCCTTTTTCTACTCCTGGCTTTGTGCTGCACCTTTATGCTGGCAGGCGGCGGCGCCCATGCAGCCGTTCTGGCGCCCGCCTCCGTTTCTGTCGGCACTGATCACAGCTGCGCACTGATGACGGATGGAACCGTCTTTTGCTGGGGCGACAGCGCGTTTGGGCAGGTGGGCGACGGCACGACTGACCGGCACCTGTCACCCGTGCAAATCTCAGGCCTGTCCGGGGTGAGTGCGGTTACGGCGGGCGTCCAGACGTCCTGCGCCCTGCTAAGCGACCAGACCATCACCTGCTGGGGCCGCAACGACCGCGCCCAGACCGGCAACCAGCGCCAGGACCAGGCCCTCTCCCCCGTCGCCACGCTGGACATTACCGCGGCCACGGCCGTGTCCAGTGGCCTTGATCACACCTGCGCCCTGTTGTCGGATGCAACCGTCAAATGCTGGGGCAGCAATAGCTATGCCCAGCTCGGCAATGCCTCCAACGGCAGCTTCAGGCCTGTCAGCGTCAGCATCAGCGATCAGGATGGAGTCCGCACCCTGACGGGCGTGACGGCCATTGCCTCCGGATTCTATCATAGCTGTGCCCTGGTGCGTGGTGGAACGGTATGGTGCTGGGGCTGGAACCCCTTTGGACAGGTGGGCAACGGCACCACGAACAACGCCCAATATGCGGTGGCGGTTTCGGGATTGTCAGGCGTCCTCGCCATCTCCGCTGGCGACTTCCACAACTGTGCCGTGCTGACGGTGGGCACCGTGAAATGCTGGGGCGCCAATTTCAACGGACAGCTTGGCTCGGTAACTTCACCTGATACAGCAAAAAGTCTCATTCCAGTCGCTGTCCCGAGCCTCTCCGGCGTAGCAGCCATATCGGCGGGCGGGTACCAGACCTGCGCCCTGCTGACGGGCAAGACGGTTTCGTGCTGGGGCGACAATACGGTTGGGCAACTTGGCGACGGCACGACGGTTTCCAGCCTCGCGCCTGTTGCCGTCTCGGGCCTGTCAAATGTGGCACTGCTGTCGGTCAGTAACACCAGTGCCTGCGCCGTGCTGATGGATGGCACGCTGAAATGCTGGGGCGGCAACGAAAGCGGCCAGATCGGGGACGGCACGACCAAACAGCGAAGCCCTCCTGTCTACACCGTCTTTCCCCAGAGCATCAGCTGGAGCCAGACCCTGTCGGGCGGGGTGGGCGACAGTGTGGCGCTGACGGCCACAGCCTCGTCCGGCCTCAGCGTCACCTATGCGGGGACGGCGGACATCTGCACCATCAGCGGTAGCACCCTGACCCTGGTGGCGACTGGCACCTGTATTGTTACGGCTGCGCAGGCCGGAACCTCGAATTATAGTGCAGCAGACAGCGTCAGCCTCAGCTTTGACGTCACCAAGGGCACCCAGACGATCAGCTGGAGCCAGAGCCTGTCTGGCGCCGTGGGGGGCACGGTTTCCCTCGGCGCCACGGCAACGTCGGGCCTTGCCCTAACCTATGCCAGCGATACAACGGGGGTCTGCACGGTGAGCGGCACGACCCTGAGCCTGGTCAGCGCTGGCACCTGTTCCATAACCGCCTCTCAGGCGGGGAGTGATTCCTATTTCGCCACCAGCCTTACGCGCAGCTTCACCGTTGCCAAGGGCAGCCAGAGCATTAGCTGGAGCCAGAGCCTGTCTGGCGCCGTAACGGGCTCCCTCAGCCTTGCGGCCTCCACCTCGTCTGGCCTTGCGGTCTCTTTTGCCGGGACAAGCGGGGTCTGTACAGCAAGCGGCAGCACCCTCAGCCTTGTTGCCCAGGGTATTTGTACGGTTACAGTCACACAGGCGGGCAATGACAATTATCTGACGGCAACAAGCGTCCAGAAAACCTTCACGGTTACGGCCGCCATTGCAGTTTCGCCCTCCAGCCTGTCCTTTGCCAGCAGGCCGATCAACACCACCAGCAGTGCCCAGACCATAGCCGTCAGCAATGGCGGCGGCGCCAGTTTCCAGATCACGGGCATCACTTTAAGCGGCACTGATGCCGCGGCGTTCACCGCAAGCAATGGCTGCTCCACCGTAGCGGCAGGGGCCAGTTGCACCATCTCCCTTACCTTCAAACCCACCACCACGGGCGCGAAGGCGGCGACCCTTGCCATTGCCTCAACCGCCATCGGCACGCCCTCTGTCTCGGTCAGCCTGTCTGGCACTGGCAGTGCGGCCGCGCCGATCATCGGGTTATCTGCCAGCAGCTTTTCCTTTGGCAATCAGTTCGTGGGCACCGCAAGTGCTGGCCGCACGCTGACCATCTCCAACGCCGGGTCGGCGTCGCTTGCCATCAGCAGCAGCGTGTTGTCGGGCACCAATGCGGCCGCCTTCACCAAGACGGGTACGTGCACCAGCGTCGCCGCCGGCGCCTCTTGTGCGCTGACCCTGGCCTTTGCACCCAGCGCCACCGGTGCGGCCAGTGCGACACTCACCATCAATTCCAATGCGTCTGGCAGTGCCGCCACCACGGTTGCCCTCACGGGCGCGGGGATCGTCACGACGCTTTCGTCGCTGGCGGGTACCATCGATGGGCCGGGCTTTGCCAATGGCACGGGCAGCGCTGCCCGCTTCAACATGCCAAGCGGGATCGCGCTTGATGCGTCTGGCAATCTCTATGTTACGGATACGGACAACAATCTGGTTCGCAAGGTGACCACCGCCGGCGTCGTCACCACCCTGGCGGGGCAGGTGCGCACGCCGGGGGCCACCAACGCCACCGGCACCTCTGCTTTGTTCAAGGCACCCACCGGCATTGCCATCACCAGCAGCAATCTGCTTGTGGCAGACAGCGGCAATCACATGATCCGCAAGCTGACCACCGCAGGCGTTGCCACCACCCTTGCCGGCACGGCGGGCAGCAGCGGCACCACCGATGCCACCGGTACGGCGGCCCGGTTCAACCTGCCCCAGGGCATTGCCGTGGACAGCGCCGGCATTGCCTTTGTTACCGACACCGGCAACAGCACCATCCGCAAGATCACCACGGCGGGCGTGGTCACCACCTTTGCGGGCAGTGCCGGCCTGCAGGGCGGCACCAATGACACGGGCAGCCTTGCCCGCTTCGCCAGCCCCCTTGGCATCACCCGCGATGCCAGCAATGTGCTTTACGTGACCGACAGCACGGGCCAGACCCTGCGCAAGATCACCACCGCCGGCGTGGTAAGCACCCTTGCCGGCGCCCATGGCCTGTCGGGCAGCACGAACGACACGGGCGCACTGGCCCGCTTCTCTGCCCCCTCTGGCGCCGTTGTCGACAGCACGGGCGCCCTCTTTGTGACGGATGCCGCCAATGGCACGATCCGCAAGGTTACATCTGGCGGTGCCGTGACCACCTTTGCAGGGACGGCCGGGGCGCAGGGCTCGGTCAACGGCACGGGGGCGGGCGCCATGTTCTACAAGCCCGTGGGCCTTGCGCGCGACGCCAGCAATACACTGTATGTGGCCGACCCGGTGGCCCATGTCATCCGCAAGATCACCAGTACCGGCGCCACCACCACCCTGGCCGGTTATCCCGCCACTGTGGGGGCCGCCAATGATACGGGCAGCCTCGCCAGTTTCCGCGACCCCTCTGCCATGGTGGCCGATGGCGCGGGCAATCTCTTCATCGCCGACACCGGCAACCACAGCATCCGCAAGGTGACGCCAGCCGGCGTGGTGACAACCTTTGCTGGAACCGCCCTCATCTCTGGCGCGACCAATGGCACGGGTGCCGACGCACGCTTCAACGGCCCCAGGGGCCTGGCGATTGATGGCAGCGGCACCCTCTATGTGGCGGATACTGGCAACCACGCCATCCGCATGATTACCTCTGCCGGGGTGGTGACAACCCTTGCGGGCAGCGCCGGTACAGTTGGATCAACCGATGCAACGGGGGCGCTCGCCCGTTTCCGCGGCCCTGCCGCACTCGCGGTGGACAGCGCGGGCAGCACGCTTTATGTGGCGGACACGGGCAATTACACGCTCCGCAAGATCACGGTTGCAACTGGCGCCGTCAGCACCCTGGCAGGCTCGGCCGGACTTGCGGGGACGACGGAGGGAACGGGCACCGCCGCCCGCTTTGGCCTGGTTCAGGGCCTCGGCCTTGATACGACGGGCACCACCCTTTACGTCGCAGATACCAGCAACAACACCATCCGCAAGGTCGTTATCAGCACCGGCCTTACCAGCACCTTTGCGGGCACGGCTGGCAGCCGCGGCACCCTTGCGGGCACCGGCACCGCCGCCCGCTTCTCCAGCCCGTCGGCGCTGATGGTGGACAGCGCCAACACCCTCTATGTGGGGGACGCTGGCAGTTGCACCCTGCGCAAGATCACCTCCGCCGCCGTGGTAACAACCCCGGTGGGCTCCGCCGGCACCTGCCTGTTCGCCGCCGCCAATGCGCCCTCCACCATCAGCGTGCCCATGGGCCTTGCGAAGGTGGGGACAAGCCTGTTCGTGACCCTGGGCAATGGCGTGGCGAAGGTCGCAAACATCCCCTGAGATAAAGGGGATCTGGGGCACCACAACAAAGGGCAGGCCCCATAGGGGGCGGCGTCTCTTGGGGTGGGAATAAAGGCCATTGGTCGACTGAGATTTATTCTTTGTTCAAAGGATTTCTCCTGTTTGTGCGCCTCACGGCACCTGTTCCACGCCGTGGAGAGGTTCGCGCTTGACAGTTTGCTCAGCCTTCCAATTATCTGGGATATGCATATTCAGGCTCGCGCGGGCGGGCTGGAAGGGACATCGAGATGAAGAAGTTTCTGGTGCTGGGTTGCCTGCTGGCCGGCGGTGTGTTCCTGATGCCGCAGGCGGCAAAGGCCTTTTCCATTCCCGACGGTTGTTCGGCGCAGACCCTCGCCGGTCTGAAGTCGGGCAATAGCGAGGAGGCGGCACAGATTACCTTCCGGAACATGTATCCCCGCCCCGTCGAGATCTGGTGGATCAACTTTGAAGGCAAGCCGGAGCTTTTCCTGACGATCGAGAAGGACGGCAGCGAGAAGATCGAAACCTTCGTCGGTCACATCTGGAAGGTTGTGGATACGGCCGGCAAGAAGTGCGTCTTTTCCTATAGCGCCGACAAGGGCGACGAGAGCGTACTGATCATGGAATAGGCATCGGAGAACCGCTTAACCAAGCGTTCACCGTCTGCTGGCATGATGGCGGGATGACTGATTTTCTGTAGATCGGGCGCCCGCCAGCCATGTTGTTTTCCCCTCATCGGCCGCTGCCGGGCGGCACTGCACCCCACGGCCCCCGCCGCCTGATGCTGGGTCTGGCGGCTGGCCTGCTGCTGCTATCGGCCCCTGCCAGAGTGCACGCGCAGGAAGATGGCGCGGCCACCCCGGCAGAGCGGATCACCCCCTATATCCAGCTGGAGCCGTTGCAGGCCAGCGTGATCGAGAAGGGGATGTGGATCGCCACCCTTGTGGTCGCCGCCAGCCTCGACAGCCCCACGTTCGAGACAAGGCAACTGGCGCGCTCCCGCATGGAGCGCCTCAATGAAGCCTATCTGTTTGCGCTGTCGAATTTCGCCCGCACCAGGGTCTCCCTCGACCGCCCGGTCAATGTCGCGGTGCTGGCCAGCACCCTTCAGCGCGTGACCGATGAGGTGCTGGGGCCAGGGATCGCCAAGGTGCTGATCGGCTTTGTTGCCGTCAACAAGGCCTAGGCGGCCCAATCCAACCATCGAAAATGAAAAAGGCCGGGGCTTTTGGCCCCGGCCTTGTTTCTGCCCTCATGCCGCCCGGTGTGACCCCGCGGCAGGCCGATTACTCGGTCAGGGTCTGTGTCTTGGCACCTTCTTCGCCGAAGACATGGATGACGCCGTCCTTGGTCTGGATCAGGGCCGCCATGGCTGCACGATCGTCGCGCGGGGCATAGACGAAGGTCTTGCCGCCGTCCTTGCTGATCTGCACGGTGCCTTCAAGGCCGATCAGCACAACGCGGCCATCGCTGAGGATGCGGCCGGACTGGATCGACGAGGTCGACTTGTTGGCAACCTGGTTCCAGGTGGTGCCGCCATCGGCCGAGTGCCAGATGTTGCCGCGCATGCCGAAGACCAGCACGCTGCCATCCTCGAGGCCAAGGCCGTTCCAGAACGAACCGGAATAGGGGGTCTGCAGGATTTCCCAGTTCTCGCCCTTGTCCTTGGAGCGGAACACATGGCCAGCTTCGCCCGCGATCAGCAGTTCGCCGCTCTTGGCCTTGAAGATGCCGTTCATGTGGAAATCGCTGTCGCCGATCTTCTTCTGCGTCCAGGTGGCACCACCATCAGCCGTCGTCATGTAGAGGCTGTAGGCACCAACCGCGAAGCCATTCTGGGCATCGCTGAAGTAGACGGAGAAGAGGGGCTGTTCCAGCTCGGGCTGCTTGCTCTGCACGGTCCAGGTCTGGCCGGCATCGGCGCTGTGCAGGATGACGGCATCATGGCCAACGGCCCAGCCGTTCTTCGCGTCGGCAAAGGCAATCGACGTGAGCGTGACGTCAACCGGCACGGTGGCCTGGGTCCAGCTGGCACCCTGGTCATCGGAATAGACGATGTGGCCCCATTCGCCGACCGCCACCAGGCGTTCGCCAGCGGTGGTCACATCGAGCAGAAGCGAGGTTGCCGCAAGGCGCGAGGGGAGGGAAGGTGCATCCTTCAGCTCGCTACCCTCGGTCACTGCCTTGGGCACGACGGGGGCGAGCGTGGACTGCGCGAAGGCGGGCGCACCGGCAAGGCCCAGGCACAGGCCGGCGGCAAGACCCAGGACGGAAGAGCGGCGAAGGAGAAGGGTCATTCTGGACTCACGGTCAGGAGGCTACGGGTCAGGGCTGGCGAAAGCGCCGATGAAGGCCCCCCGATGGAAAGCGGGGCGCAGGGGAAACAGTTTCTTGAGGTCACGGGCGGGAACCGCAGGGAATGCGTCGTGCCACAGGCCCCGTTTGCCGGATCCCTCTGGCTGCGCCCAAGGCCGGATACCGGCCTGTGGGTGCGCAATGCACCACCATATGTCGTCCTCCCTCACCTCTGTCGCGCTCCGTGCGCCTGTCCTGCCACCCCCGGGGGGCACCGGACAAGCACCGGACCGTCTATTTTTGGCCGTCCAGCCTTTCCAGGCACACCCCGGATCGTTCGGGGGGGCCATGGCAAGGCGGCAGCACGGCAATACATTAGCCGCGATTGCCCGGCGGATAAAGCCTGCACCGGCAGGAACCCGCCAGACAGGCGTGCAGCGGACGATTTGTTCCCCTGCCGCCCGCCATGTCAAGCAGGACCTTCGCCGGTTCAGGTATTGAGGTACTCCAGCGGCAGGCCCGGACGCGGCCATTCGAAGGAAACAAGCTTGCCCGTGCCAGACAGCGTCGCATAGGCCGTGCGCAGATCCTTGCCGCCAAAGCAGATGTTGGTGGTCAGCGGATCGGGCAGCGGATAGTGCTTTACGTCCTTCCCATCTGGCGAAATGGCCGTGATGCCGCCATTACCGATGGTTGCGGCGCAAACATAGCCGCCGGCATCCACCGCCAGACTGTCGAGCAGGTTGAAGTCGGGCAGGCCCACCAGCAGCGTGCCGCCATGGGCAAGCAGGCCCGGCGCCGGCGCAATCACCCCCGGCGCGGCGATGTCGAAGGCCCAGACCCGGCCGGTGAAGGTTTCTGCGACATAGAGACGCTTGTGGTCCGGCGACAGGCCGATGCCATTGGGGCCTTCCAGCGGGAAGATGATTTCCTTGCACGAACTGCCATCGGCCTTGGCATAGAAGACGCCGGTGCGGTCGCGCTCGCGATCACGGCTCTTGCCATGGTCGGTGAAGTAAAAGCCGCCGTGCTTGTCGAACACGATGTCATTGGGGCCACGCAGGGCCACGTCGCCGGCCTTGGTATACAGGGTCTCGAATTTGCCCGTCTCAGGGTCGACCACCTGGATGGAGCCGCCCTTGTAATCATGGGGCTGGTGGCCGGGGAACAGCAGGCCCTCGTGGGTCGACCATTCAAAGCCGCCATTGTTGCAGACATAGATCTTGCCATTGGGGCCCATGGCAGCGCCGTTGGGGCCGCCGCCCAGCTTGGCGATGATCGTCTGCTTGCCGTCGGCCGCCACCCGGGTAAGGGTGCCACGCTCGATCTCCACCAGAATGATGGAGCCATCGGGCATGGCGATGGGGCCTTCCGGGAACCTGAGGCCAGAGGTGATCTCATGGAACGCAGTCATTTTCTTCCTCCCCTGCGGCATCGGCGTGCCGCTTGATTTGCTCTCTGCTTAAGCCGCCAGCCGCCGGTCTTCAAGAAGAGACATGGCGCGGCACTTGCCCTGCCATGCCAAGCAGCCCCTCAAGCGCCTGGCCGGCCGCCAGCAGGGCCGCCTCGCCGCGTGGCCGCCCCACCAATTGCAGGCCCACGGGCAGGCCGGCGCGGGTCAGGCCACAGGGCAGCGCCAGCACCGGGCAGCCGGTCAACGTCACGGCATAAGTGATGCCCAGCCAATGCATATAGGTCTCGAATTCATGGCCCCCCAGGCGTTCAAGCGTGCGGGCATCGGCCGCAAAGGGCGGCGTGATGGCGGCAGGGCAGACCAGCAGGTCGTGGGTGGCAAAAAAGCGCCCCATGCGTCCCACCAGTTCGCCACGCAGGCGTTCGGCGCGGGCGAGCTGTGCCTGGCTCAGGGCCTGGCCCTTTTCGATGTTCCAGATGATGTCGGGCTTCAGCCGCGCCCGCTCGCGCGCCAGCAATTCCCCCATGGCGGCGGCAAAATTGGCGGCGCGCAACGTGTGGAAGGCCTCGTGGGCATGGGCAAAGCTGGGCGCCGCATCGTCCACCGCAATGCCCAGGTCGCCCAGGCGCAGGGCAGCGGCCGCCGTGATGGCGGCAATTTCGGGATCAACCGGCCCCATGCCCAGATCGGGGCTGAAGGCCGCGCGCAGCGGCAGCGGCCCCGCCAGCCCGTCCACGAACGAGACGGCAGGCGGCGGCAGGGCAAGCGGATCGGCATCGTCGAGGCCGACCATGGCATCAAGGAACAGGGCCACGTCGCCCACGCTGCGGCCCATGGGCCCTTCGACAGAGAGGGTATCAAAGGGCAGCGCGCGCGGCGCATAGGGCACGCGGCCGGGCGATGGCCTGAGGCCGACCACCCCACAAAAGGCCGCCGGCGTGCGACACGACCCGCCCATGTCGGAACCCTGGGCCAGCCAGACCTGGCCCGACGCCAGCGCCGCCCCCGCCCCGCCCGAGGAGCCACCGGGCGTCAGCGCGGTGTTCCAGGGATTGCGGGTGATCCCGAAAACCTCGTTGAAGGTAACACCCCCGGCCCCCCATTCCGGCGTGTTCGACTTGGCCAGCACCGCCCCGCCGTTCGCCTCGATCCGCGCCACCGTGGCGTCGGAACGCTGGGGCACATGATTGGCAAACACCGGCGAGCCATAGGTCGTGCGCACGCCGGCCACGTCGTTCAGGTCCTTGATGGCCAGCGGCAGGCCCGCCAGCCAGCCAGGCCGGCCGGTGATCTCTGGCCCTGCCTTCATGGCGGCGCGGGCCTGGTCGCGGGCGCGCTCCGGGCACAGGGTTGGCAAGGCGTTGAGTTGGGGTTCCGTCTCGGCGATGCGGGCAAGCGCCACCTCCACCAGATCAAGGGGGGAGACCTCGCCACGGCGCAGCAGAGCCACCACCTGCCGCGCGCCAAGGCGCCAGAGTTCGTCCGCCATCATGTGTCCTTTCACCGTTGCCGCTGATCATCCATGGCAAGCAGCGGCTTGCCAACCACGCCCCCCCAGCCAAGCCCCATTGCATGCGGCGCCCGCTTCGGCTTTGCTCTGCGGCGCTGACCGGAAAAACCGGGCATTCACGGGGGAGGATCCGCAATGGGACAGGTAGAGGGCAAGGTTGCCATCGTCACGGGTGGCGCATCAGGCATTGGCAAGGCATGCGCCCTGACCCTGGCGCGCGAAGGTGCGGCCGTGATGGTCACCGACATCCAGGACGGCCAGGCCGTGGTGGACGAGATCGTGGCCGCCGGCGGCAAGGCGCATTTCCGCATCCAGGACGTGCGCGACGAGCAGACCTGGATCGACGTGGTCAAGGAATGCGAGGACCGCTATGGCAAGCTGAACGTGCTGGTGGCCAATGCCGGCATCGGCATCGGCGGCCCGGTCACGGAATTCAGCCTGGCCGACTGGAAGCGCCAGATCGAAATCAACCTCGATGGCGTGTTTCTGGGCACCAAGCACGGCATTCCCGCCATGCGCCGCGCCAAGTCCGGCTCCATCATCATGATCTCGTCGCTGGCGGGCATGCAGGGGGCGGTGGGCCTGTCGGGCTATTGCGCCACCAAGGGCGGTGTCCGCCTGTTCGCCAAGGCCGTGGCCGTGGAATGCGCCCGCCTGGGCGACCCCATCCGCGTGAACTCGGTGCACCCCGGCGTCATCGACACGCCGATCTGGACCAAGATCGACCCGGCCGGTGGCGAATTCCTCGCGGGCAATGCGCCGGGCGGCAATTCCATCGACCCCAATGCCATTGCGGCGGTGATGGTGCCGGGCGGCCAGGTTGGCTATCCCGTGGACATCGCCAATGGCGTCCTGTTCCTCGCCTCCGACGCCTCACGCTACATGACCGGCGCCGAGATGGTGATTGACGGCGGCATCCTGGCCGGCTAAGCCAGACTTAAGTAACCAATTGCATTCCTAACAACCAAGCAGGAGAGAAGCACATGAAAGTCGTTGTCGAAGAGAAGGTCGCCGCCCCCGTTGCCAAGGTTTTCGCCGTGGCCGGTGATTTCGGTGGCCTCGAGAAGAACGAGATGATCATCGATTTCAAGATCGAAGGTTCAGGCGTGGGCGCCGTGCGCACCATCACGCTGGCCGGTGGCGGCGTGATCGTGGAGCGTCTGGAGAAGCATGATCCGGCAGCGGCCACCTATACCTATGCCATCATCAACGAGCAGACGGCGCTGCCGGTGGCGAACTACGTCTCCACCGTTGTGATCACCGCCGATGGCGCCGATGGCTCCATCATCAACTGGTCCAGCACCTTCGACGCCGTCGGCGCGCCCGAAGCGCAGGTCGAGGCGATCATCTCTGGCGTCTACAAGGGCGGCATCGCCCGCACCCGCCAGAAGCTGGGCCTCTGATCCCAAACCAGGGCACATAGGCTGGCCACACGGCCAACCCTGTCTCCAGCGGCCGCCCTTCGGGGCGGCCGTTTTGTTTGCGAATGGCGGACGGCCAATTGACGCCAAGGCAAAAGTGCTTTGGCATGCACGGACAATCACATAACAGGAGGAAACCATGGGTCGTTTGAACAACAGGGTTGCGCTGGTTACCGGCGGTGCCCGTGGCCTCGGCGCCGAGACCGCCCGCGCCATGGCCGCCGAGGGTGCGGCCGTTGCCATCTCCGACGTGGACGGCGCCGGCGCCCGTGCGCTCGCCGAGGAGCTGCGCGGCCACGGCGCCAAGGCAATCGGCCTTGAGCATGATGTGTCGAGCGAGGAAAGCTGGGCCACCACCATGGCCACTGTCGCCAAGGAGCTTGGCCCCGTGGACGTGCTGGTGAATAATGCCGGCATCCTGCTGGTCAAGACCATCGCCGACACCAGCCTCGAGGATTTCCGCAAGGTCTCGTCCATCAATGTCGATGGCGTCTTCCTTGGCATCAAGAATGCCTTTGCCGCCATGGGTGCGCGGGGCGGCTCCATCATCAACATCTCGTCCATCGCAGGGCTTATGGGTGCGGCGGGGCAGATCGCCTATCACGCCTCCAAGGGCTCGGTGCGGCTGATGACCAAGTGCGCGGCCATGGAAGCCGCCACGCTGGGCTGGCCGATCCGCTGTAACTCCATCCATCCCGGCATCATGGACACCGTGATGACCCAGACGCATTATGGTCTGGGCTCTGACAATGCCAATACCAATGCCATGCTGGGCATGGTGCCATCAGGCCGCTTTGGCACCCCGGCCGACATCGCCTTTGCCGCCGTCTATCTGGCGGCAGACGAATCCTCTTATGTGAATGGTGCGGAACTGGTGGTGGACGGCGGTTATATGGCCGGCCGCGCCATGCGCCCGGATGCCGCATCTTAAAGGGTTACAGGCTCATGCGTAGTGATATCGCCTTTCCGTCTGACGGCGTCACCCTGCGGGGCTGGCTCTACCGCCCGGACGGGTTTACGGGCGACCGGCCGGCCATTGTCATGGCCCACGGCTTTTCGGCCGTGAAGGAAATGCACCTCGGCGATTTCGCCGAGGTGTTCTGTGCGGCGGGCTTTGTGGTGATGGTCTATGACCACCGCAACCTTGGCGCCTCCGATGGGGAGCCGCGCGGCGAGATCGATCCCGTGGCCCAGATCCGTGGCTATCGCGATGCCATCACCTGGTTGCAGGAACAGCCGGGCGTGGACACGGGCCGCATCGGCGCCTGGGGCTCCAGCTATTCCGGCGGCCATGCCCTGGTGCTGGCAGCGACCGACCGGCGGGTGAAATGCGTTGTCGCCCAGGTGCCCGCCATTGATGGCTGGGGCACCCTGCAGCGGCTGATCCGGGGCGACATGATCCCCCTCTTCCGCCAGCAGTTCGATGCCGACCGCGCCGCCCGCTATCGCGGCGCCGCCCCTGCCATGGTGCCCGTGGTCCCCGACGACCCCACGGGCCTGGGCGCCCTGCCCACAGCGGATTCCATCGACTATTTCACCAGGACCTCAAAGGAACGCGCCCCGTCCTGGCGCAATGAGGTAACGCTGCGCTCGCTCGAGATGCTGAGCGAGTACAACCCCGGCAGCTACATCGCCCGCATCAGCCCCACCCCGCTCCTGCTGGTGGTGGCCCTGGGCGACGTGCTGGCCCCCACCGACATCGCGCTGGAGGCCTATGAACGGGCCCTGCAGCCAAGGCGCCTGCTGACCCTGCCAGGCGGCCACTTCGACCCCTATACCGGCGACACGTTCAAACAGAACAGCGCCGCCCAGCGCGACTGGTTCACGGAACACCTCAGGCCCTGAGGCACCCGGCAGCGGCACCTCAATGCGCCGCTGCCGCCGTGCGTTCTTCGCGGACGAAGAGGAACTATGGCTCACCGGCCAGGGTTGCCGCAACGAGAAGGCGTGGCGTGAGATAGGTGGCATCGAGCCAGCCGTGACCGTTCAGCCCCCAGCCGTTACCCCATGAATTACGGACCAGGACAAAACGGTCGATGCCCCGCACGCCATGGCCGACTGCGATGAGGGCGTGGACGCGCGCGGGCTCAACCGGTTCATGGGCCGAAATGACCCCATCTGCTGCAGGGGAATAGAAGCCCCGCGAGATGCTCAGGGTAAACAGAACGGGAGTGTCCCGGTCGAGGCTGCCAATGATGTCGTCCACAGTGGCGGGCATGGGTGCGCTGCGGCGGCGGTAAAGGGGTGCGTCTGTTGTCGGGGGTGCATAGCCAGGGTTATCCGCGAAAAGGGCGGCGGTATAAGGCCACACGGCTTCAACGGGCTGGCCATCCTCGCACAGCGTAGCAAGCATGGTTGAAAGGCTTAGCCCCTCGTGCGGCCGGGCGCCGTCCCGTTGCAAGGCGTGAAAATAAGCCCACTCCACCGAAAGGGGTACCCAGCCCGGCCGAACCCCGGCGTGGGCATCGCTGGCGGCGAAGGCCATGCAGGTGGGTCGGGGTCCCTGGTCACGAGCCATGCCGAAGTGCCGCCGCAGGTCTTTGATGATCATGGGCGACATCAGGCTGCCTGGAGCACCCGCATCAGATCTGGTTCCCACATGCCCGGCTCTTCCGGGCCACGGAGTTCGTACTGGAGATGGAACTCCTTCAATGCCTCCTCTGGCATCCAGGGCCGCTGCTCTCTGAAGGTTACGGCACGGCTTACCCGCCCACTCGCCTGCGCGGTAATCTTTCGGGTTACCATGGCGCCTGCCCGTGCGGTATCCCCCTCATGGTCATCGGCGACCAGCGCAAAGCCCTCGGCTTTCAGGGCGTCAAAGTTCCAGAGGTACCCGGCACTGCTGTTCTCGGGCAATTGGACAACGAAGAGGTCATGCCGGCCACCCTCCACCACAAGGCCCTCATCGCGATCCGTCAGCAGCCAAACGTCCGAGCGCCAGTCTGGCGGCTCATGGCCGTGCAGCAGGGCGCGCTTGATTGCCTTCGGCTCGACAGAGAGCAGGTGCTTGAGCTGTTCCCGCTTGATCGCCTTGTGGCGCTCAAGCACATGGCAGGTCGCGGCATAGCTGGTGCCAAGGCGCAGGGAAAGCTGGTAGGCCGTGGCCGGGTCCGCCAGGCGCTCAGGCGCCCAGCCCTGCCGCCGCACGATCAGGGCCACCAGCCAGGCCGGTGCCAAGAACATCGAGGCAAAGGCATCCGCCTCAAGTTCCTGCAGCGCAAGGCCTTTCGCTGGCGAGAAGGGCGCGCGGCCGAGGATGCCCTGATCATCCAGGCTCGACTGATGGTTCATGTAGAGGTGACCAAGCTCGTGGGCTGCCGTGAAGCGCTGGATGGAGAGTGGCCGCTTTGTCGTGATCAGGATGCCCGGCTCTTCCGCCGGGACATAGGCCCCGAGCAGCTTGTCGAGCGGCTGGAACATGAGCGTGGCACCCAGTTCGCCAATCGCGCCAAACACATCCACCCGGCCGCCATTACTGCGCTCAAGTCGTGCGCGGACGCCGAGATCGAGGTGCAGCTTGTGCGCAGCCTTGATGGCTTTCAGAATGGCGTCACGTCTCTCAGCCATCGCTGGCCACCCGGGTTTTGGCGCGTGACTTCAGGAAATCGGCGAAGCGGGCAAGTTCCAGCTGGTCCTGCGATGACAGGCTTGCGGCGGCCCGTGCGAGGTGGGCAACCCCTTCCGTGAGCGTCGGCTCCATTGGATGGTCGTCACCGGTGAACCAGTTGACGGGTCGCTGGTAGAGTTTGGCCATCCGGGCGAGTTCCAGCGCATCAACTTTCCGCTGCCCTGCCTCAATGTGGGAAAGCGCACTTCTGGGGATCGACAGATGCCGGGCGACATCGTCCTGCTTCAGGCCCACATATTCACGGGCGCGGCGCAGACGCTCGCCAAGGGTCTGACGGTCAGGGCCGCTTCCCGGCGCAAGGCCGGCTGGCTGGTCATTCATGGCGCCGCGTCTCCTTGACAGAATCTGCCCAGATGGAAGCCCATGAGGGCACTGTCTGGAAATCTGACGCAAAGCATGAGCCTTGTCTGATTTTCAGACAAGGCTCAATTTCGTCAGGGGACAGTTCCGGGGGGCCGTTCGACACTGGCCATGGCCGGGACGCATGGAGCCAAAACCCCGTTCAGGCAGCGGCACATCAGTGCGCCGCTGCCGCCGTGCGTTCTTCGCGGACGAAGAGGGTGAGGATGACGAGGCCGACGATCAGGAAGACCTGGCAGGTCAGGAAGCCGATGCGCTGGCTGTGGAAGGCTTCGGTGACCACCGCCAGCAGCAGCGGCCCCATGAACGAGGTGGCATTGCCCGACAGGGCAAAGAGGCCAAAGAACTCGGTCATCATCTCGGGCGGGGCGATGCGGGCCAGCATGGTGCGGCTGGACGCAATGCCAGAGGTGATGAAGATGGCAATCAGGAACACCAGCCCCACATAGACCTGCTCGTGCAGGCTGTGGAACACGGGCACCGCCAGCGCCGGCGCGTCGGCAGGCACGGCCATGAAGAAGATTTCCGTCGGCGTAATCGATATGGTGCCAAGGCCCACCACAATGCAGCCAAGCAGGCTGATCTGCAGTGTGCGCCGCGAGCCCAGCCGGTCATCCAGCCAGCCGCCCACCAGGGCGCCGAGTGCGGCGACGATGCTGTTGAGAATGCCATAGACCGTGAGTTCCGCCGCCCCCCACTTGAAGACGCCCGCCGCATAGATGCCGCCGAAATAGAGCATCACGATCCAGCCATCGCCAAAGATCATGCGCGCACCCAGATAGGCCCCCACATTGCGATAGTGCTTCAACTGGCGAAGGGTGCCGGCCAGCGTCGCCAGGCCCACCCGCACCGCCTGCACGGCCGTGCGATGCGAGGGCACGCCATCGGGCGTGAACAAAAAGAACGGCAGGCAGAAGGCAAACAGCCAGAGCGCCGAGAGCGGCCCCACCACCCGGTCATGTTCGTGCAGCGCCCGGTCGAGGCCGAACAGGGGTATCTCGGCCTGGGTGAAGGCCAGCAGCACGATCAGCAGGGTGATGATGCCGCCCAGGTTCGTCAGCGCCAGACCCAGGCCCGACAGGGCGCCCAGGCGGCGTTCGCTGGCAATGCCCGGCAGCATGGCATTGTGAAACACGGCCGAGAATTCCGACATCAGCGCCGCCAGGATCAGGGCCAGCAGGATCACCCACAGGCCCGTGCCCGCCTCAGCGCCCATGCCCGGCGTGGCAAACCACAGCATCCACATGCACGGCAGGCTGATGAGGGTGCAGGCCAGAATCCACGGCTTGCGCCGGCCACCGGCATCGGCGATCGCCCCCAGCACGGGGCTGAACAGCGCCATGAAGACCGCCGCCACCGAGGTGGTATAGCCCCACAGGGCCTGGCCCTTGACCGGGTCGCCCACCACCACATTGGAGAAATAGGGCGCAAAGACATAGATGTTGACGATCAGGAAATAGGGATCGCGCGCCCACTGGTAAAGCGCCCAGCTGAACTGGCCAAGGGTGCTTGCCGGCCGGGTTCCCGCCACGGTCAGCCCCGTGTCTTGTGCTGCCTCTGCTGCCAGTCCGCTCATCTTGTTCCCCCGGGGCTCTTCGTCGCCGTTGCAGCGACGCGGCGGGGCGAAGCATGACCGAGGCAGGCAGCCCTGCCAACCAACGCCAGCCGTCTGTGGGCCCTGCCGGAACATTCCGCCGCCTGCGCGCCCATGCTATGCACCAGAGATGGAAAACACTGCCAGCCCCGGGGGCCCCGTGAACCGCAGCCTGCTCGCAATCCGCGCCCTTGTCGGCACGGTCATGGTTGGTCTTGGCCCGATTACGGTGCTGGCCAGCAATGGCACCGTGGTGCTGCTGTCACTGCTGGCCCTGGGCATGCGGCGAAGCGGCCTGAACCGGGCCATGGGCCTGGCGAAAACGCCGGGGGGTCTGGCGGTTGGTGCGCTGCTTGGCTGGTGTCTGCTCAGTTCCCTCTGGGCGCCGATCCCGCTGGACGCGGTTGAACCGGCCCTGCGCCTGATCGGCCTTGTGCTGCTGGGGCTGGCTGCCCTGGCGGGCGCCCGCACCATGGATGACGAAACCCGCACCTTTGCCGCGCGCTGCCTGCTGGTGGGTCTGGCCGTGATGCTGGTGCTGTTCCTGGTCGAACGGGCCACCGGCTCTGGCGTGCGCGAGCTGATCCGCGGCGCCCCCAGCACCCGGGGTCTGACCAAGACATCGCGCGGCAGCGTGGTGCTGGGCATCATGCTGTGGCCGGGCGTGGGTCTGCTGGCCTGGTGGCTCAGGCGGCGTGCCCTGGCCGTGGGGCTGTGGCTGGCCAGTGCGCTGGTGATTTTCAGCCTGAACATGTCGGCCAGCAAGCTTGGCTTCCTCTTGGCCAGCGGTGTCTTTGTGGTGGCCCTGCAGCGCCCCCGCCTGGTGGTGCGCACCCTGCAGGCCGGGCTGGTGGGGCTGATGCTGCTGGCCCCCGCAGTGCCACGCTATGTTCTCAATCAACAGACCCTGGGCATCGAGGGCCAGCGCCGCCTGCCGGAATCCTGGCAGCACCGGGTGCAGATCTGGCAGTTCACGGCAGACCACATTGCCGAAAAGCCCCTGTTTGGTGCGGGCTTTGATGCGTCGCGCACCATTCCCGGCCAGGATCAGTCGATCTTCTTTTATGCCCCCGATGGCAGTCAGGTGTTCCACAAGAAGCTGTTCTCGCTGCATCCCCACAATGCCTATCTGCATATCTGGATGGAATTGGGTGCCGTGGGGGCGATCCTGGCGGCCCTGGCAGGCGCCAGCCTGCTGGGCCTGATCCTGCGCCTGTCGGGTGATGTGCGGGTGCAGGCCCTGGGGGCGGCGACGGCGATGAGTTTCCTCGTCAATGCCTCGGTCAGCTTTGGCATCTGGCAGAGCTGGTTCCTTGCCGCTGCCGTGCTGGGCGCCTTTGCCCTCGTGCTGCTGGCCGGCCTCATTACACCGGCAAGGCCCCACCCTTCCTCGTGAACGCCCTTCCTCCTGAACCGGCAGCCTAGAGAGGCAGGCTGAGGCGGTTGGTGAGCATGGGGTTCATCCAGCGGCCAAGGCCGATAAATGTGCGCGGCGCCTGCATTTCGCAAAGTCCCTTGAGCAGGATGGCGGAGGCGGCCGTGCCAACCTCGCCATGCAGGCGGCGGGCCTCTGGCACCAGCGCCTCCACCAGCACGGGATCAGGGACTGTGGCTATGTTGAAGGCCGGGTAGCGTTCCACATTGGCTTTGGTGGGCGCAAAATTCGTGATGTCAAAGCCATGACGGCTGGCCAGCCTCTCGTTCGAGGGTGCCAGGCGCTGCAGGATGGCCAGGCGCTGTTGATGGGTGATCGGCACAGCCTTTGGTCCCTGATCAAGCTGGGCCACGCCGCGTGCTGCCCGCAGCAAAAGCATCTGGACACGGGGCAGGTTTGCCGGGCGGGTCAGCCTCAGGGCGTTCAGGCGTGCCTGAATGCCATAGAGGGCGGCCGACACGCCTTCGTTGATGCGGGCCGGCGGCGGCAGTGCCCTTGCCCCAGCCGGTTCATCGATCCGGTCCAGGAACTCACGCTCCAGGGAGCCGGCGGATTGATACTCGCCGATGCAGAGATCCGCCCCTGCCAGGTGGTCACACAGATTGTCCAGCGCCTCGGCATAATGGGCGTCCGGCGGCAGGGGCACGTCCCGCCCGGCGTCGTGCGCCGGAAAACCATGTTTCAGCGACTGGACCATGAGGGAGGCGGCATAGTCGTCCTGGCGGCGCAGCCAGCCAAACACCCGCACCCGGCCAAAGCCCGACAGGTTTTCGGCCAGAAGACGGGCCCGCTCCCGATAGGGCAGGATGTCTTTGGAGAACAATTCGCTTGTCACCAGATGCCGGGCCGAAGCCGCCGATCTGGTGTAATCCGCCACCTGTTTCCACAGCTCAGCCATTTTGGCCGCCTTGGTGGTGGCCAGGGCATGGTGCGCCAGGGGGCTGGCATCGCGCACCAGCGTCTGCGCGCGCATGCCCACAGGCACCAGGGCAACCCCAAGTGAACTGCCCGCCTCGGTCAGATAATGCTGGATGGCGCTGGAGCCCGTCTTGCGCCAGCCAATATGCAGATAGAGCGTTTGCACGCCGTCATGTCCCCCGTCACCCCAGAGCCCTGATGCAGGCTAGGGGACGGGGGCAAAAGCATGCGGCAAAATTGCTCCGTCCTGATGCAACTTCAGACGCTCAGACGTTCAGCAGCAGGTGCTCGCGCTCCCAGGCACTGATGACGTGCTGATAGGCGTCGTGTTCGGCCTGTTTGACCTCGATCAGCAGGCTGACGAAATCATCGCCCAGCACTTCCCGCAGATCGTCGGCGCCATTCAGCTTGTTCAGCGCATCGGGCAGATACCGCGGCAAGGCGAATTTCAGGCGATAGGCGCTGCCCACCACGGGGTTCGTCGGCTCCAGCCCGTTGACCATGCCGATATAGCCACAGGCAAGCGAGGCCGCGATCACCAGATAGGGATTGGCATCCGCCCCCGGCACGCGGTTTTCAACGCGCCGCGCCTCTGGGCCGCTTTCGGGCACCCGCAGGCCCGCCGTGCGGTTCTCGCGCCCCCAGTGCAGGTTCACCGGGGCCGACATGTGGCGCACCAGGCGGCGATAGGAATTCACATTGGGGGCCAGCAGCGGCATGGCGCCGGGCAGGTACTTCTGCAGGCCGGCGATGTGCGACATGAACAGCGGGGTATCGGTGCCGTCTTCGGTGGCAAACAGGTTGCGGCCCGTTTCCATGTCCACCACCGACTGGTGGATGTGCATGGCCGAACCCGGTTCCTGGCTATAGGGCTTGGCCATGAAGGTGGCATAGACCCCGTGGCGCAGGGCAGCCTGGCGCACCGTGCGTTTGAACAGGAAGGCCTGGTCCGCCATGGTCAGCGGCTCGGAATGATTGAAATTGATCTCCACCTGGGCGGTGCCGCCCTCGTGGATCAGGGTATCGACGTCGAGATCCTGGACATCACAATATTTGTAGATGTCCTCGAAAATCGGATCGAACTCGTTCACCGCGTCGATGCCATAGGACTGGCGCCCCGTCTCGGGCCGGCCCGAACGGCCGATGGGAGGCTGCAAGGGATAGTCGGGGTCGACGTTCTTGGCCACCAGATAGAATTCAAGCTCTGGCGCCACCAATGCCTTCCAGCCGCGCGCGGCATAAAGGTCGATCACCTGGCGCAGCACCTGGCGCGGTGCGATGGGCACCGGCTTGCCCTTGCGATCAAAGGCATCACAGACGACCTGCGCTGTCGGCTCGGTATACCAGGGCACGACGGACAGGGTGGTGGGGTCGGGCCGCAGGATCACGTCCGGTTCCACCGGGTCGGTCACATCGGAATCAACGAACTCGCCCGTTACCGTCTGGGTAAAGATGCTCTCGGGCAGGCGCAGGCTGTTGTCCACCTGGCTGCGCACAAACTTGGACGAGGGCAGGATCTTGCCCCGCGCAATCCCCGACATGTCGGGCACCAGGCACTCGACCTCGGTGATGCGTCGTTCGGCAAGCCAGGAATCCATCTCAGACATGCAACACCTTTGAAACAGGAACAGGATTGGCGGCGGCATGGGCGCGCACCGCCTGGCCGAAGGCCGAAAACAGCGCCGTGGCGAAGGGGTCTTCCCAATAGCGCCACTCGGGATGCCACTGGGTGGCCAGGGCAAAGGACTTTGCCCCCTCCACCCGCACCGCCTCGATGGTGCCGTCAGGCGCCACCGCTTCCACAGCAAGGCCCGGCGCCAGCCGGTCGATCCCCTGGCCGTGGATGGAATTGACCATGATCTCGTGGCCCCCGGCGATGGCCGCCAGCTGGCCGCCCGGGGTCAGCGCGACCATGTGCTTGGGGCGATAGACTTCGGCAGGCGCACCCGGCCCGCCGCGATGGTCCAGGCGGCCCGGCTCTTCTTCCAGATGCTGAAAGAGGCTACCACCCATGACCACATTGAGTTCCTGAAAGCCGCGACAGATCGCCAGCACCGGCACGCCCCGCGCCAGGGCCAGGCGCAGCAGCGGCAGGGTGGTGGCATCGCGCTGGGGGTCCTGCAGCACGCCATCACGCGGCGGCGGACCGCCATAGAGGCCGGGCGCCACATTGGAGGGGCTGCCGGTGATCAGCAGGCCATGCACATGGGCCAGCACGGTTTCCACCGCGATGGGCCGGGGCAGCGAGGGGATCAGGAAAGGCGTGCACCCCGCCCCTTCAGAGACGGCGATAACATATTTTTCGCCCGCCGCCTGGAACGGGTGACCATCAAGCTGTTTCAGGCAGCAGGGTATGCCGACGACGGGCGGCGGCATGGCGGAAGCGGGGGGCTCTGCGGTCATGATGGCTGAGTGTACCCCGGCGGCAGCATCTTTGCACGCGATGGCTGGCCTCAGCGCGTGCGCTGTGTGGTTACCGGGGGATCGTTGAACACGAAGAGCTTGGCGTCGAGACGCACGTCCCTGACGACGTCGTGCAACTGCACCGTGGTGATCTGGTTCTGGCTGTCGATCACCAGCCACTGGCGCAGTTCCAGCGGCTGATCGGCGAACACCAGGGTGATGGAGCCCTGGTCGCGGTTGTCGGGATCGACCAGGGTGATTTCCAGCACGCCCGGCCGGCGACGAA
This sequence comes from Acetobacteraceae bacterium, assembly GCA_947379865.1. Classification (GTDB taxonomy): domain Bacteria; phylum Pseudomonadota; class Alphaproteobacteria; order Zavarziniales; family Zavarziniaceae; genus CANCOY01. The sequence continues at coordinate 87,899 of CANCOY010000001.1, forward strand.
CCCCCGTCACTTCCGAGCCCTTGGCCAGATCCACCCTGTCCCGCACCAGCACCGAGATGGGCGTGGCGGCAATGGGAACGCGATCAACCTGCTTGGTCTCGGCGTCATAGACCACCACCCAGGTGCCATCGCCCACGATCAGGATGGGGCTGGGCGGCGCATATTCAAAGCGCATGCGGCCCGGGCGCGAGAGATAGAACAGGCCCTCACTCAACCCGCCATCGGGCGCCACCTGGGTAAAGCCCGCCTTCAGCACGCGGACCTGGTTGAGATAGGCCTCAACCCGGCTCACATCAGCCTGGTCGGCGGCCGAGAGTTTGGGGGGCGAGGGTTTGGGGGCCGCAAGGGCGCCGTGCGGCAGCAGGACCAGGGCAAGCACCCCGGCGATCAGGCCGCGCCATAAGAAATGTCGCATTCCCCAGTCATGGCCCCAAAATGCGGCCATCTCAAGGCCTCTAGTGCTCTTGGGGCCTCTCGTGCTCTTGGGGCCTGTCGTGGTCTGGGGGCCTGTAGTAGTCCGGGGGCCGGCTGACCAGTGAGGCCTAGAGCCCATCAATAGGCATCGGCCGAATGGTCGCCCACCAGCACCTCGCGCTTGCCCACATGGTTGGGCTTGCCCACCACGCCCTGCGTCTCCATCTCCTCGATGATGCGGGCGGCGCGGTTATAGCCGATCTGCAGATGGCGCTGGATGAAGCTGGTGGAGGCCTTGCCTTCCCGCGCCACCAGCGCCACGGCCCGGTCATAGAGATCATCGCCGGTGGAGGCAGCCCCGGCCTCGCCACCACCCACAGGCCCGTCGACCTCTTCGGTGACCGCGTCGAGATAGGACGGCTCGCCCTGGTCCTTGAGGAAGGCCACCACCTGCTCGACCTCATGGTCCGAGACGAACGGCCCGTGCACCCGGGTGACCCGGCCGCCGCCGGCCATATAGAGCATGTCGCCCTGCCCCAGCAGCTGTTCCGCCCCCTGCTCGCCCAGAATGGTGCGGCTGTCGATGCGGCTCGTCACCTGGAAGCTGATGCGGGTGGGGAAATTCGCCTTGATGGTGCCGGTGATCACGTCCACCGAGGGGCGCTGGGTGGCCATGACAATGTGGATGCCGGCGGCCCGCGCCATCTGGGCCAGACGCTGGATCGCCCCTTCAATGTCCTTGCCCGCCACCATCATCAGGTCGGCCATCTCGTCGACAATGACGACGATGAAGGGCAGGTGGGTGAGGTCGATGGGCTGTTCTTCCATCACCGGCTTGCCGGTTTCGGGATCAAAGCCGGTCTGCACCGTGCGCTTCAGCACCTCGCCATTGGCGCGCGCCTCGGCCAGACGCTGGTTGAAACCGGCAATGTTCCGCACGCCCAGCTTGGACATCTTGCGATAGCGGTCCTCCATCTCGCGCACGGTCCATTTCAGCGCGACAACGGCCTTGCCCGGTTCGGTAACTACCGGCGCCAGCAGATGGGGGATGCCGTCATAGACGGAGAGTTCCAGCATCTTGGGGTCGATCATGATGAACTTGCACTGGTCCGGCGGCAGCCGGTAGAGCAGCGACATGATCATGGTGTTGATGGCCACCGACTTGCCCGAACCCGTGGTGCCCGCCACCAGCAGATGGGGCATGCGGGTGAGGTCGGCAATCACGCCGCCACCGCCAATGTCCTTGCCCAGCGCCAGCGGCAGTTGCGAGGCGTTCGATTCATAGGCCGGGCTGGCCAGCAGTTCCGACAGATAGACGGTCTCGCGCACCTGGTTGGGCAGTTCGATGCCAATCACATTGCGCCCCGGGATCACCGAGACGCGGGCAGAGACCGCACTCATGGAGCGCGCAATGTCGTCGGCCAGGCCAATCACCCGCGCGGATTTCGTGCCGGGTGCCGGTTCCAGCTCGTAAAGGGTGACCACGGGGCCGGGGCGCACCTTCACGATCTGGCCGCGCACGCCGAAATCATCCAGCACGCCTTCCAGCAGGCGGGCGTTCTGTTCCAGCGCCTCCTCGTTCACCGCTTCCACGCGGCGGCCGGGGGGCGGCGCCTTCAGCAGGCCAAGGGGGGGCAGGCTGTATTCATCCACCGGCCCAAGGGCGAGGCTGGTCTGGTTTTCCTGTTCGGCGCGCTTGCTGCGCTTTGTCTGGCTGGGGGCGATTTCCACCCGCTTTTCCAGCGCCGAACGCGCAGGCGCCTGGCCGGGCACTGCGGCCGGTTGCTCGAAAGCCCGGGGATGCTCCGCCGGTTCCAGATCGTCGGCCGCATCAAAATCCGCGTCGTCGCTGTATTCGGGGCTGCCGCCAAGGCTGGGCTCCAGGGTGCGCAGGCCCCGGTGGCGCCGGGGTACAGGCGTGATGTCCTCTGCCGGATCATCGTCCCAGGCGGACTGGCGACGGCTGCGGGCGGCACCGGTTGCCCGGTTCAGACCCCGGCCCAGTGCCGCACCCACAAGGGCCAGCCCCCGGCCCATGGTCCGCCATTCCCCCACACTCAGGCCAAGGCACAGCACCAGAGAGGCGAGGGCACCAAGGCCAATCACCAAGCCGGCCACAAGGCCAGCGCCGCTGCCGGCCCCCAGCGTGACGAATCCCTTTTGCGCCCCGCTGGCAATGCTGAAGCCGATGGAGCCACCCAGGCTCTGGCCGGCCACGTCGAACGGCCAGCCGGCGGGCGTGGGCAGATAGGCCAGCAGCGCCCCCACCAGGCCGATGGCCACCGGCAGCAGACCCAGATTGGCCCACCAGAAGGTGAGCCCGCGATGGCTGGCAATCCGCCAGGCCCAGGCCAGCAGGGCCAGCACCGGCACGACGGCACCAAGGCCCACCATCTGCAACAATGTGTCCGCCACGCTGGCGCCGGGCCGGCCGAGAAGATTGCGTGCGGCCCCTGCGGTGGCCTTGTTCCACGACGGGTCGCCGCCATGCCAGCTGAACAGGGCAAGCAGCAGCAACAGGGCAAGGCCTGCCACGGCGAGGCCGCCAAGCTCTATGGCGCGGCGCCGCAGCAGCGCCGACGTATCTGCCGGCAGCAGCTTGACCGCAGGTGAACTGGCGCCTGAGCGGGCGCTGGTGCCAGACCGGGCCATGGGCTCCCCCGACGCGAATGCGTGATTCCCAACCATAGCCGAGGCGGTGCCGCATCGACAAGAGAAAGCACCAAGATACTTGGAGATCAGAGACTTGTCAGGGATCTCTCACATCAGGTGCCAACGCGAATCACAGCCCTGCCAGCCCACCTGTTCAGAGATACCCGAAGCGGCGCATCTGCTCGGCATGCTGGCCTTCGATGGTGCGCGCCTGTTCGGGCGTCAGGATCTTCTTCCACTGTTCCTTGCGGCCCTCGCGGAAGAAACTCTGGGCGTTGACGCTGCGCTCGGCAAAGCCGTGCTTGCTCTCCAGCGCCTTCAGGGCATTGAAGCTGGAAAAGCGAATGGCCTTTTGCAGGCGTTCCTTGCCGGCGTCCACCCCCAGGAACTTCGCGATGCCACCGAAGGTGACAAAGGCCTTGTCCAGCATGTCCTCGTAGCGGACGACGTGCAGCTGGGGGTTTGGCACCGCCGTCCAGCTCGACACATTCAGGGACCAGCTTGAGATCAGCTGCGGGATCTGGGTGTCCGACACGGCGGTGCCACCCTTGGGATTGGCCATGCGGGCAATGGCCTGGTCCAGGGTGACGCCATAATGATGGGTGACGGAAATCGCCACGTCGCGCGGGTCGCGCACGATGTAGATGGCGCCGGCCGTCACCTCTGGATTGATCATGGGCACGCCGTTCTGTTCCAGATTGGCGGCGTGGGTCTTGACGAAGACCGAGTCCGGGTGGGAGCCGGTGATCAGCCGCTGGGCCACGGGCCGCAGGCGGGCCAGCGTCTCCTCGTCGAAGTCCTCGGGCATGACGCCGTCATTGGCCTGACGGTACCAGGGCTTGTAGGTATCGCTGGCGGTAAAGCGCACCAGCGTGTCCGGCGGCAGGGGTTCGGCCGGGTTGATGAACAGATTGTGCAGATAGGCCCGCATCCACGTGTTGCCCGACTTCGGATAGGACGCAAGCCAGACCAGCGCACCCATGACACCCCCCGCAGCAAGACCGGCCACCCCGGCCAGCCGGAGGATGCCCTGCAAGCGCCCCCGATGAAAAGAGGGCGCAAAAGAAAAGGGCGGATCCGCAGACCCGCCCCTCTCAACCCTGGATGGTGCCAGCCTCAGAAGTTGAGGACGGTACCCACAAGGATCATGTCGGCGTCGTTCTTGGTGTCCTCGGTAAGCGGGGTCGCGTCCCAGCTCCACACCTGATAGCCGACACCAAGGTTGATGCCGGGGCCAACGGCATAGCCGCCGCCAATCATGGTGGCGCGGACTTCATATTCCACGCCATCCGAATCGCCCTGGCGCTTGGACTCGATGTGCTGCAAGCCGGCCGAGAACGGACCCGTGGTGTACTTCAGGCCGATATCCCAGGCGTCCACCTTCACATCCACGACACCTTCGTTGTCATGCAGATAGGAGGCGCCGAGGGTGAAGCCCCTGGCACTCAGGTTGGTGCCAAAGCCATAGCTCCGGCGGTCCTTGGCGGTGATGTCGCCATCGTTGTTCTCGAGCGTGCCCTGAACGAACGTGGCAGAGAACCCGGTCTCGAGTTCGCCGAAGGTGTTCGAATAGTTGGCACCAAGCTGCCAGACCTCAGACTGCTGGAATTCGATGTCCGAGGGGGCCTGGCCAAAGCTGGGGCAGCTGTTGTCGCCACCAACGGTCGGGCCGGTACCACAGGCCGACGGGGTGAACGACACGCCAAACTGGAAGCCCGAAACACGCGGCGTGAAATAGCTGATCTTGGTGTTCTGCGCGTCCCAGTTGTTATAGGTCGTCGGCGTGGAACCAAGGGCGCCCGCGATGTTGGACGGCGCCGGATTGGCAAAGAAGTTTGCCGAGTTCACGCCAGCCGCCGGGGCCGGATCGGGAGAGGTATAGCCAAGCTGGTTGGCGGCGCCATCGGCCGAACCCACTTCAATGCGGCCAAAGTCTGCCTCGAAGAAGGCATAGGCGCGCTTCACCATGCCATTTGCCTTGTCCAGATTGGCGTTTTCACCAGCGCGGATCTGGGTGTAGACGCCGACGGTGAGGCCGTTGTCGAGGGTGGTGGAACCCTTGATGTTGATGCGGCCGCGCTGGGACACATAGAAGCTGCGCAGGTCGGCCAGATCGGTGTTCTGGTGGATGCCATAGGCCTGGAAATAGCCGCCCAGGCTGAGCTTGATCGGCTCTTCGGCCATGGCCGCGCCGGAGATGAGCGTGGCGGCCAGCGCCGTCGTGCCCAGCAGAATCTTGTTCATCAATCACCTCTCAGGGGGTCAGGAAACCTGACGTTGCCGATGCAGGCTCTACATCATCGAGGTGTAGAGCGGTGAGAAGATGGTTATGGTTCATTGTAGCAACGTCAACAAAAACACGCAGGAAAATTTCAATCCCCTGTTTCATGTTGCAGGTGTGCCACATCCCTCTGGCACACGCTGAACGTGCTTCAGCGGGCCCTGGCCCCGGCCACGCGGCGAGCCGGACCTGCTTGCAGCTGGACAAGGAGGGCGGGGCGCGCAATATCGCCTGCATGACCCAGCCCGCCCCAACCCCAGAAGCTCCAACCCCCGCTCCCACCCCCATCCAGACCGCCGACCTTGTGATTGCCGGTGGCGGCATGGTGGGGCTGACCCTGGCCGTGGCCTGTGCCCGGGCCGGCCTTTCCGTGATCGTGGTGGACGCTGAAGCACGCGCGACCCAGCTGGACGAGGCCTTTGATGGCCGCGCCTCTGCCGTGGCGCTGGCGGCCTGCCGCATGCTGAAAAGCCTTGGCATCTGGCCCGATCTGGAGGGTGAAGCGCAGCCCATCCTCGACATCCGCGTCTCTGATGGCCGGGCAGGACGGCGCCCCTCCAGCCTGTTCCTGCACTTTGACCATGGCGCCATCGGCGACGAGCCCTTTGGCCATCTGATCGAGAACCGCGTGCTGCGCCGCGCCCTCGACCGTTCGGCGGCGCGCCTGGCCGGGCTGGTGCAGATCAATCCCGCCACGGTCCTGCGGGTGGAGGCGGGGCCAGACCGGACGCTCGCCCATCTCTCTGACGGCCGGGTGCTGGCGGCCCAGCTGGTGGTGGCGGCCGACGGGCGCAATTCGCGCCTGCGCACGGCGGCTGGCATTGCCACCCGGGGCTGGTCCTATGGCCAGACGGGGATCGTGGCGACCGTCACCCATGAACGGCCACATCAGGGCCTCGCCCATGAGCTGTTCCTGCCGGGCGGCCCCTTTGCCAGCCTGCCGCTGACGGGCAACCGCTCGTCTTTGGTGTGGACCGAGCGCCATGCCTTGGCCGAAGCCCTGATGCAATTGCCCAAGTCCGCCTTTGACGACGAGATCCGCCGCCGCTTTGGCGACCATCTGGGCCATGTGGAAAGTACCGGCCCGCGCTGGTCGTGGCCGCTGGCCCTGCATCTGGCCGACCGCTATGTGGCGCCGCGCCTGGTGCTGGTGGGCGACGCCGCCCATGGTATCCATCCCATTGCCGGCCAGGGCCTGAACCTTGGCCTGCGCGATGTGGCCGCACTTGCCGAAGTGCTGGTGGATGGCCACCGCCTGGGCCTCGAAGCCGGCGACGCCGGCCTGCTGGAGCGCTACCAGCGTTGGCGGCGGCTGGACAATGTGATGCTGGGGGTGGTGACGGACGGCCTGAACCGCCTCTTCTCCAACGACCTCGCCCCCGTGCGCCTGGCCCGCGACCTGGGCCTTGCCGCCGTGGAACGCATCGGCCCCCTGAAACGCTTCTTCATGCGCCACGCCAGCGGCACCGTCGGCACCCTCCCCCGCCTGCTGGAAGGCCGCCCGCTGTAGGGGGGCGGGCGAATTTAGTCGTTGAAGGCCTCGGGTAAGGATGGCAATTTGCCTGAAACCCTTGAGGTCATTTCTGCCATGCGCGCCAAGCTGACATCCAGAAACCGGCTGACCCTGCCCAAGTCCGTGGTCGCGGCCTTTGAAGGGGTCACGTCTTTCGACGTGGCAGAGGAAAACGGCCGCATCGTGCTAACCCCGGTGCGCCTCAGCCGCGCCGACGTCGTGCGCGCGCGGCTGGCTGACCTGAAGCTGTCCGAGGTGGATGTCGCCGCTGCGGTGGCCTGGGCACGGCAGGCTCAGGCGTGACCAGCGGCATTTGGCAGAGGCATTACCTGCATTACATAATAGGCTAGTTGTGTGCTTGACTGATCTGGGCCGGGAGAGGTGCCATGGTAGGGCGAACCCAATGCGCGCCAGATTATGCCGTCCCGCCGGGCTGTGTGCTGGAAGAGCGGCTGCACGCCCACGACATCTCGCACGCGGAGTTCGCGCGGCGCTGCGGATGCTCCGGCAAACTGATCAGCGCGATCATCGCAGGCGAGGCCCGCCTTGAGGCCAAGACGGCCTTGCAGTTCGAGAAGGTCCTGGGGTTAGACGCCCGGATCTGGCTTGGCATGGAACGGACTACCAGCTTTACCGTGCGCGCCAGCGCTGGGGCGGGGACTAAGCCATCACGCCTTCGCCCCCGCCCGGGCGGTTGGGTCCAGTGGCCAGCGGGCGCGGGGGCCGAGGTCGAGGGGGTCGGTGTGGCCGAGTGCGAGGTGTTCGCAGCCGGCCCAGGCGATCATGGCGGCATTGTCGGTGCACAGTTTCAGGGGCGGGGCGAGGAAGGCGACGCCATGGCGGGCGGCGACCTCCTCCAGCCGGGCGCGCAGGGTGCGGTTGGCGGCAACCCCGCCCGCCACCACCAGGGGCATGGGGGCCAGCAGGCGGGCCGCCTCCTTGAGGGCGCGGCCGGCGCGGTCGGCCAGCACATCGGCCACGGCGGCCTGGAAGCTGGCGGCAACATCGGCGGCGTCCTGTGCCGCCAGCGGCCAGCCAAGGCCCCCCACCACCTGGCGCACCGCCGTCTTCAGCCCCGAGAATGAAAAATCCGAACCCGGCCGCCCCAGCATGGGCCGGGGCAGATCGAACCGCTTCGGGTTACCCGCCAGCGCGGCGCGTTCCACCGCCGGGCCGCCGGGAAAGCCGAGGTCGAGGAGCTTGGCCGTCTTGTCGAAAGCCTCGCCCACGGCATCGTCGATGGTGGTGCCCAAGCGGCGAAAGCGTCCCACCCCCTCCACCACCAGCAATTGGCAATGCCCGCCCGAGACCAGCAGCAGCAGATAGGGAAAGGGGATCCCATCGGTCAGCCGGGCGGTGAGCGCATGGCCTTCCAGGTGATTGACGCCGATGAAGGGCAGGTGCCGGGCTGCTGCAATGGCCTTGCCCGTCATCAGGCCCACCATCACGCCCCCCACCAGGCCCGGCCCGGCGGTGGCGGCAACGGCGCCGAGATCACCAAAGCCCACGCCAGCCTCGGCCAATGCCTGGGCGATCAGGCGGTCCAGCACCTCCACATGGGCGCGGGCAGCGATTTCTGGCACCACGCCGCCATAGGGCCGGTGCGCCTCATCCTGGCTGAGCACCACATTGGACAGAATCCGGCGGTCGCCTGCCACCACGGCGGCGGCGGTCTCGTCGCAGCTGGTCTCGATACCCAGTACGAGAGCGGCGCCAGGCAGCGGGGGCGGGGCTGCTATGCTCATCGTCGCCCTACTCCCGGGTCAGGTGGCTCCGGCGGGGCCGCCAAAGATGGCAAAAGCCCGATGTCCGGAAAAAGGAGAACATGGTTTGCGTTGGCGGCCACATCGTTGCACGCTAGCAGCGCTCTTAGAACGGACCCGACAGACGTGCAACCCAATCAGCTCCCCACCCTCCGCATTGGCACCCGTGGCAGCCCGCTGGCGCTGGCCCAGGCCCATCTCACTTCACGCCTGCTGCGTGCAGCCCATCCGGGCCTGCCGGAGCCAGAGATCATGGTCATCAAGACCACAGGCGACAATGTGCTCGACCGGGCCCTGTCCGAGGTGGGGGGCAAGGGCCTGTTCACCAAGGAGATCGAGGAGGCCCTGATCGATGGCCGCATCGATCTGGCGGTCCATTCCATGAAGGACATGCCCACGGTCCTGCCCCCGGGGCTGGAGATCGTGGCCCTGCTGGAACGCGAGGACCCGCGCGACGCCTTTCTGTCGCCCGTGGCCGGCAGCATCGCCGCCCTGCCTGCGGGCGCCCTGGTGGGCAGTGCCTCGCTGCGGCGCCAGGCCCAGATCCTGGCCGCCCGGCCCGATCTGCGGGTGGAAACCCTGCGCGGCAACGTCAACACCCGGCTGGACAAGCTGGCGCGCGGCGAGGTGCAGGCCACACTTCTGGCGCTGGCCGGCCTCAAGCGCCTGGGGCTGGAACACCACGCCACGGCCATCCTCAGCCTCGAGGAAATGCTGCCGGCGGTGGCCCAGGGCGCCATCGGCATCGAGACGCGCGGCGATGACGCCGTCACCCGCCCGCTGGTGGAGGCCCTGAACCATCCCGAAACCGCACTGGCCGTGGATGCCGAACGCGCTTTGCTGGCCGCCCTCGACGGCTCGTGTCGCACCCCCATTGCGGCGCTTGCCACGCTTGATGGGACGGGCGGGCTGGCCCTTGAATCCCGCATCTTCAGCTATGACGGGAAACGTATCCTGACGACCTCGCGCCAGGGTGCCGTCCACGATGGCATTGCCATGGGGGCAGATGCCGGGGCGGAACTGCTGTCGCGCGCTGGCCCCGGGTTCTTCAGCTGAGCGGCTGGCCCGCAGATGAGCAGCGGATGCGTGTGCTGCTGACCCGGCCCGAGGCGCAATCGCGCCCTCTGGCGCAACGGCTGGCAGCAGCGGGCGTGGACAGCCTGATCGAGCCGCTGCTGGATCTGGCGCCCGTGCCAGATACCCGTCTTGCGCTTGACGGGGTGCAGGCGGTGCTGGCCACCAGCGCCAATGGCGTGCGCGCCCTGGCCGGGGCCACCCTGCAACGGGACATCGCCGTGTTTGCGGTCGGCCCTGCCACGGCAGAAGCGGCGGCGGCGGCGGGGTTCACCCGGGTGAGCACGGCCGGCGGCGACGTGGTGGCCCTGGCCGAGCTTGTGAGCGCCCGGCTGGATCCCCGGGCCGGCCCCCTGGTACATGTGGCGGGCACGGCGGTGGCGGGGGACCTGGCCGGCAGCCTGACAGCCCAGGGTTTCAGCGTGACCCGGGCGGTGCTTTATGACGCGCGGCCCGCCACCCGCCTTGGCCCCGCCACGGTAGCGGCCCTGCGTGAAGGCCTGCTGGACGGGGTTCTGTTCTTTTCCCCCCGCACGGCCCAGACCTTTGCCAGCCTCGTCGAAAACGACGGCCTTGATGCAACCTGTGCCGGGCTTGCGGCATTCTGTCTTAGCCCGGCGGTGGCGGATGCCCTCGGGGGGCTCGCCTTCAGGCATGTTCGCGTGGCACAACGACCCGAGACCGATGCCCTTCTGGCCCTTCTCTGCAGCGAGACACCCACGCCATGACCGATCGCCAGCCGGACGCCCAGGGGAGCAAGCCAGAGGCCAAGCCGGCAGACGCCCCGCCCAAGCCCGCCCCCGCCAAGCCCGGTGCCAAGGCGCCGCCGCCCAAGGCTCCCGCCCGACGCGGCCCGCTGACCGCCATTGGCCTGTTGCTGGCGGCCGCCATCGGCGTTGCTGGCTGGACCTGGTATGCCCATCCCGAAGTGCTGGCGGCCCTTGGAATCAGCACCGGCCCCGGCGGTGAAGGCGGCCTTGCTGGCACGCCCGACCGGGTCGAGACCCTGACCACCCGGGTGCGCGCCCTGGAAGCCGCCCTTGATGGCGTCAGCCAGAAGACCGACACCATCGGCGATGCCGCCACCCAGATCGGCGTGCTGAGCGAGCAGGAAAACGCCATCGACCGCCGCGTTGGCGAGTTGGAGAGCCGCCTGAAGGCCGTGGAGGCCCGCCTGGGCGAGGGGGGCAAGACGGCCGGCCAGGTCGCCGCCCCCGAGGGCAGCCCCATGCTGGCCCGCCGGATCGAGGCGCTGGAGTCGCGCATGGCGGCGGGCACGGTTGATCCGGCCACGCTGATGAACCTGCGCACCGACTATGCCACCCGCCTGACCCAGCACGATGCCCAGCTGGCGGCGCTGGAAAAACTGATGAAGGGCGCCGATGTGGACGCGCGCCAGACCGCCACGGTCTTTGCCGCCGGGCGCCTGCGTACCACCCTTGATGCGGGCGCTGCCTATCGCAGCCCCCTGACCTCGCTTGAAACCCTGGTCCGTACCGGCCCCCTGGCGGGTGACGTGACCCTGGCAAAGGCGCTGGAAAACCTGAGTGGCCGGGCCGAGACCGGGGTACCCACCCTGGCCACCCTGCGCGGCCGTTTCGATGCCACCACCCGCGATATCCTGGCGGCCAATGCGCGGCCAGAGGCCGATGCCGGCCTGATCGACCGGGTGGCCAGTGGCCTTGGCTCCCTCGTGACCGTGCGGCGCACGGGCGAGGTGACAGGGGCCGATACCGAGGCCCTGGTGGCGCGCGCCGAACAGCGCCTGCTGGGCAATGATCTGCCCCAGGCCGTGGCGGAACTGGCTGGCCTTGGTGGCGAGCCGGCCAAGGCCGCCGCCGCCTGGCTGGAAGATGCCCGCGCGCGCCTTGCCGCCGACAGCGCCATGGACAGCCTTGATGCCCGCATTGCCGGCACCCTGGGCACCAGTGGCGAGGGGGTGGTTGCGCCATGATCCGTCTTGTCATCGGCCTTGTGGCCATCACCCTGGCGGGCCTTGGGGCGGCCTGGCTGGCCGACCGGCCGGGTCTGGTGCGGCTGGACTGGGGTGGCTGGCGGCTGGAGACCAGCGTCGGCATTCTGCTGGTTGGCCTTGCCGCCTTGCTGGCCCTTGCCATCATCCTCTACCGCCTGTGGCGGATCGTGCGCCGCTCCCCCAGCCTGCTGGGGCGCTGGCGGGCGGAAAGCCGCAGCCGCCGGGGCGAGCGCGCCGTGGTGCGCGGCCTGGTGGCCATTGCCGCCGGCGACGCCCGTGATGCCCAGAAACAGGCCCGCGAGGCCGAGAGCCTGATTGGCGCCGCCCCCCTCACCCGCCTGCTGGCCGCCCAGGCCGCCCAGCTTTCCGGCGACCCCGCCGAGGCGGAAAAACAGTTTGAAGCCCTGCTGGACGACGACGAAACGGCATTCCTCGGCCTGAAGGGCCTGTTTGCCCAGGCCCAGCGCCGGGGCGATTCGGCCGCCGCCCTGGTCCTGGTGGAACGGGCGCGCACCCTGCGGCCCGACACGCCCTGGGTGGCGGGCGAATTGTTCCAATTGCAGGTGGCCGACCGCAAATGGGCCGATGCCGAGGCAACCCTGGCCCAGGCGGTGAAGCGCAAGCTGGTTGAAGCAGCCGACGCCCGCCGCCGCCGCGCCGTGCTGCTGCTGGCAAGGGCCCTGGAACTAGAGGCCGACGGCCTGCGCGAGGAGGCCCTGAAGCGTGCCCGCGACGCCCATGAACTGGCCCCGGAACTGGCACCTGCCGCCGTGCTGACAGCGCGCCTGCTGTGGGCGACTGACAAGGTTCGCCAGGCCGATGGGGTGATCGAGGCCGCCTGGGCCGCCGCCCCCCATCCCGATCTGGCCAGCCTGCACGCCCAGATCCACGATGCCGATGGCCCCGCCCGCAAGGCCGAACGGCTGGACAGCCTGATCAACACCAACCCCGGCCATGGTGAAAGCCGCCTGTTGCTGGCCGAACGCGCCCTTATGGCGGGCAACCATGCTGAGGCGCGCACCATTCTGGAGCCGCTGGCGGCCCAGCAGCCCACGGCCCGGGCGCTCGACCTGCTGGCGCGCCTGGAGCGGGCCGAGCGCGGGGATGAGCGGGCCGCCACGCGCTGGCTGGCCCAGATCGCCGAGGCGCCGCCGCCTGCCCAGTGGACCTGCGGCCGCTGCGGCCATGTGGCAGCCCGCTGGAGCCCGGATTGCCCCGCCTGCCATGGCTTTGATGCGCTCGGCTGGCGGGTGCCGGGTGCGGTGCCGGAATTCCTGCCGCCCTTGTTGCAGGGCAGCAGCAGCGCCGCCCCCACGGACCCCGGCGCCTTCGCCCCCGATGCCCTGACCGGCAGCATGACCGCGCGCCCCACCCCCGCCGGCCCCGCGACAGACTAGGAACAGGTGGATGAACGGGGCAGGGACAGGGCCACGCCGGGCACCGCTCGACGTGCTGCGCGAGACATTCGGCTATCACGCCTTCCGCGGCGAGCAGGCGGCCATCATCGAGCATGTGGTGGCCGGCGGCGATGCCTTTGTCCTGATGCCCACAGGCGGTGGCAAGTCCTTGTGCTATCAGATCCCCGCCCTGGTGCGGCCGGGCGTGGCCATTGTCATCTCGCCCCTGATTGCCCTGATGCAGGACCAGGTGGACGCCCTGGTGCAGGCGGGCGTGGCGGCGGCGGCGCTCAACTCCAGCCTAGACTGGCGCGAGGCCCAGGCGGTGGAGGAGCGCCTGCGCCGTGGCGCCATTGACCTCGTCTATGTGGCACCGGAACGGCTGGTGACAGACCGTTTCCTTGAGTGCCTCGACGCGGCGCCTTTGGCGCTCTTTGCCATCGACGAGGCCCATTGCGTGAGCCAGTGGGGCCACGACTTCCGCCCGGAATATCGCGCGCTGGACATTCTCGCCAGCCGCTATGGCCATGTGCCGCGCATGGCGCTGACCGCCACCGCCGACGCCCAGACCCGCGAAGACGTGGTGGAGCGCCTGAGCCTAGGCGGGGCGCGGCGCTTTTCCGCCAGTTTCGACCGGCCCAACATCCGCTATCGCGTGGAGCAGCGGGCCGAGCCGAAGCGCCAGCTGGCCCGCTTCCTTGCCAACCACCCGGATCAGGCGGGCATCATCTATCGCGCCACCCGCGACGGGGTGGACGAGACGGCCGCTGCTTTGGTGGCGGCGGGCCATGATGCCGTGCCCTATCACGCAGGCCTGGCGCCAGAGGTGCGGCGGCGTAATCAGGAACGTTTCATCCGCGAAGAGGGCGTGGTGGTGGTGGCGACGATTGCTTTTGGCATGGGCATCGACAAGCCCAATGTGCGCTTTGTGGTGCACCTCGACCTGCCCAAGAGCCTGGAGGCCTATTACCAGGAAACCGGCCGCGCCGGGCGCGATGGCCTGCCGGCGGAGGCCTGGATGATCTATGGCCTGGCTGATGTGGTGCGCTTTCGCCGCATGATCGGCGAGGGCGTGGCCGAGGCGCAGCGCAAGCGGGTGGAGGGCTCCAAGCTCGACTCCATGCTGGCCTATTGCGAGACGGGTGGCTGCCGCCGCCAGCTGTTGCTGGGCTATTTCGGTGAGGTCCGGGCCGAGCCCTGTGGCAATTGCGACCGCTGCCTTGAGCCGGTGGAGACCTGGGACGGCACCGTGGCCGCCCAAAAGGCCCTTTCCGCCGCTTTGCGCACAGGCGAGCGCTTTGGCGTGGCCCATCTGATCGACGTGCTGCGCGGCGAGAAGACCGACAAGATCAGCCAGTGGAACCATCACGAGCTGAAGACCTTTGGCGTGGGCGCCGATCTGGCCGCGCGCACCTGGAACGGCGTCTTTCGCCAGCTGGTGGCCATGGGCGCCTTGGGCGTGGATGCGGAACGCTTCAACGCCCTGTTCGTCACCCCCGAGGGCCGCCGCCTGCTGAAGGGCGAGACCCCGGTGATGATGACCCGGGAAGACGCAGCGGCCTCTGGCAGCGGCAGCGCCAGCGGCGGAAAACGCGGTGCCGGGGCCAAAGGCGGCCGCGCCCGCGTGCCCTCGGCCGAGCTGACGGAACGCGACCCGGTCTTTGCCGCCGTGCGCGCCTTGCGGCTGGTGCTGGCCAAGGCCCAGGGCGTGCCACCCTATGTGATCTTCCACGATTCCACTTTGGCCGAAATGGCCAGCCGCCGCCCCCGCACCCTCACGGAATTCGCCGACCTGCCGGGCGTGGGCGCCACCAAGCTCGATCGCTATGGCCAAAGCTTCCTCGACATCATCGTCCGCACCCTGGCGCAATAGGGGTGCCTTGGAGAATGCCCGCGCCCTGCGGTGCGATTGAGGGCTTGCAGCCAGCCCCCCACCCGCCTATTTTGCCGCCCACAGACCCCTCGTGCCGACGTAGCTCAGGGGTAGAGCAACTGATTCGTAATCAGTAGGTCGTGAGTTCGATTCCCACCGTCGGCACCATTTTCCCTCTTTCCACCCATGGTTCGTACTGGCCACCGTGTCAGAGGCCCGTACCCTGCCACGGGTCTACCAGGTCAACGCCGCAGCCCTCGAAATCGCGGATGTTGCGCGTGGCCAGGGCGGCGTCCCGCGCCTTGGCAATGGCTGCAATCTGACAGTCGAACTGGCTGATGGGT
>CANCOY010000002.1 GCA_947379865.1 Acetobacteraceae bacterium
ACGGCAAAACGCCAGCCCAGCGGCTTGTGCTGGAAACTGACGCTCTTGTCCGCATCGCTCATCTCGGCAATGGCCTCGACATCGGGCTTGGAGGAGGCGTCGGCGTCACCGAAGAAGCGAACGAAACCGCCAAGGGGGAGCCATGCCACCTTCCAGCGCGTGCCGGAACGATCATTCCAGCCGAAAATCTCGGGTCCAAAGCCAATGGAGAAGGTGACCACGCGCACCCCCGCCCATTTTGCGACGAGGTAGTGCCCAAGCTCGTGCACAAAGACGACCACGGTCATGACAACAATGGCCGGACCGAGGTAGCTCGCAAATCCGAGAATATGGTCCATCAGTGCCCCGTCACAGTCACGTCGTGGTTAACACCACGGCACGTCACCAACCCCGTAAATGGCCCGCCCGGCATGGCACCGGACGCTCAGCCTGCGCTGGCGACCAGATCCGATGCGATACGACGAGCCTCGGCATCAGCCGCGTGAACATCGTCAAGAGAGGAAAGACGAACCGCAACAGCGCGATCCATGGTCTCCTCCACAATGCGGGCGATATCGAGGAAGCCTATGCGCCGCGCCAGAAAACCAGCGACCGCCACCTCATTCGCAGCATTAAGAACAGTAGGAGCCGCCCCACCTGTTTGCAAGGCCTGCCGGGCCAGCCGAAGGGCTGGGAAGCGCTCTGGATCGGGGGCTTCGAAGCTAAGCGTGCCAAGAGCGGCCAGATCCAGCCGCGCGGATGGCGCTGCCATCCGCTTGGGCCAGCCGAGGGCATAGGCGATGGGCGTCCGCATATCCGGAGAGCCAAGCTGGGCCAGAACCGAGCCATCGACATAGGCGACCATGGAATGGATCACCGATTGGGGATGGACCAGCACCTCGATCCGCGCCTCGGGCACAGGGAAGAGATGGGCCGCCTCGATCACCTCAAGGCCCTTGTTCATCATGGTGGCAGAATCAACCGAGATCTTGGCCCCCATCGACCAGTTGGGATGGGCCACCGCCTGCTCAGGCGTCACCTTTTCCATGTCTGAGCGCGCGAGTGTGCGGAACGGCCCGCCAGAGGCGGTCAGGATCAGCCGCTCGACGCTTTCGACACGGTCAAAATCAAAGACCTGGAAGATCGCATTATGCTCGGAATCAACAGGCAGCAGGGTCGCCCCGGCCCGCTCGACTTCAGCCATCACCAGATCGCCGGCACAAACCAGGCTTTCCTTGTTGGCAAGGGCAACCACGGCCCCACGGCGCACCGCCGCCAGGGTTGGCGCCAGGCCTGCGGCACCGACGATGGCGGACATGACCCAGTCAGCCGGCAGCGTGGCTGCCTCGACCAGCGCATCCTTGCCCGCTGCCACCGCAATGTTGGTGCCGGCCAGCGCTTCCTTGAGCGCGCCGTAAAGGGTCTCGTCGCCAATCACCACAAGGCGTGGCCGAAACAGGCGAGCCTGGGCGGCGAGCTTCTCGACATTGGAATGGGCGGTCAGCGCCTCAATCTCATAGACGCCTGGATTGCGCTCCACCAGATCAATCGTGCTGCAGCCAATCGAGCCGGTTGAACCAAGAATGGTAATCCGGCGCGGCGCACTGCCTGACGACTTCACGCTCGGCTCCTGCGTCCGGGTCGTCGAGTTCAATGCCATTGGAAACCCCATTCACTGCTTATCAGAACAATCGCTGCTGTAGCCGGTGCAGCGAATAGCAGACCGTCGAGCCGGTCAAGGAAACCTCCATGACCAGGAATGATGCTGCCCGAGTCCTTGGCACCAAAATGCCTTTTCAGGGCACTCTCGGCGATGTCGCCAACCTGGGACCAGGCGGCAATGCCAAGGGACAGAACAACAAGAATCGCCTGGTTGCTGATGCCAAAGGCTGTTGTCACGGCGAAGCCCGCAAGCGATGCACTCAGCATGCCGCCCACAAGACCCGACCATGTCTTGGCCGGGCTGAAGCGCGGCGCCAGTTTCGGGCCGCCCAGCGTACGGCCCACAGCATAAGCGCCAATATCCGTCGCCCAGACTGTCGCCAGCAGCCAGAAGGTAATGTCGCGGCCGATCAGGGTATCATCCCGCAGCCAGATAAGGGCAATGCAGGGAATGCAGATATAGGGTGCGGCCAGCAAGGGCCAGCGGCGGCGGCGCTCGGTTGCCTGGGCAAAGGCAAAGGAGGCGGCCGCGCCAAGACCAACAACCAGCAGGGAGGTGGCAAACATTTCTGCCATGGCAAAGCCAACCGCCACCAGCACGATCGAGCCGTGCAGGCGCGCAACGGCGCCAAAACCATTGCCCTCGCACAGCCGATCCCACTCGTAGGTGAGCATCAGGGCCCCTGCCAGAACCAAAACATGAAAGGCCCAGCCCCCAAACCAAACCGCCGCCAGTGCAAGCGGCGCCATGACAAGGGCAGACAGGATGCGGGCGCGAAGCGCGCTGGATGCGGGGGCTGCAGCGTTCAAGATCGTCTCCGGCCCTGGCTCATCCGCCGCTCCGCGCACCATAGCGTCGCTCCCGCAGGCGGAACTCGGCGATGGCGTCTTCCAGATGCTCCTTGCCGAAATCAGGCCAGAGGACGTCGGTGAAGACAAACTCGGCATAGGCCGCCTGCCAGAGCAGAAAATTTGAAATCCGCTTTTCACCCGATGTCCGGATGACCAGATCGGGGTCGGGAATCCCCGTGGTTTCGAGGCAAGCCTCGAAGGCGGCTTCATCGATACAGGCAGGGTCGACCCGCCCGGCGGCGGCCGCTTCCGCCAATTGGCGGCTGGCCGCCACAATCTCGGCCCGGCCGCCATAGTTCACGGCAATGACAAGCAGCAGGCCCGCATTGCTGGCCGTGCGCGTCTCGGCCTGCGTGATCAGGTGAACGATGTCTCCATCCAGACGCTCCCGCCCGCCAATGAACCGCACCCGCACGCCATTGCGGTGCAGATCATCCAGTTCGCGAACCAGATAGAGGCGCAGCAGGCCCATGAGGTCGGAGACCTCATCAACCGGACGCTTCCAGTTTTCTGATGAAAACGCATAGAGCGTCAGGCAGGAAACCCCAAGCTCGTGGCAGGCGCGCACGGTCCGGCTGACCGCATCCGCGCCCCGCTTGTGGCCCACCGCGCGGGGCAAATGGCGGGCCTTGGCCCAGCGCCCGTTGCCATCCATGATGATGGCAACATGACGCGGCGTAGCCGGGTCGAACGAGGCACGTTCGGCGTTCAGCACGGCGCGCACCTCCATCCGGGCGTCATGAGCGGGGTCCCATGACTGCCATCAGACCTGCAGAATTTCCTGTTCCTTCTGGACCAGGGACTTGTCGATTTCCTTGATCGTCGCGTCCGTCAGTTCCTGGATCTCATCACCATAGAGCTTCTGGTCGTCCTCGGTGATGTGGCCGTCCTTTTCCAGGCGCTTGAGCTGATCCATGCCATCGCGCCTGACATTGCGCACGGCAACGCGGGCCTGCTCGCTATAGCGCGAGGCCAGCTTGACCATCTCCTGGCGACGTTCCTGGTTCAACTCAGGAATGGGAATGCGGATCAGCGCGCCGTCAACCACGGGATTGACGCCGAGACCCGCATTGCGGATCGCCTTGTCCACCGCCCCGATCATGCCCTTGTCCCAAACCTGGACACTGAGCATCCGGGGCTCTGGCACGTTGATGCTGGCGACCTGGTTGATGTGCATCTGGCTGCCATAGGCATCAACCGTCACCGGGTCGAGGAGATTGGGCGATGCACGCCCGGTCCTCAGGCCGGCGAATTCCTGACGCAGCACTTCCACGGCGCCAAGCATGCGCCGCTGCAGGCCATCGAGATCCGGTTCTTCTGCTGCTGCCAATGAAGTCACTCCCCTTCGGCGATGATGGTACAGCGTCCGGCACCAGACAACACTGCTGCAAAACTGCCGGGCTGGTGGATCGAGAAAACCAGAATGGGGATCCGGTTCTCCCGCGCCAGGCTGATCGCAGACGCGTCCATCACTTTCAAATCATTTGCCAACACATCCATATATGTCAGCGTCTCATAGCGTTCTGCATCGGGCACAAGCTTGGGGTCGGCCGAATAGACGCCGTCCACCTGGGTGCCCTTCAACAGGGCATTGCAGCCCATTTCAGTTGCCCGCAGCGCTGCCGCCGTGTCCGTCGTGAAGAAGGGATTGCCCGTGCCCGCGGCAAAGATGACAACCCGCTTCTTCTCGAGATGGCGGATCGCCCGGCGGCGGATATAGGGCTCGCAGATTGTTGTCATGGGGATTGCCGACACGACCCTGGTGTCGACGTTCTGGCGCTCAAGGGCGTTCTGCATGGCCAGCGCGTTCATCACCGTGGCGAGCATGCCCATGTAGTCGGCGGTCGCACGCTCCATCCCCTTGGCCGCACCCTGCAGGCCCCGGAAGATGTTTCCCCCACCGATGACAAGGCAGACCTCAACGCCAAGCGCCGTGACAGAGCGCACCTCGTCGGCGATCCGGTCGACGGTGACAAGGTCGATGCCGTATTGCCCATCGCCCATCAACGCCTCACCCGATACCTTGAGGAGGACGCGGGCATAGCGGTTCTTGGACGTCATGGTTTGGTGTCCCAAGGTGACCCGTGGCCAGAGAGCCAGAGGCTGGGGATTCGGCGCCTATTTATAACATCATGGCACGGGCGGCTTCCAGATGGCCCGTATCATCATCCTGTCTTAATCAGGACATGGCGCCTGAAGGCCGGCGATGGCAATCAACCATCGCCGGAGACATCAGTCAGCAGGCAGCCTCAGAGGCCAGCCTGGGCGGCAACTTCGGCGGCGAAGTCGCTCTTTTCCTTCTCGATACCCTCACCGATCACGAACTTGATGAAGCCCGCGATCTCGACCGGGGTGCCGAGTTCCTTGCCCAGGTTCTCAGCAGCCTTGCGGACCTTGGTCTCGTTGTCGATGACCCAGACCTGCTCGAGAAGCACGACCTCCTCGTAGAACTTGCGAATACGGCCCTCGACCATCTTGTCGATGATGTTCTCCGGCTTGCCCGAGGCGCGAGCCTGCTCGACGAGCACGGCGCGCTCACGCTCCAGCTCCGACGGGTCAACGCCATCAACATCAAGCGAGATCGGGTTGGCGGCGGCGATGTGCATGGCGATCTGACGGCCAAAGGCCTCAAGACGGGCGGCGTCACCGGCCGACTTCAGGGCAACCAGCACGCCGATGCGGCCAAGGCCGGGGGCGACGGGGCCGTGTACATAGCTTGCCACGACGCCAGTATCGACCGAGAGGGTCGAGACACGGCGCAGGTTCATGTTCTCGCCGATGGTCGCGACCAGATGGGTGATCTGCTCGGCAACGCTACGGCCAGCGCCCGGGAAGGGCTTGGCTGAGACGGCTTCGAGGCTGCCGTCGGTGCCGAGCGACAGGTCGGCAATGGTCTTGGCAAGCTCCTGGAAGCTGGGGTTGCGGGCGACGAAATCGGTCTCGGAATTGACCTCGACGATGGCGGCCTGACCCTTGGCGCTGGAGACGGCCACAAGGCCCTCGGCAGCAACGCGGCCTGCCTTCTTGGCAGCGGTCGACAGGCCCTTCTTGCGCAGCCAGTCGATGGCGGCCTCGACATCGCCAGCGGTCTCGGCCAGCGCCTTCTTGCAATCCATCATGCCTGCGCCGGTCTTGGTGCGCAGATCCTTCACGAGGGCGGCGGAAACTTCAGCCATGGGATGAACCCTTCCCTGTAACATCCGGTCGCCCCCAGGCGATCAACAGATGCGGCCCCATGCGGGCCAGATACAACGACGGCGGCCGGACATGGAGTTCCGGCCGCCACTTTTGGTCGGGGGCTATGCCCCCGGGATCAGACGGCGACGCTCGCCGCCGACCGGATTATTCCGCAGCGGGCTGCGCACCTTCATCGCCACCGAACGCCGCAACGTCCTCGGCGGTGACTTCAACCGGCAGGTCCTCAAGCGGCTCCTCCGAGGCACCAAGATCGATGCCCGACGAACCCATCTCGGCCTGGATGCCGTCAAGCACGGCGCGGGCGAGCAGGTCGCAATAGACGTTGATGGCGCGCAGCGCATCATCATTGCCCGGGATCGGGAAGGTGATGCCCGACGGATTGGAATTGGAGTCGAGAATGGCCACCACGGGGATGCCAAGCTTGTGGGCTTCGGCAACCGCAATGTCTTCCTTGTTGGTGTCGATCACAAACATGATGTCGGGCAGGCCGCCCATGTCCTTGATGCCACCGAGCGAGCGGTCGAGCTTGTCGCGCTCGCGCTGCAGGTTCAGGCGCTCTTTCTTGGTCAGGCCCAGGGCCTCGCCGGAAAGCTGCTCTTCGAGCTGCTTCAACTTCTTGATCGAGCCAGAGATCGCCTTCCAGTTGGTCAGCATGCCGCCGAGCCAACGATGGTTCACATAATACTGGCCACAGCGACGGGCGGCATCAGCAATGGGGCCAGACGCCTGGCGCTTGGTGCCGACGAACAGGACGCGGCCACCACCGGCAACGATGTCACGCACCGCCTGCAGCGAGCGATGCAGCATCGGAACCGACTGGCCAAGGTCGATGATGTGAACGTTGTTACGAACACCAAACAGATAGGGACCCATCTTCGGGTTCCAACGGTGCGTCTGGTGGCCAAAGTGGACGCCAGCTTCGAGGAGCTGACGCATGGTGAATGAGGGCAGAGCCATGCTGCGGAGTTCCTTTTCCGGTTAAACGTCCGCCGGGATGGTCGACCGATTGGCCGACACCGGAGCGAGGACAGGGATTTCTCCCCCATCCGCGTGACCCAGCGTGCGAGATGCGCGGTTGATAGGCCCAATGGCCCCAAAAGGCAAGGGCCGAGGGCACTGGCGCCCCGGTTCAGCGCTCCTGGACGTCGAGCACGCCCGGCACAGACTTGAGGGCGGCCATGAAGGGAGGTGGAATCGCGTAGCCGTCCTTGAGATCAAATTCCACCTCGCTGGCACCATCGGCCGTACTGACCACGATGCTGACAAGGCCACGGCCGCCCCGCTTTGGCGCCAGCAGAGACTGGAGTGTGGGCACCGCGACGTCGGGCCGCTCCAGAAAGATCCGGACACCCAGAGCAGCACCCGCAGCTGCCTGGTCCAGCCCCTCGACGGCGCTGGCGGTCAGCCTTGGCGCTTCCCCCTCCAGCTTGCCTTCGGCGGTGACCAGAACGGCCGTCCCGACTTCGAGAAGCTCACGGCAGGTGCCAAGCACCTCGGAAAAGATCGTGATTTCGCCCGTGCCACTTGGGTCGGAAAGCTGGACAAAGGCAAAACGGTTGCCGGTTTTGGTTGTGCGTTCCTGCTTGGAGACAATGGTGCCGGCAAGCTTCAGCCGGGTTGCCCCCTGCATCATGCGCTTTGCCACATCAGCAAAGCGCACCACCCCAAGGGATCGCAGGGCTCGTTCATAGCCGTCGATCGGGTGCGCCGAAAGGTAGAAGCCGACGGCATCAAATTCGTGCTTCAGCCGGTCGATGGGATTCCATTCGGGAATGGCTGGCAGCGCCGGGCGGGGCGCCGGGGTGCTGCCTCCAAACAGGCTTTCCTGGCTGGACGAACGCTCCTCGGCGGCGGCATTGGCATGGCGCAGCAGGGTTTCCACGGCGGCCAGGGTGCGCGCCCGGTTCGGCTCCAGGGCATCAAAGGCCCCTGCCCGGGCCAGGTTCTCCAACTGGCGCTTGTTGGTGCTGCGCGGATCCATGCGCTCGGCAAAATTGAACAGGTCCTTGAAGGCGCCATTGGCCGTCCGTTCAGCCACCATGACATCCACGGCCTGACGCCCCACCGTCTTGATGGCCGCCAGCGCATAGCGCACCGCGCCCATGCCGTCGGCATCGATTTCCACGGCAAACTCTGCCTCGGAACGGTTGATGTCAGGCTGGCGGAGGGGGATTTTCAGGCGGTCCAGCTCCTGGCGGAAGACATTCAGCTTGTCCGTATTGCCAAGGTCCAGCGTCATGGAGGCGGCCAGGAATTCCACCGGGTGGTTCGCCTTCAGCCAGGCCGTGTGATAGGCGACGATGGCATAGGCCAGCGCGTGGCTCTTGTTGAAGCCATAGCCGGCGAATTTGGCGACAAGGTCAAAGATCTCTGCCGCCTTGCCCTTGGCCACCCCCCGCTCGACCGCGCCAGAGACGAAACGCTCGCGCTGGGCGTCCATCTCGGCCTGCACCTTCTTGCCCATGGCGCGGCGCAACAGATCGGCTTCGCCAAGGCTGTAGCCCGCCAGGATCTGGGCAATCTGCATCACCTGTTCCTGATAGATGATAACGCCATAGGTCTCCTTCAGGACACCCTCCAGCTTCGGGTGCAGATAATCAGGCTTCTCCTGACCGTGCTTGCAGGCAATGTATTTGGGGATGTTGTCCATGGGGCCGGGACGATAGAGCGCCACCATGGCCACGATATCCTCGAAGGTATCGGGCTTCAGCTTGCGCAGCGCATCGCGCATGCCCGAGCTTTCCAGCTGGAACACACCCACCGTGTCGCCCTTGGCGAGCAATTTGTAGGTCGGCTCGTCCACAAGGGGCAGGAATTCCAGGTTTACTTCAACCCCGCGCCGCGCCAGCAGTCGCAGGGCCTTTTGCAAGACGGTGAGCGTCTTCAGGCCAAGGAAGTCGAACTTGACCAGGCCCGCCTGCTCCACCCACTTCATGTTGTACTGGGTCACCGGCATGGTAGAGCGCGGGTCGCGGTAGAGCGGCACCAGCGCATCCAGACGGCGATCCCCGATCACGACGCCGGCCGCATGGGTGGAGGCGTGGCGATAGAGGCCTTCCAGCTTCATCGAAATGTCGATCAGCTTGCGGACCACATCCTCGGCATCGCGTGCCTCGCGCAGGCGCGGCTCAACATCCAGGGCCTGGGCCAGGGTAACGGGATTGGCCGGGTTGTTCGGCACCATCTTGCACAGGCGGTCGACCTGGCCATAGGGCAGTTCCATCACCCGCCCGACGTCGCGCAGCACGGCGCGCGCCTGCAGCTTGCCGAAGGTAATGATCTGGGCCACGCGGTCGCTGCCGTATTTCTGCTGGACATAGGTGATCACCTCGTCCCGCCGGTCCTGGCAGAAGTCGATGTCGAAGTCGGGCATGGACACGCGCTCAGGGTTCAGGAATCGCTCGAACAGCAGGCCAAACCGCAAGGGGTCACAGTCGGTGATCAGCAAGGACCAGGCGACCAGCGATCCTGCGCCCGAGCCACGCCCCGGCCCCACCGGAATGTCGTGGCGCTTGGCCCACTGGATGAAGTCCGCGACGATCAGGAAGTAGCCGGGAAACTTCATGCCCACGATCACGTCAAGCTCGAAGGCCAGACGTTCCCGATAAGGCCCGGCAATCTCCTCGCGGCGGGCCTCGTCCATGTCGGCGGTCCAGACATGGTCCTTCAGCCGCTGCTCCAGCCCGCTGCCCGCCAAGGCGCGCAGGGCCTCATCCTCTGCCATGCCATCCGCCGTCGGGAAGTTCGGCAGGATCGGCTTTACAGTCATGGCGCGCACCGCACAGCGGCGGGCGATGACCAGCGTGTTGTCCACCGCCTCGGGCAGGTCGGCAAACAAGGCGCGCATCTCGGCGGCTGACTTCATGCGATGATGCGGCGTTACGCGGCGACGCTGCACCGTGCCGATCGTGGTGCTGCCGGCAATGCAGAGCAGCGCATCATGAGCCTCATAGAGGCCCTCATGGGCAAAGAAACAGTCGTTGGTGGCAACCAGCGGCAGGTCGAGATCATAGGCAATCTTGAGGAGATGGGGCTCGATCTGCTCCTCCTCCGGCATGCCGTGGCGCTGCAGTTCGATATAAAAGCGCCCGGGAAACTGCGCGGCGAGGCGGCGGGCCAGATCCTCTGCCGCCGCTGTCTGCCCATCGCCCACAAGGCGGCCGAGCGGCCCCTCGCGGTTGCCGCAGAGCAGGATCAGTCCCTCACCGTGTTTTGCCAGAAGATCGAGATCAACCTGGGGCACCAGGCCGCTCTCTGTCTCCAGATAGGCGTGGGAGGTGAGTGCCATGAGGTTGTTCCAGCCCGTCTGGTTCTGGGCCAGCAGCAGCATGCGGTCCGGGTCGGGCCGTCGTCCCGGGCGCTTGTCTGCCCCGTCCTGGGTGATGGCCAGCACACAGCCCATGATGGGCTGCACGCCAGACTTCACCGCCGCCTCGGAAAACTCCAGCGCACCAAACATGTTGCCGGTGTCGGTGATGGCAATGGCGGGCATCTCGGCCGATTTTGCGGCCTCGACCACGGCCTTCACATGCATCGCCCCCTCAGAGAGCGAATAGGCCGAATGCACCCTCAGGTGGACGAAATCTGCAAATGCCATGTGGCCCTCCGAGCGGTGCATGATGGGGCGAGTCGCCGGCCAGGGCAAAGACCCAAGACCTGATCATCCACAGCTATCGGCCAGTCAGGGCTCCAGTGGCACCAGCCGGCCGTCGGCCAGGGTCACCGTGCGGTCCATGCGCCGGGCAAGCTCGGGATTGTGGGTGGCGATCAGGGCCGCCAGCCCCTCCGTGCGGACAAGGCGCATGAGTTCGTCAAAAACAACGTCAGCCGTGCGCATGTCGAGATTGCCCGTGGGCTCATCCGCCAGCAGCACGGCCGGGGCATTGGCAAGGGCGCGCACAATGGCCACCCGCTGCTGTTCTCCGCCAGAAAGCTTTGCCGGGCGATGATCGGTCCGCGCCGAAAGACCGACACGGCCCAGCAGGTCCAGCGCCCGACTGCGGGCAAGCGCCCTCGGCTGGCCGGCAATGATCTGGGGCAGCATCACATTTTCGAGCGCGTCGAACTCCGGCAGCAGGTGATGAAACTGATAGACAAAGCCAAGGCCAAGGCGACGGGTGCGGGTGCGCTCGGCCTCGGACATCCCAGAGCAGCGCTGGCCGCCGATTTCCACCTCGCCAGAGTCGGCGGGCTCCAGCAGGCCTGCAATATGCAGCAGGGTGGACTTGCCAGCGCCAGAGGGGGCCACCAGCGCCACGATCTCGCCGCGCCTGACCTCCAGATCGACGCCATTCAATACTTCAAGCCGCCCGTCCGCCTGGGGGAAACCACGGCGCACATTGGCCAGTCGCAGGGCAACATCATTCATAGCGCAGCGCCTCCACCGGATCGAGGCGGGCTGCCCGCCATGAGGGATAGAGGGTGGCAAGGAACGACAGCACCAGACCCATGACGACAACCAGAACAACCTCGGACGGCTCCATCACAGCGGGGATCTGGCTGAGGAAATAGATCTCGGCAGGAAACAGTTTCGCGCCGGTCATGTGCTGGATGAACTGCCGGATCGACTCGATATTGGCACAAAAGGTAACGCCAATCCCAAAGCCGACCAGCGTGCCGATGACACCGATGGAGGCGCCCGCGATCAGGAAGATGCGCATGACCGCCCCCCGGCTGGCCCCCATGGTGCGCAGGATCGCAATGTCACGCCCCTTGTCCTTCACCAGCATGATCAGGCTGGAAATGATGTTGAAGGCAGCAACCAGAATGATCAGCGTCAGGATGAGGAACATCACGTTTCGTTCCACCTGGATCGCGCCAAAGAAGCTGGCGTTCATCTGTTGCCAGTCGGTGATCCGCGCCTCTGGCCCCACCACCTGCTGAATGGGCAGGCGCCATTCCCAGATCCGGTTTGGCTGGTCCACCCGAATGTCGATGGCGGCCGCCGTCTTCCCCGTGCGGAAGAACACCTGCGCCGCCTCAAGCGGCACAAAGATGAAGCTGGAATCATATTCATACATGCCGATCTCGAAGGTGCCGACAATGCGCAGCGCCTTTGATCGGGGCATGGTGCCAAAGGCCGTCGCCGTGCCCTGGGGCGACAGAACGACAATGGAATCGCCTACCTCAAGCCCCAGATTGCGGGCAAGACGCGAGCCGACTATGGCCACATCAGTGCCGGTAAAGTCAGCCAGGGTTCCGCCGGCAATCGAGTTGGCGACGGTTGGCTGATGTGCCAGATCAGCGGCTGTAATGCCCCTGATCATGGCCCCGGCGGCACGGTTATTGCCCGTTGACAGGACCTGGCCCTCGATCACGGGCGCGGCGTCGATGACACCGGGAACCGCCTTGAGGCGGGCCGCCAGCCCCTCGTAATCAACGATCCGCCCCTCGATCGTCTGCACCGTCATGTGCCCGTTGAGGCCAAGAATGCGCGACAGCAGTTCGATCCGGAAACCGTTCATCACCGCCATGACGATGATGAGTGTGGCCACACCAAGCCCGATTCCCATCAACGAGAAGCCGGCGATGACGGAAATGAAGCCTTCCTGGCGGCGCGCGCGCAGATAGCGCCCAGCAACCATCCATTCGAGGCGACCGAAGATCATGATGGCCCTTTCCGGGGCTAGGGTTGGTGCCGGGGCTGTGGCAGTGTCAGGACTGGGTCAGGCGGGCAAAGAGATCGTCGGCTGAGAGTTCCTCGCGCACGCCGGTCCGCCGGTTCTTCAACTCGACCACGCCCTTTTCCACGCCACGCGGACCGATGCTGACATGCCAGGGCAGGCCAATCAGGTCCATGGTGGCGAACTTGGCCCCGGCCCGCTCGTCGGTATCGTCATAGAGGACCTCGACGCCAGCGGCACCCAGACGGGCATAAAGCGCCTCGCAGGCCTCGGTTACCCGGGCATCATTGGGCTTCAGGTTGATCAGACCAACCTTGAAGGGGGCCACGGCGTCGGGCCAGATGATGCCGTGCTCGTCATGGCTCGCCTCAATGATCGCCCCCACCAGGCGCGAAACGCCAATGCCATAGGAGCCCATTTCGATGGGCACCAACTCACCATTGGGGGCAGCCACGGTGGCGCCCAAGGCTGCTGAATACTTGGTGCCAAAATAAAAGATGTGTCCCACCTCGATGCCACGGGCCGAGATCCGGTCGGCCTCGGGCACGTCACGCTCGAAACGCACCACATCGTGCTTTTCATCCGTGGCCGCATAAAGCGACGTCCAGCGCTGGATGGTGGGCTCAAGGTCCCCCTCGAAATCGATGTCGAGTCCAAGGGCATCAAGTTCGATCAGGTCGCGATGGCAGAACACGGCGCTCTCGCCGGTTTCAGCCAGGATGATGAACTCGTGGCTCATGTCGCCGCCGATGGGGCCGGTATCGGCCTCCATGGGAATGGCTTTCAGACCCAGGCGCTCGAAGGTGCGCAGATAGGCAACGAACATCTTCTGATAGGCGCGGCGGGCACCTGCCTTGTCGATGTCGAAGGAATAGGCATCCTTCATCAGGAATTCGCGTCCGCGCATCACGCCAAAGCGTGGCCGCACCTCGTCCCGGAACTTCCACTGGATGTGATAGAGGTTGCGGGGCAGATCCCGGTAGGACTTGATCGTGCCGCGCACGATGTCGGTGATCAGTTCTTCGTTGGTGGGGCCATAGAGCATCTCGCGCTCGTGGCGGTCGGTGATGCGCAGCATCTCCTTGCCATAGTCGTCATAGCGACCGCTTTCGCGCCACAGTTCTGCCGGCTGGATGGTCGGCATCAGGAGTTCCTGCGCCCCTGCCCGGTCCTGCTCTTCACGCACGACGCGCTCGATATTGCGCAATACCCGCAAGCCCAGCGGCAGCCAGGAATAGATCCCCGCCGACGACTGGCGCACCAGGCCGGCGCGCAGCATCAGGCGATGGGAGACAATCTGCGCTTCACTGGGGGTTTCACGCAGAACGGGAAGGAAATAGCGGGAAAGGCGCATGGACATCCACTGGTCTGAGGTCGGCGAACTCTAGGGGGTGCGCCCCGCCCGCGCAACGCCGGGTCAGGCGGATCAACGCTTAACGCGACAGGGCCTTCTCGCAGGCATAGATCACCTGCTGCTGGTCCGCCCCTGTCAAAGGCTGGCCGTTGAAATAGGCCTGGCCATCGCGAATCTCGACCGTTCCGATGTCTGCCTTGCCCTCAAGCCCGGTGATGCTGGTGAGGCCAAGATTGGCCAAGGTGTCGATCTGGATCGGGATATTGAAGTTCTTTGGCACCTTGATGGCCGGCGCGCCACCAAGATCGGCTGGCACCACACCATCTTCGCCCGGCTTGTATTCCACATCGGCACTGGGCACGTGCTTTGTCAGGCGCACGCACGACTCAGCAGACACGACCACCGTGGAGGTCGTGCGTGTCGTGGTGGTGACCGTGGTTCCGGCAAGCGCTGGAGCGACGGCAAGGGCCACACTCATGAACAAAGATGCGGCGAAGATGCATTTATTACGCATGGACAAAGTCCGCCTGTCAGATGGTGCCGAGGAGGCCATTCTACAGGATTCATGGCGCCTCGCCCAACCTTGCTGCCAAACGCATTTGCCCACCCACAGTGCACATTCAGCAGGCATAATGATCTTGTTTTAGGCATAAACGCGTTTTTCGTGTTTACAGGCTTCAGAAGTTTGGCTAGCGTGGGTTCACCAAAAGAGACCTGCAGATCTGATCTGCAAGGCCCGGGTTTAGGGAGGAAACGTCATCAAGGGCCGCGCGGGCTTATGCGCACAAAAAGGCCGCTGATTGGCGACAGCATAGAGAACCTAAGAGGCCCGGAAGGGCCTTTTTTGTTGTCTGAACAAGCCCTTAGCCCAACCCTGCTTCCTTGGGCACACAGGGTTGGTGAAGTTCCTCAGGGCCGGCTTACATACTCCCGGTAGCCAAGCAGGTCGTATTGCACGACCACGACAAACATCACCAGCAACACCAGCGTGATTCCCGTGGTCACCAGGGCCTTCAGCCCCAGCCTCGGCCGGATCGGCGCGCTTGTGGCGTGGCCAAGCTCTGCCGCCTCGCCAACGTCACCCGGGGTGCGCACACCCCAGGGCAATACGGTGAAGAACACCAACCACCAGCTGATGGCGAAAAAGATCGCTGCGCCTGACCAGGTCATGCCTCTTCTCCTTTTTTTCGCGCACCGCTGAGGGCAAGACGCGCGCCGGCCACGGGCAGGCGCATGATATGCACATGGCAGACAGGCTTCTTGCCCGTCAGGCTGCTGGCCACGCGCCTCGCCGCGCGGCGCACCGCTTCATCAATGGCATCATCCTTGGCCCGGCTGCGCCCATCGAGCTTGCCAACTGCAACCTCAATGGCTTCCGCGATCGACTCGACGAGAATTTTCTCGTCCTCCAGCACGGGCATGCCCGCGGCGGTCACACGCGGCGGCACCGCCAGCCGGCCACTGTCATCGACCACCACGGCAAGCGACAACTGGCCATTGAAGGCGAGCTTGCGGCGCTCAACCACCCCACGATCATCCTCTGGCACCAGCCGTGTGCCATCCAGAACAAGACGGCCGGATTTCACCCGGTCGACGATCTCGGGCCGCCCCGGCGCCAGACGCAGCACATCGCCATTGGTGATGACCGGCGCCTCGGCGATGCCAAGGCTGCGTGCAAGGCGGGCATGTTCCGCCAAATGGCGCGCCTCGCCATGCACCGGCACGGAAATGTGTGGGCGCACCCAGCGATACATGTCTGCCAGTTCATCCCGATTGGGATGACCCGAGACGTGAACGAAATGGCTCTTCTCGGTGATCAGGTCCACGCCTGCTGCGGCAAGCTGGTTCTGCACCGCCGCAATGGGCCGCTCGTTCCCCGGGATCATCTTCGAGGAGAACACCACAGTATCCCCCCGCCCAAAGGAAATGTGCGGATGGTTGCCAGAGGCGATGCGTGCCATGGCGCCGCGCGGCTCCCCCTGGCTTCCTGTAACCAGATAGAGCACTTTTTCCGGTGGCAGCCAGCCTGCCTCGTCTTCATTCAGGATGCGGGCAAGCCCCTGCAGATAGCCGGTTTCCCGCGCGGCAGAAACGATACGGCGCATGGAACGGCCAACCAGGACAAGGTGGCGGTCATGGGCCTCCGCCACTTCGGCAATGGTGGCAAGGCGCGACACGTTCGAGGCAAAGGTGGTGATGGCGACGCGGCCCCGCATCTTGCCAACCAATTCCATCAGGCTGGTGCGCACACCCGCCTCGGATCCGGACCGCCCCGGGCTGAAGACATTGGTCGAATCACAGACCATGGCCAGCACGCCCTCATCGCCAGCGCGCGTCAGCGCAGCAATGTCGGTGACGTCGCCAAGGGTGGGCGTGGGATCAATCTTCCAGTCACCCGTGTGCATCACAAGGCCAAGCGGCGTGCGGATAGCCACGGCATTGGGCTCAAGGATCGAATGGGTGAGCGTGATATAGGTCATCTCGAACGGACCAAGCTTGATCGTGCCACCAAGGGGCACAACGTGAAGCTCAACCTTGTCCGTCAGTTCCAGTTCGTCGAGCTTGCGCCGCACCAGCGCCGCCGTGAACGGCGTTGCATAGATGGGACACTGCAGCTGTGGCCAAAGATGGGCCACCGCCCCGATATGATCCTCATGGGCATGGGTCAGCACCAGGCCAAGCAGATCCTTGCGCCGCTCAACGATGAAGGCCGGATCGGGCATCACGAGATCAATGCCCGGCAGATGCTCGTCCGCGAAGCTGACACCGAGGTCGAGCATGACCCAGGCCCCGTCGTGACCGTATAAATTCAGGTTCATGCCGATCTCGCCCGCGCCCCCCAGGGGCACGAACAGGAGTTCGTCAGCCCCCGGCCAGTCGGAACGCCGGTTTCTGGACATGCTTCAGATTCCTCGGCTGCGGCGATGGATCTCGCGCAGACCTCTCATTGTTATATCAGGCGCGATCTGCCCGATGACATCTGTTGCGGTCTCAAAGACCGGAGCAAGCCCGCCGGTTGAAATCACCTTCATGGGCTTGCCGAATTCCTCGCCGATGCGCCGCACCAGTCCCTCGATAAGGCCCACATAGCCCCAGAAGATCCCGGAGTGCATGCAGGCAATCGTATTGGTGCCAATGATCTGCTGCGGCCGCTCCACCACCACACGGGGCAGCAGGGCGGTGGCATTCACCAGTGCCTCAACCGAAAGGTTGATGCCCGGCGCAATCACGCCACCACAATAGCTGCCTTCTTCATCAACCACATCAAAGGTCGTGGCAGTTCCGAAATCGACAATGATCAGCGGCTCTCCCGGATAGATCAGACTGCCCCCCACCGTATTGCAGATACGGTCGGCGCCCGCCCCATCGCCCTTGACCTTGATGCCGTAAACGACGCCGGGTTCACCCAGCACCAGCGGCTCACAATTGAAATAGCGGGTGCAAAGGCGGCGCAGGTTGAAGATGGCCGAAGGCACCACGCTGCCAATGATGGCGTCGGTGATCGACGCCGGGTCGATCCCCTCTATTCCCATCAGCTGGTAAAGCCAAACCGCATGTTCGTCGCCGGTCCGCATGGCAGACGTATGCTGACGCCACTCGCCGACGATGCGATCCCCGTCGAACACGGCGAATTTCACATTGGTGTTGTTGGCATTGATTGCAAGCAGCATGGCCCAGTCCTTTCAGGCGGGCAGGAATACGTCCCCGGCGGTAATGGCCCGCCGGCTTCCATCAGCGAGGATGAGCGATAGCGTACCATCGGGCCCAAGCCCATCGAAGGTTCCCTCGATCGTCTCGTTTGCAAGGCGGACCGTTACCGGGCCGCCAAGGCCAGCCGCCCGCGCCAACCAGACATCGCGCGCCGGCCCAAAGCCGTCGCACTCCCACCTGGCAAGCCATGAGGCCAGCCGCTCCGCCAGCACGGCCAGCACGGCCTCAGGCGTGGCGCCGGCACCAACATGGGCGGCGGGCCGCTCAACGTCATCGGGATGATGGGCCAGATTGATACCAATGCCGACCACCAGCCAGGCAAGCCCGGTTGGCCCGCCCCCTGCACTCTCCAGCAGGATGCCCGATACCTTTGCGCCGTCCAGCAGCACGTCGTTCGGCCATTTATAGGCCAGGGTTGACCCTGCCGGGCGGAACCGGTCGAGCGTCTCACCCACTGCAAGCGCCGAAAGAAACGAAATCTGGGCGGCTTCGGACGCCGGTTTGCTGGGGCGCAGAAGGAACGAGACAAACAGATTGCCCGGCTCGCTTACCCAGGAACGACCACGCCGCCCGCGCCCTGCCGTCTGGCGCCGTGCCCATACCACTGTGCCGTGCGGCGCGCCGCCCGTTGCCAGCCGGCGCGCTTCCTCGTTTGTGGAGTCGATCTCGTCATGGGCCCTGAGCGAGAAACCGGGCGGAAGCATCAGTCCGCCAGTGGCAGAGGCGCCCTCGGCCCCGGCCATCTCAGCCCGGGATCAGCGACTTCGCCGCTGTTGCTGCCAGCGCAACCAGAGGAGAAGCAACGAAAACAAATCCAAGGGTCAAGACACCCGACACCGCCAGAACCGCGGCAAAGCCCTTGGGCGCAGGCTCGAACGCGACCACAGGCTCATCAAAGTACATGATCTTGACGATGCGCAGGTAGTAATAGGCGCCCACCACACTGGCGAGCACGCCGATCACCGACAGGGCATAAAGATGTGCGTCGATCGCGGCGGCAAAGACATAGAACTTGGCAAAGAACCCGGCCATGGGGGGAATGCCGGCCAGGCTGAACATGAAGATGGCCAGCACAAAGGCCACCAGCGGACGCGTGCGCGAGAGACCAGCCAGATCCTCGATCCGCTCCATCATGCCATCAGGGCCGCGCATGC
Organism: Acetobacteraceae bacterium; assembly: GCA_947379865.1. Taxonomy (GTDB): domain Bacteria; phylum Pseudomonadota; class Alphaproteobacteria; order Zavarziniales; family Zavarziniaceae; genus CANCOY01. Next base: position 18,534 of record CANCOY010000002.1, read on the forward strand.
TGAGGATGACGGCAAAGGTGCCAATGTTCACAGCCACATAGGTCGCCATATAGATCAGGATACCCTGCACGCCCTGCACATTGGCGGCGGCCAGGCCCACCAAAGCAAAGCCGACATGGCCGATGGAGGAATAGGCCATCAGGCGCTTGATATTGGTCTGCAGGATCGCCGCAACCGAGCCCAGCACCATGGAGGCGATGGCGACAAAGATAATGATCTGCTGCCACTCGCCGGCGATTGCGCCAAACGGCGTCACCAGGGCACGTACGAACAGCGCCATGGCCGCAACCTTGGGGGCTACAGCAAAGAAGGCGGTTACCGGGGTTGGCGCCCCTTCATAGACGTCAGGCGTCCACATGTGAAACGGCACCGCCGAAACCTTGAAGGCAAGACCCGCCACAAGGAACACGATCCCGATAACAAGGCCAATGGACGCGCCGCCCGTGCCCTGGGCCAGCATGGCCCCAATCGCGGGGAATGCCGTCGACCCCGTGAAACCATAAATCAGGGATGCCCCATAAAGCAGCATGCCGGACGAGAGGGCGCCCAGCACAAAGTACTTGAGGCCCGCCTCGGTCGCCCGCTCGGAATCACGCTTGAAGGACGCCAGCACATAGAGCGACAGGGACTGCAGCTCGAGGCCGACATAGAGCGAGATGAGATCGTTGGCTGAAATCATCATCAGCATGCCAACGGTTGCGAGGGTCATGACGACCGGCAGTTCGAACCGTTCCATGCCTTCGCGTCGCGCGAAATCGAGGCTGAGCGGAATGGCGAAGATCGCGCCAATCAGCACCAGCACCTTCATGAAGATGCCGAAGCGATCAGTCACGAACATGCCGCTGAAGGTAACCCTGGTTTCACCCGGCATGTCGACGACGACATAGAGCGCCAGCGAAAGCAGGGCAACCGCGAGCCAGGCAACAAGGCGGGTTGCCCCGTTGCCGCGAAAGGCACCGATCATGAGAAGAACAAGGGAGCCAACCGCGAGGAGAACCTCAGGTGCAGCGGGCGCGATCTGGTCGAGCAAGACGGACGGCATCATCGGACCTTCAGGGCGCGAGCGCGACAGAGGCAGCGGCCTGGACGGCCGCCTGCTGCTGCGCGAGCAGATGCTGGACGGAGGCGTCCATGACGTGGAGGAAAGCACCGGGCTGTACGCCCATATAGAGCGCGACCAGGATCAGCGGCACGAAAATGGCGATCTCGCGGATCCCAAGATCGCGCAGCGCCATCAGATCAGGCTTCACAAGATCGCCCAGCATCACGCGGCGGTAGAGCGAGAGTGAATAGGCGGCACCCAGGATCAGGCCCGTGCTGGCAAAGAAGGCAACCCAGGTGTTCGCCTGATAGGCACCCACCAGGGTCAGGAACTCACCCACAAAGCCCGAGGTACCCGGCAGGCCGACGGTTGCCATGGTGAAGAACAGGAAGACCACCGCATAGACCGGCATGTTCTTGACGAGGCCGCCATAGCGGGCGATCTCGCGGGTGTGCAGCCGGTCGTACACAACGCCCACGCACAGGAACAGCGCGCCAGAGACAATGCCGTGGCTGAGCATCTGCAGGATCGCACCCTGTACACCCTGCTGGGTGAGGCTGAACGTGCCCATGGTGATGAAGCCCATATGGGCCACCGACGAATAGGCAATCAGCTTCTTCATGTCCTCCTGACGGAGGGCAACGAGGCTGGTGTAGATGATCGCAATAACCGACAGCGCGAAGACCAGCGGTGCAAACTCCACCGAGGCCAGCGGGAACATGGGAATAGAGAACCGCAGAAAGCCATAGCCACCCATCTTCAGCAGCACGCCTGCCAGGATGACCGAACCTGCCGTTGGCGCCTCCACATGGGCATCGGGCAACCAGGTGTGCACCGGCCACATGGGCACCTTCACCGCAAAGGAGGCAAAGAAGGCCAGCCACAGCCAGAACTGCATTTCGGCCGGGAACTTGTAGGCCATCAGCGTCGGAATATCCGTCGTGCCGGCCATGAAGTACATGGTCAGGATGGCCAGCAGGGCCAGCACCGAGCCAAGCAGGGTGTAGAGGAAGAACTTGAAGCTGGCGTAGATCCGTCGCGCCCCGCCCCACACGCCGATGATCAGGAACATCGGGATGAGGCCGGCTTCGAAGAAGACGTAGAAGAGAAAGAGATCGGTCGCGCAGAACACGCCGATCATCAGCGTCTCGAGCACCAGAAAAGCGATCATGTATTCCTTGACGCGCTTGTGCACGCTGGCGCTCGCCAGAATGCAGATGGGCATCAGGAAGGTCGTCAGGATGACAAACAGCATGGAAATGCCGTCGACACCCATGCGATAGCCGATCGTTGTCCCGATCCAGGGCGCGCTCTCGGTAAACTGGAAGTCCGCCGTGCCCGGATTGAAATCAATCCAGATCAGCAGGCTGACGGCGAAGGTGATGAGTGTCGTCCACAGAGCCACGAAACGCGCATTGCGCGCCACTGCAGCCTCGTCACCCTTGATCAGCGCGATCAGAAGGGCGCCGAGGGTCGGCAGGAACGTGACGGTGGAGAGGATCGGCCAGTCGGTCATGATCTGGGACTCAATGCGTGGGGCCGATGCGATAGATGAAGAAGCTGACCAGGGCAGCCACCCCGATCAACATCGCGAAGGCGTAATGATAGAGATATCCCGATTGCAGCCGCCCCGCCCGCGCGGAAAGCCCGCGCACGGCAGCAGCAACCCCGTCAGGGCCGAAACCGTCGATGATCATGCCGTCGCCCTGTTTCCAGAAGACGCGGCCGAGCCAGTTTGCCGGGCCAGTGATGGCGAAGGCATAAAGCTCGTCGAAGTACCACTTGTTGAGCAGGAACTGGTAAAGCGGCCAGTTGGTCTCTGCCAGTTCCACCGGCATGCTGGGCCGACGGATGTAGAAAAGCCAGGCAAAGAGAATACCCACCAGGCCAATCAGGGTCGGTGAGAGGCTAACCCATTCAGGGACATGATGGGCTTGCTCAAGAACATCCACCGACGGCAGAACCAGCGAGGCACCCCAGAAGGCTTCCCGCTCGTGCCCGATGAAATAGGGCGCGAAGGCAAAACCGGCAAAGATGGCACCAAGCGCCAGCACCGCCAGGGGCAGTGTCATCACCAATGGCGATTCATGGACGTGATCCATCACATGATGGTCAGCCCGCGGCGCACCATGGAAGGTCATGAAGATCAGGCGCCACGAATAGAACGCGGTCAGCAGTGCCGCAAGGATACCCATGGAGAAGGCATATTGCCCGGCCGCCGTGCCGTGGGCGAAGGCCGCCTCGATGATCATGTCCTTGGAATAGAAACCCGCAAAGAACGGTACGCCAGCGAGCGCCAGGGAGCCGATCCACATCATCGAATAAGTGAAGGGAATCTTGCGCCAGATACCACCCATGTTGCGCATGTCCTGTTCGTCGGACATGGCATGGATCACCGAACCGGCACCAAGGAACAGCAACGCCTTGAAGAAGGCATGCGTAAAGAGGTGGAAGATCGCCGCGCCATAGCCACCCACGCCCAGGGCGAAAAACATGTAGCCAAGCTGGCTGCAGGTTGAATAGGCAATCACCCGCTTGATGTCGTTCTGCACAAGGCCGACCGTGGCGGCAAAGATCGCCGTGCTGGCGCCCACCACCGTAATCACCTCAAGCGCCACGGGCGACAGCGAGAACAGGGGCGAACAGCGCGCCACCATGAACACGCCCGCGGTTACCATGGTTGCGGCATGGATCAGGGCAGAGACCGGCGTCGGGCCTTCCATGGCATCAGGCAGCCAGGTGTGCAGGCCAAGCTGGGCGGACTTGCCCATGGCGCCGATGAACAGCAAAAGACAGATCGTCGTCAGCACGTCGGCATCCATCCACAGGAAGTGGAGGGTCTTGCCAACCTGCGCAGGCGCCGCCGCAAACACCGTGGAGAAATCCACCGACCCGAAGGTGGCAAAGACGGCCATGATGCCAAGGGCAAAGCCGAAGTCACCCACGCGGTTGACCACAAAGGCCTTGATGGATGCCGCATTGGCGCTGGGCCGCTTGAACCAGAAGCCGATCAGCAGATAGGAGGCAAGACCAACGCCTTCCCAGCCAAAGAACATCTGCACAAAGTTGTTGGCCGTCACCAGCATCAGCATGGCAAAGGTGAATAGCGACAGATAGGCCATGAAACGCTGGGGATGCGGATCGTGGCTCATGTAGCCAACGGAATAGACGTGCACCAGGGCCGAGACCACGGTGACCACCACCAGCATCACATTGGTGAGGGTGTCGATCCGCAGGGCCCAGGCGACGCTGAGGGCGCCAGACTGGAACCAGTCGGCCACCGGCACCACAAGGGCGTCATGATGACCCCCTTCCAGCACGCCAAAGAAGCCATAGACGGAGAGGACGGCCGAGACCAGCATCGGAACAACAGTCACGATCTGGGACAGCCGCACACCAATCACGCGGCCAAAGAGGCCGGCAATCAGGGCGCCGAGGAGCGGCAGGAAGACGATCGCTTGATACATGGCTGCGTCTCAGCCCTTCATCAGATTGATGTCCTCAACCGCGATTGTGCCGCGGTTTCGGAAGTAGACGACGATGATGGCAAGCCCGATGGCCGCCTCGCCCGCCGCAACCGTCAGCACGAACAGGGCAAACACCTGTCCGACGAGGTCATGCAGGAAGACGGAGAAGGAAACCAGATTGATGTTCACCGCGAGCAGCATCAACTCGACGGACATCAGGATGATGATCACATTCTTCCGGTTCAGGAAGATGCCGAAGATCCCGAGGGTGAACAGGATGGCGGCAACAATCAGATAATGGCCGAGGCCGATTGACGTGGTCATGGCGCGCTCCCCCTCAGATGCCCTGGCCCGGCTTGACCTGCCGGACCTCGATGGCGGTAGCGCGGGTGCGCGCGATCTGTGCGGCGATGGACTGGCGCCGCACCCCGGTGCGCTGGCGCAGCGTCAACACAATGGCGCCAATCATGGCCACCAGAAGGATCAGGCCGGCCACCTGGAAGGGATAGGCATAGTGGGTATAAATCAGCTGCCCCAGCGCATGGGTATTGCTGATGGCCACTGTGCCGGCAGCGCTGGCAGGCGCCGTGATTGCCGTAGAGGCACCGGGCAGGATCGTCCACGACCCGACCACCAGCACCAATTCGGTGAACAGCACCAACCCGATCAGGGCACCCACTGGCAGATACTGCAGGAAGCCCTGTCGCAGTTCTGTGAAGTTGATATCCAGCATCATCACGACGAACAGGAACAGCACCGCCACCGCGCCGACATAGACGATGACCAGGATCATCGCCACAAACTCTGCCCCCAGCAGGACAAACAGCCCGGCCGAGTTGAAGAAGGCGAGGATCAGAAAGAACACCGAATGCACGGGGTTCCGCGCGGCGATGACCATCACCCCGGATGCCACCGTAATGGCAGCGAAGATGTAGAAGATGAAGGCAATCAGATCCATGGCCCTTTCAGTCTGCAGCGCAGCGCGCCGGCAGACTGCCTCTTCAGAAATACGGCAGGTTCCAACCTCAAGGCTGGCCTCCCAAGAGCACCGGCACCTCCCCCGAGGTGCCACATGCGTTCAACGATACGGCGCATCCACCGCCAGATTATGCGCAATCTCGCGTTCCCATCGATCCCCATTGGCCAGAAGCTTGCTCTTGTCATAGAGCAGTTCCTCGCGGGTTTCGGTGGCGAATTCGAAATTCGGTCCCTCGACGATGGCATCCACCGGGCAGGCTTCCTGACAGAAACCGCAGTAGATGCACTTCGTCATGTCGATGTCATAGCGCGTGGTGCGGCGGCTGCCGTCATCGCGCGGTTCGGCTTCGATGGTGATGGCCAGCGCCGGGCACACCGCTTCGCACAGCTTGCAGGCGATGCAGCGTTCTTCCCCGCTGGCGTAGCGCCGAAGGGCATGCTCGCCGCGAAAACGGGGGCTGAGACGGCCCTTCTCGTGGGGATAGTTGATCGTCACCTTCTTCTTGAAGGAATAGCTGAACGTCAGTGCCATGCCGGAGACAAGCTCCGTCAGGAACAATGCACGAGCCGCTCGATCCAGAAATGCCATCTTCCCCACTCCTCGGAACCAGGGGCCCGGCGCAGCGCACCTTGACCCCTCGACCCCCCGAATACAACCCCGGGCAGTTACCCGGTCCAAACGTCTGCCGACAACTCAGTGCGTTGTTGGCAACCAGCCAAATGTCACCAGCACCCCCGCCGTCAGCACCACCCATACGAGCGACAGAGGCAGGAACACCTTCCAGCCAAGGCGCATCAGCTGGTCATAGCGATAGCGCGGCACCGTCGCCTTCACCCAACCAAACACGAACAGCAGGACCACGATCTTCAGGATGAACCAGAAGGGGCCAAGCATCGTGAACGGTGCAAACGGAATGGGCGACAGCCAGCCCCCGAGAAAGAGGATCGTGGTCAGGGCGCTCATCAGGATCATGTTGGCGTATTCGCCAAGCATGAAGAGGCCCCAGGACATGGAGCTGTATTCCACCTGATAGCCTGCCACCAGTTCAGCCTCGGCTTCCGGCAGATCGAACGGCGGCCGGTTGGTTTCTGCCAGGGCGGAAATGAAGAACACCACGAACATCGGGAACAGCGGGATCGCGAACCAGACCTTCTCCTGCGCGCGCACGATGTCCGACAGGTTCAGCGAGCCAACACACAGCAGCACCGTGATGATCACGAAGCCGATGGAGACCTCGTAGCTGACCATCTGGGCCGCCGACCGCAGGCCACCAAGGAAAGGGTACTTCGAGTTCGACGACCAGCCGGCCATGATGATGCCATAGACCCCAAGCGACGAGATCGCAAAGAGGTAGAGCACACCCACATTGATATTGGCCAGAACCCAGCCATCCGCAAAGGGGATCACCGCCCAGGCCACCATGCTGAGCGTCATGGTTACCATCGGCGCCAGCAGGAACACCACCTTGTTGGCGCCGGCAGGAATGATCGTCTCCTTGGTCAGCATCTTCAGCGCGTCCGCAAACGGCTGCAGCAGACCAAAGGGACCCACCACGTTCGGGCCGCGACGCAGGGCCATCATCGCCCAGATCTTGCGGTCGAAATAGGTAAGGAACGCGACCGACAGCAGGATCGGCACGAGGATTGCGAAGATCTGTAAGACGATGATCGCGAGGGGGAGGCCGTAGGCCGTCCAGACGCCCGTTTCAGCCATGGGTGCCAGTCGCCTTTTCGGCGCCTCCGCTATGAAGGGCGCTGCATTCTGCCATGGTGTTTGACGCCCGGCAGATGGGATTGGTCAGGTAGAAGTCCGAAACCGTAGAGGCAAAAGGCGTTGCAGCAATGGCGCCCTCCGCCCCGAATGGCGCCCACTCTGCCGCCATGATGGCATCCACCACGGTGAACAGCGGCGCATCATCCGCCATCGCCTCGCGCAGCTGGGCCAGCGAGTCATAAGGCAGACGCTTGCCCAGCACATCCGAGAGCGCACGCAGGATGGTCCAGTCTTCCCGGGCCTCGCCAGGCGGGAACAGGGCACGGCGGCCCTGCTGAACCCGGCCCTCGGTATTCACCCAGGTCGCGTTCTTCTCGGTATAGGCTGCCCCCGGCAAGACGACATCGGCACGGTGTGCACCAGCGTCGCCATGGCTGCCCTGATACACCACAAAGGCACCGTCCAGCTGCGACATGTCGATTTCATCGGCGCCCAGCAGATAGACCGCGCGGATCTCGCCGCGCATGGCACCCTCGAGAATACCTTCGAGATCGCGACCGCCCTGCCCCGGCACGAAGCCAAGTTCCAGCGCGCCGACGCGGCCGGCGGCCGTATGCAGAAGGTTGAAGCCATTCCAGTCGTCACGGACCAGGCCACAGGTCTCGGCAATCTTGCGGGCAAGGCCATGGATGGCCAGCCCATCGGCACGCGCCGTGGCGCCAGAGCCAAGGACAAGCATGGGGGCCTTGGCATTCTTCAGCACGGCCGCATAGGGATGCGAGCCATCAGCAATCGCCCGCAGCACCTCAGGACCCGTCCCCAGATGCTCATGAGGATAGCTGAGATCGACTGTCGGCCCGACCACCGCGATGCTGACGTGACCCTTGAGGTACCGCTTGCGAATGCGGGCATTCAGGATTGCTGCCTCAACGCGCGGGTTGGTGCCAATCAGCAGAATGGCGTCGGCCTGCTCGATCCCTGCGATGGTGGTGTTGAAGCGCCACCCTGCAGCTGCCGAGACATCAAACCGCGCGCCATCCTGGCGGCACTCCATATTGGGCGAGCCAAGCTTGCCCATCAGATCCTTCAGGGCCTTCACCGCCTCGGCATCGGCCAGATCGCCGGCAATGGCCGCAATCTGGCTGCCTTCGAGGCGCGACATATTCATGCGGATCGCCTCAAACGCCTCGGCCCAGCTGGCCGCCTGCAGCCGACCATCGCGGCGCACATAGGCCGTGTCGATGCGCTGGCGCTTCAGGCCATCACAGGCAAAGCGCGTCTTGTCGGAGATCCACTCCTCGTTAACGTCCTCATGCAGGCGCGGCAGGACGCGAAGAACCTCGGCACCGCGCGTATCAACGCGGATATTGGAGCCGACGGCATCATGCACGTCGATGCTCTCGGTCTTCTTCAGCTCCCAGGGGCGCGCCGCAAAGGCATAGGGCTTGGAGGTGAGCGCGCCAACCGGGCAGAGATCGATCACATTACCCGACAGTTCCGAGCGCACCGCCTGCTCAAGAAATGTCGTGATCTGCATGTTCTCGCCACGGAAGACAGCGCCGATTTCCTCGGTGCCCGCCACTTCCTCGGTAAACCGGACACAGCGCGTGCAATGAATGCACCGCGTCATCACGGTCTTGATCAGCGGCCCCATGTTCTTCTCGGAGACCGCGCGCTTGTTCTCGTGATAGCGGCTGTGGTCGAAACCATAGGCCACTGCCTGATCCTGCAGGTCGCACTCGCCACCCTGGTCACAGATCGGGCAGTCAAGCGGGTGGTTGATCAGCAGGAATTCCATCACCCCCTGGCGGGCCTTGCGGACCAGAGGCGTGTTGGTCTTGATCTCCATGCCATCGGCCGCCGGCATGGCGCAGGACGCCACGGGCTTGGGGCTCTTGACCATCTCCACCAGACACATCCGGCAGTTGCCGGCGATGGAGAGACGTTCATGATAACAAAAGCGCGGGATCTCGGCCCCTGCCGCTTCACAGGCCTGGAGAACGGTTGCCCCCTGGGGCACCGTCACGTCCTGGCCATCAACTTTTAATGTCGGCATGACCTACTCCGCCGCCTCGGGACGGCGCGAGGGCGCTCCCCGGCTCGTCTTGTAGTCCGCAATGCGCTGCTCAATCACCGGGCGGAAATGCCGGATCAGGCCCTGGATCGGCCACGCTGCGGCGTCGCCAAGCGCGCAGATCGTGTGGCCTTCCACCTGATAGGTTACTTCAAGCAGCATGTCGATTTCACTCGGCTCGGCCTGGCCGGTGACAAGACGCTCCATCACCCGCCACATCCAGCCCGTACCCTCACGGCACGGCGTGCACTGGCCGCAGCTTTCATGCTTGTAGAAGCGGGAAAGCCGGGCAATCGCCTTGATCAGGTCGGTTGACTTGTCCATCACGATCACGGCGGCCGTGCCAAGGCCAGATTTCTCGGCCTTGAGGCTGTCGAAGTCCATCAGCACCGTATCGCAGGTTGCCTTGGGCAGCATGGGAACAGAGGAGCCGCCGGGGATTACCGCCAGCAGATTGTCCCAGCCGCCACGAACACCGCCCGCATATTTGTCGATCAGCTCACGGAGCGGGATGCCCAGCTCCTCCTCGACATTGCAGGGATTGTTCACATGGCCAGAGATGCAGAAGATCTTGGTGCCGGCATTCCCCTGGCGGCCAAGGCCAGAGAACCAGGCCGCCCCGCGCCGCAGGATGGTGGGCGCCACTGCGATCGACTCAACGTTGTTCACCGTCGTCGGGCAGCCATAGAGGCCGACGTTCGCCGGGAACGGTGGCTTCATGCGCGGCTGGCCCTTCTTGCCTTCAAGGCTCTCCAGAAGTGCCGTTTCCTCGCCGCAGATATAGGCCCCTGCCCCGTGGTGCAGAATGACCTCGAAGTCATAACCGGAACCACAGGCATTCTTGCCCACCAGACCGGCCGCATAGGCCTCGTCAATGGCGGCCTGAAGCTGCTGACGCTCACGGATGAATTCGCCGCGAATATAGATATAAGCAGCCACCGCCCGCATGGCGAAGCCGGCGATCAGGCAGCCTTCGATCAGCTTGTGCGGATCGTGGCGAATGATGTCGCGGTCCTTGCAGGTGCCAGGCTCAGACTCATCGGCATTGACGACGAGATAGCTGGGACGCCCGTCAGACTGCTTGGGCATGAAGGACCATTTGAGGCCCGTGGGGAAGCCGGCGCCCCCCCGGCCACGCAGACCGGAAGCCTTGATCTGCTCAACAATCCATTCGGGTCCCTGGGCCAGAAACTCCTTCGTGCCGGCCCAGTCGCCGCGCTTGCGCGCGCCGTTGAGCCGCCAGTCGTGCTGGCCATAGAGATTGGTGAAGATACGGTCCTTGTCGGCGAGCATCAGCTCTCTCCAACCGGTTCGAGCAAGGTAAGCCGTCCCCCGGCGGGGGCGGAATTCTGGCGGCCACTCTGGCTGCCGTTTGGCGGTGTCTCGCCACGGGCCAGGGCGTCGAGCACCTTCACGGTCGCTGCCGCATCAAGGTCCTCGAAGAAATCATCATTGATCTGCATCATCGGGGCATTCACGCACGCCCCAAGACACTCGGCTTCCATCAGGCTGAACATGCCATCAGCCGTGGTCTGATCAACGTCAATACCAAGCCGTGACTTGCAGGCCGACAAAACCTCGTCCGACCCACGCAGCCAGCACGGTGTGGTTGTGCACACCTGTACCAGATGGCGTCCCACCGGCTCCAGATTGAACATGGTGTAGAAGGTCGCGACCTCATACACCCGGATCATCTGCATGCCGAGCATCTCGGCGATCATCGCCATGGCGGCACGCGGCAGCCAACCGCCTGCCTGGCGCTGGGCCTGGTCAAGCAGCGGAATGACCGCGCTCTGCTGGCGTCCCTTGGGGTACTTCGAGATCACCTTCTCAGCCCACGCCTGATTCTCGGCCGTGAAGCTGAAGGTCTTCGGCTGCTCATAGGCGCCGGCCGGTTTCACGCTCATCGGTCAACCTCGCCGAAAACGATGTCTTGCGAGCCAAGGACTGCCGGCACGTCCGCCAGCATGTGACCCCGGCTCATGAAATCCATCGCCTGGAGATGGGCAAATCCCGGTGCACGGATCTTGCACCGGTAAGGCTTGTTGGAACCATCAGCCACCAGATAGACGCCAAATTCGCCCTTCGGCGCCTCGACAGCGGCATAAATCTCGCCCTCGGGCACATGGAACCCTTCGGTGTACAGCTTGAAATGGTGAATGAGCGCTTCCATCGAGCGCTTCATCTCACCACGACGGGGCGGCGCCACCTTGGCGTCCAGCGTCAGCACCGGTCCTTCGGGCATGTCACGCAGGCACTGCTTGATGATGCGGATCGACTGCCGCATTTCCTCAAGCCGCACAACAAAGCGGTCATAGCAATCACCGTGATTGCCGATCACAACGTCGAAGTCGAGCCGGTCGTAGACCTCATAGGACTGGGACTTGCGCAGATCCCACGCAACGCCCGAGCCACGCAGCATCGGGCCAGAAAAGCCCCAGGCCATGGCATCCTCGGCCGAGACAACCCCGATATCCACATTGCGCTGTTTGAAAATGCGATTGCCAACGATCAGGCGCTCGATGTCGTCCAGCACCCGCGGCAGATTCTCGACGAATGCCAGCAGGTCTTCGGCGAACCCACGGGGAAGATCCTGGTGCACGCCACCCGGCCGGAAATAGGCCATGTGCAGACGGCTGCCCGAAACCCGCTCGTTGAAGACAAGGATCTTCTCGCGTTCCTCAAAGCCCCACAGCAGCGGCGTCATGCCGCCCACGTCCATGACATGGCTGGTGGTGTTGAGAATGTGATTCGAGATGCGGTTCAGTTCCGAGATCAGCACACGGATGTACTGTGCCCGAAGCGGCACCTCGCAGCCCAGCAGGCGCTCGATGGCCAGCGCCCAGGCATGCTCCTGATTGACCGGCGCCGAATAGTCGAGGCGGTCGAAATAGGGCAGCGCCTGAAGATAGGTCTTGTGCTCGATCAGCTTCTCGGTGCCGCGATGAAGCAGACCGATATGCGGATCCAGCCGTTCGACAATCTCGCCATCCAACTCCATCACAAGACGCAACACGCCGTGTGCGGCCGGATGCTGCGGACCGAAATTCAGGTTGAAATTCTTGATGTCGACTTCGGCCATGGTGCCTCAGCCCTTCGATGCTTTTTCGTCGCCGGGAAGGATGTATTGCGCACCCTCCCACGGAGACATGAAATCAAACCGGCGGAATTCCTGGGTCAGCCGCACGGGCTCATAGACGACGCGCTTGCGCTCCTCGTCATAACGAACCTCGACATAACCTGTCAGGGGGAAATCCTTGCGCAAGGGGAAGCCCTGGAAGCCATAGTCCGTAAGGATCCTGCGAAGGTCGGGGTGATCGGCAAACATGATACCGTACATGTCCCATGCTTCACGCTCGAACCAGCCGGCTGACGGGAACACGGGCACGGCCGAGGGCACCGCGGTGCGCTCATCAACGCGGACCTTTACGCGCACACGGAGATTCTTCTTCAGGCTAAGCAGGTGATAGACGACGTCAAAGCGTTCCGCACGCTCAGGCCAATCCACGCCGCAGACGTCCATCAGCTGCACGAAGAGGCACTGTGGGTCATCACGCAGGAAGGTCAGCAGATCGATGATCCGGTCCGGCGTCGTCCGCAGTGTCAGCTCGCGCGCCGCGAGAGAGTGCTCGACAATGGCATCGCCGATCTTCGCGGTGATATGGGTGGCAAGCGCCTCCAGCGGGCCGGTTACAGCCCCCTGCGTCGCTGTCTCGGTGGTGTCAGACATGCTCGCGCCCCTTCAGCGTGCGATCGTCGTGGCGCGACGAATCTTCTTCTGGAGCATCAGCACACCATAAAGCAGGGCTTCTGCGGTCGGCGGGCAACCGGGGACATAGATGTCCACCGGCACGATGCGGTCGCAGCCGCGCACCACGGAATATGAATAGTGGTAATAGCCACCGCCATTGGCGCACGAGCCCATGGAAATGACCCAGCGTGGCTCCGCCATCTGGTCATAAACCTTGCGCAAGGCGGGGGCCATCTTGTTGGTCAGGGTGCCGGCGACAATCATCACGTCGGACTGGCGCGGCGAGGCGCGCGGCGCCACACCAAACCGCTCCAGATCGTAGCGCGGCATGGAGGTGTGCATCATCTCGATGGCGCAGCAGGCCAGACCAAAGGTCATCCACCAGAGTGAGCCCGTGCGGGCCCAATTCACGAGATCATCAACCTTGGTGACGATGTATCCCTTGTCGGCCAGATTGTCCTGGACGTTGGCGACGAAGGGGTCGGCCACGGGACCCGTGCTCGAGGGGGCGATCACTCCCATTCGAGCGCTCCTTTCTTCCATTCATAGACAAAGCCGACGGTCAGCACCGTAAGGAAGCCCATCATCGACCAGAAGCCGAAAAGCCCAAGGTCCCCGAGCGAGATGGCCCAGGGGAACAGGAAGGCGACCTCAAGATCGAAAATGATGAACAGGATCGCGACCAGATAGAACCGAACGTCAAATTGGCCGCGCGCGTCCTGGAAGGCATCAAAGCCACATTCGTAGGCCGATAGCTTCTCGGGATTGGGGCGCTGTGTCCCCGCTAGCAGCGAGCCAAGGATGAAGACGCCGGAAAGCGCCACGGAAATGCCGAGGAAAACGAGAATCGGCAGGTACTCGCGCAACATGGATTCCATGGGTCGACCCACCTCAGAATTTCAAACCTGTTCTTGGTCGCTGGGTAACAACCTAGCCAGCCAAGCGCAACAAAGTAACTGCACTTAAAGTCGCATCGTCTGGCGCGCCGGAGTATAGGCCGCAGGCTGTGGAAAACGAAAGAGGCCAGACCATACTTCCGTAGCGCGAAACTGTGGCCGTGATCTTTGAATCACAGTTCAGCGAGCGCCCGCAGATACAGGCGACGTCGTTATCAAATCAAATTTTGGAAGGGGAAAATGGCGGGAGTGACGGGACTCGAACCCGCGACCTCTGGCGTGACAGGCCAGCGCTCTAACCAACTGAGCTACACCCCCTGTGGGAGGCCGGTTTTTACGTCAGCCTGCGGTATGTGTCAAGCACCAGATCCGCTTATCGACCAACATTAACTTATTATTTTAGCGACCTTGGTGGGCGATGACGGATTCGAACCGCCGACCTTCTCCGTGTAAAGGAGCTGCTCTACCAGCTGAGCTAATCGCCCCGTCAGATCAACAGGGCCCCCAGCCTGGACCCGGGATTGCCTGGTGACCTGGCCCCATCCTATTGCCGTGGCGGCGCCAGGATGGAGGCAGGACATGTTTCCGCAGATCTCAGTTCACGGCGTCCTTCAGGGACTTGCCGGGCTTGAACTTCACCTGCTTCGAGGCGGCGATGGCGATCTTCTCGCCCGTCCGCGGATTCCGGCCCTCAGATGCCGCGCGCGACGCGACATTATAGGTGCCGAAGCCAACCAGGCGAACCTCATCCCCGCCAGCCAGAGCGCCGGTGATGGCGTCAAACAGGGCATCAACCGCCTTGGCTGCATCTGCCTTGGTGAGCGACGCGGCTTCAGCGACGCTCGCAATAAGTTCATTCTTGTTCAATGGAACCCCCGCCCGGAAATCTTGGACCCTGATTACCTCAGGACCCTGACGCCGGAGTTAAGCAGGGGCGCCGGGTTCCGTCAAAGGGAAAACCCGACGGAACGCAGCGAACACGGGGCGCCGGCAAGGCGCCCCGTGTTCAGCGTCAGTGGGTGACAACCTCGTCGATACCCGCTTCGGGTGTCTTGGGGGCTGCCTTCTTTTCGTCTTCGACCGGGTTCCACTCAATGGGGGCAAGCGGCTTCACCAGGGCGTGGGCCAGAACCTCATCCACAGTCGCCACGGGGATGATTTCCAGCCCCTTCTTGACGTTGTCAGGGATGTCGGCGAGGTCCTTTTCGTTCTCCTTGGGGATCAGAACGACCTTGAGGCCGCCACGGAGGGCCGCAAGCAGCTTCTCCTTCAATCCGCCAATGGGGAACACGCGGCCACGCAGGGTGATCTCACCGGTCATGGCAATATCACGCCGCACGGGAATCCCAGTCAGGACCGACACGATCGAGGTGACCATGGCCACACCGGCCGAGGGGCCATCCTTGGGGGTTGCCCCCTCGGGCACGTGAACGTGGATGTCGATCTTTTCGAACAGGGTTGGCTTGATGCCAAAGGAGATGGCCCGGGCGCGCACATAGGATGCTGCCGCCTGAACACTCTCCTGCATCACGTCACCCAACTTGCCGGTGATCGTCATCTTGCCCTTGCCGGGCAGCATGACCGATTCGATGGCCAGCAGTTCGCCGCCAACCTCGGTCCAGGCAAGGCCGGTGACGATGCCGACCAGATCCTCAAGCTCCGCCTCGCCAAAGCGATAGCGGCGCACGCCAGCATATTTCTCCAGGTTCTTTTCCGTCACCGTGACGGACTTCACCTTGTCCTGCAGGATCTCGCGGATCGCCTTGCGGGTGAGGTTGGCAATCTCGCGCTCGAGACTGCGCACGCCGGCCTCACGCGTGTAATAGCGAATCAGGTCGCGCAGCGCTTCGTCGGAAACCGACCATTCGCCCGGCTTCAGGCCGCTTGCCTCAAGCTGCTTTGCCACAAGGTGCCGCTTGCAGATCTCGACCTTCTCATCCTCGGTGTAGCCGGGGATGCGGATGATCTCCATACGGTCCAGCAAGGGCTGGGGCATGCGCAACGAGTTCGCCGTGGTGACGAACATCACGTCAGACAGATCGTAATCGACCTCAAGGTAATGGTCGTTGAACGTGCCGTTCTGCTCCGGATCCAGCACCTCAAGCAGGGCTGACGAGGGATCGCCACGGAAGTCCTGCCCCATCTTGTCCACCTCATCGAGGAGAAACAGGGGATTCGTCGTCTTGGCCTTCTTCATCGACTGGATGACCTTGCCCGGCAGCGAGCCGATATAGGTCCGCCGATGGCCACGGATCTCTGCCTCGTCACGCACGCCACCCAGGGACATGCGGACAAAGTTTCGCCCGGTCGCCTTGGCAATGGACTTGCCAAGCGAGGTCTTGCCAACACCCGGGGGGCCAACCAGGCAAAGGATCGGGCCCTTTACCTTGGTCGCCCGCAGCTGCACCGCGAGGTATTCAAGGATGCGTTCCTTGACCTTCTCCAGGCCGTAATGATCGTCGTCCAGCACCTTCTGGGCGGCACGCAGGTCGCGGCGGATCTTGGACTTCTTCGACCATGGAATCGACAGCATCCAATCGAGGTAGTTGCGCACCACCGTCGCCTCGGCCGACATCGGGCTCATGTTGCGCAGCTTGCGCACCTCGGCGATGGCCTTGTCGTGGGCTTCCTTGGAAAGCTTGGTCTTGTTGACCCGGTCCTCAAGCTCGGCCAGCTCGTCGCGGCCGTCTTCGCCTTCGCCCAGTTCCTTCTGAATGGCCTTAAGCTGCTCGTTCAGATAGTACTCGCGCTGGGTCTTCTCCATCTGCCGCTTCACGCGGCTACGGATCTTCTTCTCCACCTGCAGGACGCCGATCTCGCCCTCCATCAGGGAGTAGACCTTCTCGAGCCGCTCAGGCACCGACGCAATTTCCAGCACGTCCTGCTTGTCAGAAACCTTGAGCGCCAGATGCGAGGCAACCGTATCGGCAAGCTTGGAAGGGTCTTCGATCTGGTTGATGGAAACCAGGACCTCGGGCGGGACCTTCTTGTTCAGCTTCACGTAGTTTTCGAACTGGGCCACCACGGAGCGGGCCAGCGCCTCAACCTCACGCGACTCCCCAAGTGTCTCGGGAAGCGCCACGGCCGTGGCCTGGAAGAAGGCGTCATTATCAACGAAGCCCGTGATCGCCGCCCGGTTGCCGCCCTCCACGAGCACCTTGACCGTGCCATCGGGAAGCTTCAGCAACTGGAGCACTGAGGCCACGGTGCCCACATTGTAGATATCAGCCACCGAAGGATTGTCCTGGGACGCATTCTTCTGGGCAACAAGCAGGATCTGCTTGTCTTCCTTCATCACATCCTCAAGCGCCCGCACCGATTTTTCGCGCCCGACAAAAAGCGGCACGATCATATGCGGGAACACCACGATGTCGCGAAGAGGCAACACAGGGTAAACGGTGGATTCGCGGGCGGGTGTCGAAGGACTCATTTTTCTCTTCACTTTTCTTCCGGCGACAGGTCCGCAGGATCACCCGATTTCTCGCGATTTCGGGCGGTGCCACGATGGCGGCACGCTGTCATCAAGGTGGACCTCAGGGGGTCCGCGTTCAAGGTGGTCGGCGAAAATCCTTGCCTTTTTCCACCTTACAGACAAGGCGGGCCCGCCTTTTGAGCGAGCCCGTATCACATCATTGATGTCGGTTCAGGCCAGCACTCATGCGCTTGTACCCACATCGCCACGCCGGTCGGCGGAATAGATGTAGAGCGGCTTGGCTCTACCATCGACCACCTCACTGTTGATGACGACCTCCTCGACACCATCAAGGGCAGGCAGATCGAACATCGAATCCAGAAGAATGGATTCCATGATCGAGCGCAGGCCGCGGGCACCGGTCTTGCGAGCAATGGCGCGGCGCGCCACGGAACCAAGAGCGTCGTCCGAGAACGTCAGGTGGACGTCCTCCATCTCGAACAGGCGCTGGTACTGCTTCAGCAGCGCGTTCTTGGGCTGGCTCAGGATCTCCACAAGCGCCTGTTCCGAAAGGTCGGTCAGCGTCGCCACAACAGGCAGACGGCCAACGAACTCGGGGATCAGGCCGAACTTCAGCAGATCCTCGGGCTCGACCTCCTTGAGGATCTCGCCGGTCTGGCGCTCGTCCGGGGATTTCACCTCGGCACCGAAGCCGATGGACTTGCCCTGGCCACGCGCAGCGATGATGCGCTCCAGCCCGGCAAAGGCGCCGCCGCAGATGAAGAGGATGTTGGTGGTGTCAACCTGCAGGAACTCCTGCTGGGGATGCTTGCGGCCGCCCTGGGGGGGCACGCTGGCAACGGTCCCTTCCATGATCTTGAGCAGGGCCTGCTGCACGCCCTCACCCGACACATCACGGGTGATGGAGGGGTTGTCGGACTTGCGGCTGATCTTGTCGACTTCGTCGATGTAGACAATGCCGCGCTGGGCCCGCTCGACATTGTAGTCGGCCGCCTGCAGCAGCTTGAGGATGATGTTCTCGACATCCTCGCCCACATAACCAGCCTCGGTCAGGGTCGTGGCGTCAGCCATGGTAAAGGGCACGTCGAGAATGCGCGCCAGCGTCTGGGCCAGAAGCGTCTTGCCACAGCCCGTGGGGCCGACCAGCAGGATGTTCGACTTTGCCAGTTCGACGTCGTTGTTCTTCTGTGCGTGCGCCAGGCGCTTGTAATGGTTGTGGACGGCAACCGAAAGCACGCGCTTGGCGTGGATCTGGCCGATCACATAATCATCGAGCACGCGGCAGATATCCTGGGGCGAAGGTACCCCGTCGCGGGTCTTCACAAGGCTCGACTTGTGCTCCTCGCGGATGATGTCCATGCACAGCTCGACGCATTCATCACAGATGAACACGGTCGGCCCGGCGATGAGCTTGCGCACCTCATGCTGGCTCTTGCCGCAGAAAGAGCAGTAGAGGGTGTTCTTAGAGTCACCGCCGCTTAGTTTGGTCATGACCACTCCGTCCCTTATGCCCCGAAAGTCCAGTCTAGGGGGTGGCTGCTGCGATGCACAACCCTCCCCCATGGCCCTCTAACGGTTGAGAAGGCCCCCAGGAGGAGCGCCCTGTCACGTCCCGGACCGCACTGCGGTTCGAGGACCAACCCACCCGGTCTGAGGACCGAAAATGATTCCGCGCCGCGCTTTGGCCAAGGCCGCTGTCACGAATGCGCCATAGACAAACATTGAACAAGCCACAGACTTAAAACTAGTCCCCGGCCGATCTTTATCACCCTCAGGCGGCGCCCCGCCGCCAACATTCCTGTAGCGCGGCAGTTCGGCAACACTACCCTTGCCAGTCCCACGCCATCCAGTGGTCAGCCCCAGCCAAAGCGACGCCGAATCGGCGCAATGGCAGCGGGCCTCGCGCCTGTTACCCCGCCAGAACGACCAAGGCCCGGCTCTGTCGAACCGGGCCTTGGGTAACCATCAGAACCAAGCCTGATGTCAGGTGGCCTTGTCGGTCGCCGCCGGGATCGGGCGCGCCTCATAGACCTCGTCGATCAGGCCGAACTCGCGTGCCTGGTCAGCGGTCATGAAATTGTCGCGCTCCAGTGCCGTTTCAATCCGCTCAAGCGGCTGGCCGGTGTGCTTGTGGTAGATCCCGTTCAGACGGGCGCGCAGGGCAAGAATCTCGCGGGCCTGAATCTCGATGTCCGTCGCCTGACCCTGGGCACCGCCAGAGGGCTGGTGGATCATGATCCGCGAATTCGGCAGCGAATATCGCAGGCCCGGGGCGCCGGCCGCCAGAAGGAGCGAGCCCATGGAGGCCGCCTGACCGATGCACAGGGTCTGAATCTTCGGCCGCACATACTGCATGGTGTCATAGATGGCCAGACCAGAGGTCACGATGCCACCCGGGGAATTGATGTAGATGGCGATGTCCTTGCTGGGGTTCTCGGCTTCGAGAAACAGCAGCTGGGCGCAGATCAGGCTGGACACCGCGTCATTAACCGGGCCGACCAGGAAAATGATCCGCTCCTTCAGGAGGCGGGAGTAGATGTCATAAGCACGCTCACCGCGGTTCGTCTGTTCGACGACCATGGGGACGAGCGTGTTCATGGTGAAATCGTGCATGTCTCTCATGGCGGTCCCTCCGGGCGGGCGCTAGGCACCCGGCGGCGCTGCCGCCGGGCTCATCAGGATAGCCGACCCTGGACCAGGATCGGCAACGCATTCAATCAGGCTGCGTCGCCTTTATCTTCTTCGTCAGCGCGCAGTTCGTCAAAGCTGACCTGGCGCTCCGTGACCTGGGCGAGCTCGAGGATATAGTCGATGACCTTGTCCTCAAGCAGCGGTGCCCGCAGCTGGGCCAGCGCCATCTGATCATTGCGGAAATAGTCGAACACAGCCTTTTCCTGACCGGGGAACTGACGGGCCTGTTCAGCAATCGCGCGGTTCAACTCTTCCGGCTTGACCTGAAGGTTCTGGCGGCGACCAACCTCGGCCAGCAGCAGTCCAAGACGGACGCGCCGCTCGGCAATCGGCATGAACTCGGCCCGCTTGGCCTCAACTTCCGGGTCGACCGCCGCTGCGGCCGCCTCTGCATTCGCCTCAACCCCTTCGGCATCGCCCGCAGCCCCGGCGCCAACGCCTGCCTGACGCAGGATCGTCTCCAGCTCCACGTTCACCAGGCCCGGCGGCACCTCGAAGGTGTGCCGCTCAGCCAGCGCATCGAGCAGGGCACGCTTCAGCTTCTGGCGGGTAAGCCCACCGCGCGTCCGCTCCAGCTGGCCCTTCATCAACTCCTTGAGCTTCTCAAGGCTCTCAAGGCCGAGGCTGGTGGCGAAGGTGTCATCAACCGTGACATCGGCGGCGGCGCGCACTTCCTTGACCGTCACTTCAAAGACGGCCGGCTTGCCGGCGAATTCCTTGGCGGGATAGTCCTCGGGGAAGGTCACGGAAACATCGCGCTTGTCGCCGGCCTGCACGCCGACGAGCTGCTCCTCGAAGCCCGGAATGAACCGGCCCGAGCCCAGCTCCAGCTCGAAATCTTCACCAGCCCCGCCTTCAAAGGGGGTGCCATCGATACGACCGAGGAAATCGATCAGCACGGCATTGCCGTTTTCTGAGACTTTCTCTGCCGTGGCAAAACGCTTCTGCTGGTTGGCAAGGCCGGTCAGGGCCTCGTCGACCTCTGCATCGGTGATGGGGGCAACCACGCGCTCAAGCGAGATGTCCTTGAACTCGCCCGGCTCGATCTCGGGCAGCACCTCGACCTCGATGCTGAACTCCAGGTCGTCGTTCTCACCAAACTTGGTGATCTCGATGCGGGGCTGCAGCGCCGGGGTGAGATTGTTCTTTTCCAGGGTCTCGCGCGTCGTCTGATCGACGGTGTCCTGCAGGATCTCTCCCATCAGGGCCTTGGCGTGGGTCTTGCGCACAATGGAAGCGGGCACCTTGCCGGGGCGAAACCCGGGCATGCGCACCGTACGGCTGATCTCGAGGATGCGGCTCTCCAGGCGAGCGCCAATATCTTTTGCGTCCACCTTGATACGGTAGGCGCGCTTCAGGCCTTCGGCGCTGCTTTCGATGATCTGCATGGCACTCTCTGTCAGAGATGAGGCGAGGAAATTCGTCTAGCCGACGCACGGTCCGGCCGCCAAGGCGCGAGGCATAGGTAAAGCGTGGTGCGGGCGGAGGGACTCGAACCCCCACAACTTACGTCACCAGAACCTAAATCTGGCGTGTCTACCAATTCCACCACGCCCGCCCTGTTTTCCGGATGGCGCTGACGCGTCCGGCCTGCCATGGGTTGGCGGCGCGGCCCGAAGGCCGGCGGACGGCTTCTATATCACGGGACTGGATCAGGACAACAGCCCTGCCCCCTCAAAGGGTGCAGGGCAGGGAAAAACCTACTCTGCCGCCACGAGACGGCAGGCCGAGGGATAGTTCACGGCGAAGGCCTCAAGGGCCAGCGTGCGCTCACCCTGAAGGATGGCTTCATCATCGCCCGGCCGCATGTAGGAAAGGCGGAACCGCACGTGGGGCATGCCGGAAATCTGAGCGTCGGGCTCGATAACCTCGACGATCTCAACAACACGGTGTGCCTTTTGCGCCCTGAACACTTCCCCGGCGCGAACCTCCGGGACTTTTCTATTCCGGAACCACATCACCGCCACCCCCAACACACTCTGAGCCTAAGCCCGATTCAGATTCACTGATGATTGTATGAGAATCATGAACGCGAATCGGTGTCCAGAAAAAAATTGACTGGCGCATTATTTTCTTGAAGCAGTTGGCGAAGTGCCGTTGGGACAAGGGCAGGTAAATCCTCAGCAATGAGTCCTGGGCCAAAAGCATCTGCTGCCACGCTATGCACCCAGATACCTGCAGCAGCTGCGTCAAGGCCCGCAAGCCCTTGGGCAAGAAGGCCGACAATGAGACCGGCAAGGACATCTCCCGATCCCGCAGTCGCAAGCCAGGGTGGCGCGCAATCATTGATGATCACGCGACCCTGTGGGTCCGCTGCCACCGTATCCGGCCCCTTGAGAATGACGGTTGCGCCCGACCGGCTGGCTGCGGCGCGAACCCGCGCCAGGCGGGGCATGTCCCGCCCAAGATCTGGGAAGATCCGGGCGAACTCCCCTTCATGGGGGGTCAGGACCGTTGCCGCGCCCGCACGTACCGGGCGGCCGATCGCCTGCCAGAGCCTGTCAGGTGCCACGGCAAAACTCGTCAGGGCATCGGCATCCAGAACCACCCCACGCGGTCCATCGAGGGCTGCCAGCACATGGGCCAGGGTCCCCTCCCCCACACCATTGCCCGGGCCGACGAGCAGTGCATTGAGGCGGCGGTCGGCAAGCAGTGCAGCAAGGTCGGCGGCCTCTGCAACGCGCCGGATCATCACGGCCGTAAGGTGTGCGGCATGGACGAGCAAAGCCGAAGGCGGGCTGGCCACTGTAACCAGCCCCGCCCCCACCCTGAGCGCGGCCAGAGCCGCCAGCCGGCAGGCCCCTGTGGCGGTGGCACCACCGCTCATCACCACCGCATGCCCACGGTCGTATTTGTGGGAGGCCGCCCCTGGCCATGGAAACCGGTCTCGCCAAAGCGCAGTGTCGTTGACGAAATGAGTGGGCCGGAGCCTGTCGAGGACATCGTCACCGATGCCGATGTCGACCACCTCTATGGGTCCGCACAGCGTCCGGCCAGGCAGCAGCAGATGGCCGGGCTTGCGCCGGAAAAAGGTGACGGTCAGCGCGGCCCGGGGCGCAAAGCCAAGAACCGCCCCCGTATCCCCATGAATGCCACTGGGCACATCAACTGCGATGATCGGGGACGTGGCGCGGCCCGCATCTGCGGCCTCAAGCACCGCACGAATTTCGCCGCCCACCGGCCGCCCCAGACCGGCGCCAAAGACCGCATCGATGACCAGCGCCGCACCGGCCAAGGCCTCAACGCCAAAGGGAACCGTGGGCCCATCCCAGCGCGCCGATGCCAGGGCAGCATCCCCCTTGAGGGCTTCGCGGTCGCAGCTGAGGGCGATGCGCACAGGCCAGCCCTGCTCTGCCAGCAGGCGGCCTGCCACAAACCCGTCCCCTCCGTTGTTTCCAGGGCCTGCCAGCACCACCAGGGGCCTGGGCGTCCATCTGGCGGCAATGGCCCGCGCGATACCCGCCCCTGCCCGCTCCATCAGGTCGATACCAGGCGTGCCGGCAGCGATGGCAAGGGCATCTGCCTGCGTCATTTCGGCGACGGTCAAGAGGGCCGCCTTGCGTGCGCCCCCATGGAGCACGGGCACCTCAGGGGCGAAAGACATGCTCAATCCTCAAGATGCGGTGGATGCCTTAGATGCCATGGGGTGGCTGCCTCAAAGGCCCTTGCGGCCCTCAGAACCAGGGCATCGGCATGCATCGGCCCGACAATCTGCAGCCCGACGGGAAGCCCGTCTGCAGTAAAGCCGCAGGGAATGCTGATCGCCGGTTGCTGGGTCAGGTTGAAGGGAAACGAAAATGGCGTCCAGGCCGTCCAGTCGCGGGCCCAGTCCACGCCCTTGTCAGGCGCGGGGGTGAGTTGGCCCACAGCAAAGGGCGAAACGGAAATGCTTGGCGTGATCAAAAGATCCCAGGACTGATGAAACTGGCGCATATGGGCGCCAAGCGCCGCCCGGGCCTGCACGGCATGAAGATAATCGACCAGGCCAATGGCCTCTCCCTCCTCCACCACCGCCAGCAGATCAGGCTCAAGCAGTGCCTTTTTCTCGGGCGAGAGGCCGCTGAGTGCTGCTGCCGCGCCGGCATACCAATGGGTGCGGAACAGGCCGGCCGGGTCGTCAAAGCCCGGATCCACAGCTTCAACCCTCGCTCCAAGATCGCTGAAGACCGCTACCGCCCCGGCAACGATTTCCGCAATCTCTGGCATCACAGGGGCATAGCCAAGATCGGCGCTGAAGGCGATGCGCAGGCCAGCGACCCCATCATCCAGACCCACGGTCATGTCGCGGCCATCGGCTGGCAGCGAATACCAGTCGCGTGCGTCGGGCTCGGCCATGACCTGCAGCATCAGGGCGCAGTCGGCAACGGTTCGTGCCATCGGCCCCACATGGGCAACCGTCCCAAAGGGGCTGGACGGCCAGGCCGGAACCCGCCCGAAGCTTGGCTTGTGCCCAACCACACCGGCAAAGCTTGCGGGAATGCGGATGGATCCGCCGCCGTCGGTGCCACTTGCCAACGGGCAGAAGCCGGCCGCGAGGGCGGCCGATGCCCCACCGCTTGATCCACCCGGGGTCATGTCGAGGTTCCAGGGATTGCGGGTAATACCGGTCAGCGGCCCGTCGGTGACGCCCTTCCAGCCGAATTCCGGCGTCGTTGTCTTGCCCAGCAGGATGGCGCCATGTTCGCGCAGACGGGCCACAGAGGGCGCCTCGTCGGCCCAGTCCTGATCGGGATCAACGCTGAGCGAGCCTCTCAGGGTCGGCCAGCCCTGGGTGAGCAGCAGGTCCTTGATCGCCACCGGCACGCCGTCAAGCCGCCCCAAAGGCTCACCCCGGAGCCAACGCTGCTCTGACCGGCCCGCCGCACCAAGCGCTGCACTGCGATCAATAAGACAGAACGCGTTGATCTCCCCGTCATGGGTGGCAATGCGGTCGAGCAGCGCCCGCGTCACATCAATGGGAGAAAGGGTTTTGGCGCGATAAGCGCGCACGAGATCGACAGCGCTCAGCCAGTGGAGTGCGGGCATCGGTTGGTTCCTCGGACGGCGGGATCAAGGCCCGTCCGGGGAATCCTGCCACCAAAAGGGGGGCGCGCACAGGGGCAAGACGAAGCCACCCGCGCGCACCCCTGATCTCAGAGCACGCGGGTCGCCGCCTCGTTGCCATGCTCAACCAGAACCAGGCGCCCATCGATCACATCAAGCCGGGTGATGGAGCAGTTGTCGGGTTGAAAATGAACCACCTGCGCCGCACCAACCGCAGCACCGACGGCCACATTGATGGCGATGAAATGGCTGACCACCACGGTATCGCGCTCCAGGCTCACCAGCGCGTCAATCACGCCCTGGCGCCAGTCCTGCAGGTTGGCTGGCAGATCTGACCAGGGCTGGGCCATGATGGCGCGCAGCCAAAGGCCACGTGCGGAAAGATCTGGTTCATCCGAAGGGATCTCGGCAACCCTGGGTTCCACCCGGGCCGACCGGCCCCAGGCGGCCTCAAGCGGCGCAACCGTCTCGCGCGTGCGCCGCAGGGGACTGACCACAAGGTCCATCGGCCCGCGCCCGGCGATCTCGCGGGCCATGGCGGCCGCCTGGGCGTGGCCGACATCGTCGAGGCCCGGATCAAGGTCGGAGTCCCAGCCGGCGGCGGCCTTGCCGTGCCGAACCAGGGTCAGTCGGATCGTCATGCGCTTGGTTTCCTCATCAGAAATAAGTCGGCAGATCATGGGCGCGTTTAAGGTCGTCCCAGGAATTGGCATCGGCCACAGCGACAAAGGCTATGTCGGCGCCCCCGGCGCTTGCCGCCTCCCGATCAACCCGGATCTGGGCCAGCAGGTGCCGGTTGCAGGTGGCACGCCCGTCAGCGCCACCCCAGTCGCGGGGACCGGGGATCAGCTGGGCGTTTCCATCGATCCCAAGCAGAACGGTCTGGTAGGTCCAGGAAACATCCTGGCCTGCCAGCCGTCTGAGAGGCGGTGAGTAGAAGATCAGCGCCCTGGAGGGAGACGCAACACCCATGGCAAAGTCTTTACCTGTCCGGCAATGCGAAGCCGGCGCTCAGAGACCAAGCACGAGTTTGGCCATGATATTGCGCTGGATCTCGTTCGAACCGGCATAGATCGTGGTCTTGCGACCGTTGAAATAGGCAGGTGAAACGACGGCGGCATAGGACGGGCCGATGGGCTCGGCATTATGGCCCTTCCAGGGACCGGGATTGTCGAACGGCTGGGCATAGCCACCCACCGCCTCCACCGTCAGTTCCTGGATTGCCTGCTGCAACTCCGTGCCGCGCGTCTTCAGAAGGGATGATTCAGGTCCCATGTTCTGGCCTGACGACAGGTTCGAGAGAATGCGCAGTTCCGTGTATTCCAGCGCCGTCACCTGGATCTCGATATCGTTCAGTTTTGCGCGGAAACCCTGATCGTCGGCGAGGTGCCCGGCATCGACCGCCTCGGTCGCGGCAATGCGGCGGAGCTTGCCGATGGCCTTCTTCAGATTGCTGGAATAGGCATTGCCGCGCTCGAACTCCAGCAGATACTTGGCGCAGGTCCAGCCCTTGTCGAGATCGCCGACCAGGTTCTCCTTTGGCACCTTCACATCCTCGAAGATCACCATGTTGACCTCCTGGGCACCGTCAGGCGCCTGGTCGAGGGTGACCAGGGGGCGCACGGTGACACCGGGGCTCTTCATGTCGATCAGCAGGAACGAGATGCCGTCCTGGGTCTTGGGCGAAACCGTTGTGCGGACCAGGCAGAAAATCCAGTCAGCATGCTGGGCAAAGCTCGTCCAGATCTTGGTGCCGTTGCACAGGAAATGGTCCCCCTTGTCCTCGGCCTTCATCTTCAGCCCGGCCAGATCAGACCCGGCACCCGGCTCGGAATAGCCCTGGCACCACCAGACATTGGAGGCCAGGATATCAGGCAGGAAGCGCTGCTTCTGGGCGGGGGTGCCGAACTTCATGATGACGGGCGCCACCATGGTCAGGCCAAAGGGCATGATCGTGGGGGTGGAGGCTGCCGCCATCTCCACCTGGTAAATGTACTTGCGCGTCTGCGACCAGCCGGGGCCGCCATGCTCCTGCGGCCAGTTGGGGGCGATCCAGCCCTTCTCATGGAGCTTCTTCTGCCACCAGATGTGGTCTTCCTTGGTCAGGTAGCCATTGGGGCTGCGGGCGATGCGCTCGCGCATGTCCTGGGGCCAGTTGTCGGACAGCCATTGGCGGACTTCGTCACGAAAGGCGATGTCTTCAGCAGTGAACGAGAGATCCATGGCCGTGCTCCCTGTGCGGCATGAGGTCGATGCCGCATTCTAGGACGTTGGCGCCGCAATCTGAAGCGGCCGGGCTTACCCTGGGCCCAACCATCATGGCGAAGCTTGCGGGGCTGATTCGGGCCCGGGCGCCCTTGGATTGCCGGAAGCGAATGAGCCCTTCCAACCACCCGTGGTCCATCGCCCCGATTGCCCCGGTTTTGTTATTGGCACCCGCTCGCGATGCACGCCAATGGGCAACCAAAGGCCATTTGAACGCGGTCCGCTGGGCTTTTCGCAGCGCAAAGACATTTCCGGGCGCCTGAATGTCCCTGCGCCATTTCAGATCGACCGGCGGGAACATAGTCTTAACTTGCAACGGGGATGAGCAAGCGGCAATGTCGGGCAAAGTGGTATTTGGCACCGCGCCGCAGCATTGTTGGCGTGAGCCCAGCAGGCGGGTGCACTGGCCGCCCTTACAGGCCGGGCCGATCCTTGCTGTTGTTTCGCAGTCTTTTCCGGGAACGCTGAAACCTCATGATCATCATTCCCCAACAGCCCGCTGGCGGCGTCGGCAAGACGAGCACCAGCATCCTGTGCTTCGAAGTCCTGCAGGCCGCCGGTCTGGCGCCGCTGGCCGGCGAGGTGGAGCGGGCCAACGACCGCAAGTTTTCGGAATTGCTGAAGGCCCAGGGCCTGCAGCCCCACCCGTCGGTCAACATCATTCTGCCCGATCCAGCCGCGCTCGCCGCCGCCCCCAAGAAGGCGCTCTATATTCTTGAGCCGCTTTTCGAACTGCTGACCGAGGCAAGCACGCGGCACGCCGTGGTTGACCTTGCCGCCGGCGTTGCCGTCCAGTTCCTCAAGGCGGTTGCCAGCAACGATATCCAGACCCTGGTGGAGGATGAGGGCAAGCACCTTGTCTTCCTGCCGATCACCCTGGCGCACGACCGAACCCAGCGGGTGCGCGCCCTGCAGATGGCAGATGCCACCCGCAAGCTGTTCCCCCGTGCACGGATCATTCTGACCCTCAATCAGATGCCCCTCGATTCAGACGAGAAAGATGAAATCATCGCGTCTCTGGAGGAAGGGCTGAACATGGAGGCCATGGGCCGCAGGGTCTTTGATGATTACATGGTGATCGAGGAAGACCGCAGCGACCTGCGCGCCCGCCTGTATGAAGGCATGCACCTGCCGCCGCGCTTCATTCTCGACATGCCACTGGAAGCCATCCAGGAGGCCACAAAACTGTCCCGGATCGTCACGCGCGGCGAACGCAACCTTTTTGCCCAGTGGTATGAGCGGACAACCAGGGAAATCGCCCGGGCACTGCGGCTGAACCTGCCGGGAGCCTGAGACTGGCATGACCGAGCCCGCCCTGGACGAAGACGATCTCGAGGCCTATTTCCTCGCCCATTACATGCCCGTCCTGCCAACAGTGCTGGCGGAAACCGGCAGCGTGCATCCCCATGCCCGCCACCATGAGGCAACGAAGCTCTGGCGCCTGCTCGATGAGCCCAGCCGCACACGTCTGCTGGCGGCGGCGGCGGCGGCCGAACAGCGGCGCAATCTGGAAATGCTGGTTGCCGAGGCGGAGATCCGCCGTATCCGCGAGGAACAGCGGTCACGCCTCGCCGGGGTCTTGGCCTTTGTGATGCAGGTCCAATGGCTATGGCTGGCAGCAAGCGCCATTCTGATCGTGATGCTTGCCTTTGGTCCGGTCCCCGTTGTGACGAAGACCCTGGCGATCGCCGGCGGCGTTCAGACCCTTGTCGCCCTTCTCCTGATCACGGATCCCCAGAAGACCGGCAAGGACCGCATCAAGCAGATTGCCGACATTTGGCCGGCCCTGCCCATGCTCGCGGCAGCCTGTCTGGCGCTCTTCATCTAATTCAGGCGCAAACTGAAGTTTGGCCCTAGCGCGCCTGGCCGTGGTATTCGGCGTTGGGCCGCATGTCGATGGCAGAGGCCATGCGGTTGGTCATGTTGAAGAATGCTGCGGTCGCTGACATGTCCCAGATATCAGCATCGGTCCAACCGGCCGCCCGCAACGCCTGGCGATCAGCCTCGACAATGGTATCGGGCCGTTCCGTAAGCTTGGTCGCGAAGGCCAGCATTTCAGCCTGGCGCGGCGGCAGGCTGGCGGCGCGCCAATTGTGGGCAATGACCTCGCCCAGGGCCGGGTCGCCTGACAACTGCCGCAGGGCCGCACCATGGGCCGCCAGGCAGTAATGGCAATGGTTAATGGCCGAGACCACAACGGCAATCATTTCGCGCTCGAGCTTCGTGACGCCCGAGGGGGCCAGCATCAACTCGTTGTAAAAGCCGCTGAACGCCCGGAATTTGTCGGCAGAGAAGCTGTAGGCGGCAAGCACATTGGGCACGAAGCCGATTTTCTCGTCGCACTTGGCGAAATAGGCTGCCATGTCGGGCGCAAGATCGGCGCGATCCGGGACCGGCAAATCAAGGGCATGGGGCTTTTGCGTGCCGGTCATGTGCGCTTTCTCCTTCAGAGGTAAGCCATTCAAGCCAGTCCGTCGCTCAGGGTTCACGAAAACCATGGGCGCGCAGGCAGCGCTCAAATGTTTTCGAGTCAACGCTTGTGCGGTCCATGACGTCCGCCATCTGGGCATCGCCAGCGCCGCTCACATCATGGGCCGACCCCATGGGCAGGGGCGCGCTTGAGGCATTGAAGGTTGGCGCAGCTTCGGGACGCGGCGGGCGCAGGTTCAGCGCGCTCTCGCGCCGGCACGTCTCACGATCCTGCTGCACCTGCTCCATGCTGGCCCCCGGCTTGATCAGCCGTCCGCTGGAACAGCCACTCAGGGGGAACGCGAGTGCCGCCGCCATGCCGAGCACAGCAAAGTGATACATGCGCAATGATTTGCCTCCCAACAACAGGACGCCACCCTGAAACCTTGAACCCGGCGCGTCAACGCCTACGGGTGGCGCAGGTACAGGCCCAACCGGGAACCAGAGATGCAGATTGAAAAAAACATTCATAGAAAACACATTTTTATGAATCTTTTTCTCTATTAAGGAATTGTTTACCTTGTGTGGGAGATGATCCGAATACCACATTTAATAAGGCCGGATCCCATGCACCTTCTTCTGGCAGATGATCACAATCTGGTTCGTGAATCCTTGAAAGCGTTTATCGAACGCGCTGATGGCGGCAATACCGTCACGGCCGTCGGCACACTGGATGAGGCAATCGCGGTCGCCAACCAGGAATATGTCGATATCGCACTCCTCGACCTGCACATGCCCGGCATGGCGGGGCTTGATGGCATCGGGCGTTTTCGCCGGAGCCATCCGGATGTGCCGGTCCTCCTCATTTCGGGCCTTGCCCGGGCGCATGAGGTGCGCGGCGCCCTTGCCGCCGGCGCACGAGGTTTCGTGCCCAAGACATCGAGCATGCAGACCCTGGTCTGCGCCGTGAGGAAAATACTCGCGGGCGAACTTGTGCCCCCGGCAAGCGATGACCTAAGCCCCGCCGAGGACTGCCGCCGCGAGCGCCCCATCGATTTCACCCGTCGCGAGCATGACGTGCTGGGCCAGCTTCTGCTGGGCAAGGCCAACAAGGTTATTGCCCGCCACCTCGACCTGCAGGAAGTCACCGTAAAACTCCACCTGCGCAGCATCTTCCGGAAACTGGGCGTCCAGAGCCGGACCCAGGCCCTGCTGGCCGCGGTCACCCTTGGCTTTGCTCAGACTGGCACAACCCACATGGAGGAGAACCGTAGATGAACAAATACCTCGCCATCTCCATCGCTTGCTTTGCGTTCCTGTGTGTCCTGTCCCCGGCACAAAGCCGCGCCACCGAAGCACTTGCCGTGCCGACAGGAAAGGTCGTGCTGACGGTAGGTGGCCAAGTGACCCTGCCAAACGCGGGCAAGGTTACAACCTTTGACATGGCCATGCTGGATGCCCTGCCCCAGGTCACCATGGTGACCCACACACCCTGGGATGGTTCGGCAGTGGTGACCTTCAGAGGGCCGCTGATCCGCGACATCCTTGCTGCTGCTGGCGCCTCAGGCACCAAGGCCAGGGTCATCGCGCTCAATGACTATGCAGTGATGATACCCGCCTCGGACTTCAACGAGGACGGGGTGATCCTGGCCACCAAACGTAACGGCCAGCGCATGGCGATCCGCGACAAGGGTCCGCTGTGGGTGATCTATCCACTTGCCGACCGGCCTGATCTCGACGTCTACGGGACCTATGCGAAGATGGCCTGGCAGGTCAAGGCGATCGACGTCGAATGACACGCAATTGGCGCATAAGGATACCGGCACCGCTCTGGTTTGCGACGCTGGGTTTTCTGGGCGCTGCCTTTGTCAGCGTCTATGAAATCACCTTGCGCCAGAAGGAGACCTTTGAGTCGTTCCGAACCGGAGCCTGGGCTGTGGTGCAGCTCGACTCCGAGGCGGGACGGCTCGAAAATGCCATCATGGGTCATTACGCCGACCCCTTGATTGTGCCGACTGACGACATCGACCTTGCCGTTGACCTGCTCTACAGCCGCTTTCCAGTGGTGCTGGAGGGGCAGCGCAACAGTGGCATGCGCCGGGTCAATGGCATGGTTGACCTCATCCTCCAGGCACAGTCGGCCATGCAGCCGGTGGAGGTCCAGATCGCCAGAATCAAGGCTGGCGAACCAAATACCCTGCCAGCCGTGACGGAGGCCCTGCGCCAGCTGCGGGAGCCCGTGCGGTCTGCTGTCCGGCTTGGCATTGCTCTTGACCAGGAAACCTTTGAACCGCGCCTGCGGGATGGCCAGATCGGGTTCGTGCTGGACATCGGTTTTGTCGTGCTTACCGGCGGCTTTATGGTCTCCATTGCCATCCGGCAATCGCGCAGGTCACAACGCCTTGGCGAACTGGCCCAGATCGCCGCCGAAGCCGCCGACATGGCACGCGGCCGCCTGGTTGATGCCCTTAACGCCATTTCCGAGGCCTTTGTCTATTTCGGCCCCGACGGCAGGCTTGTCATGGCCAATGACCGCTTCCGGCAATTGCACCAGGATCTGGGGCCAATGATGCAGATTGGCCTCGATTACCCGACCTTCACCCAGGAGATCGTGGAGCGTGGCCTGGTCAAGCTCGACGGGCCTGCCGAGGACTGGATCCTTGAACGCATCGCCGCCTCGGCGGAACCCCAGGCTTCCTTCGAGATGGAAATGCCTGGCGGGCGCATTGTGCTGGTCAATGAACGTCGTACACGCGAAGGCGGCCTTGTGAGCGTGCGGACGGACGTAACCGAAATCACCCGCGCGCGCGAACTGCTGGCCAAACGCCTGCACGCCATGGAAGCGTCCCTCAACGGTATCGCCCTGGTCGATCCCGACGGCCAGGTCATCTATGCGAATCTTGCTTTTGCCACGATCCATGAGTACGCGCGGCCAGATGACCTGATCGGCCAGCCCTGGCGGCAATTCTGGGATCCTGCAGAAGCCATGCGCATCGAGCGCGAGATCCTGCCGACGGTTGGGCGCGAGGGCACCTGGTTCGGCGAGACACGTGGGCAGCGGGCCAAGGGGGGTGTGTTCCCACAGGAAACCTCGCTCACCCGCACCTCTGATGGCGGCCTTGCCCTTGCGGTGGATGACATCAGCGAGCGCAAGCGCGCCGAACTGGAGAGCGCTGTCCTGCGCGAGCAGTTCTTCAATGCCCAGAAACTTGAAGCCATCGGGCGCCTGGCCGGCGGTATCGCACATGACTTCAACAACATTCTCGCCGCCGTGAACGGCTATGCCAACATGCTGATCGAGGACCTGCCGGCCAACAGCGAAACACAGGGCTTTGCCCGCAGCATCCTGGCGGCTGGCGAGCGGGCCAAGGGCCTGATCCGGGAAATCCTGGCGTTCAGCCGGACAGAGAAGACCGAACGCACAACCATCCGGCTGAACGGGCTCGTCGATGAAACCCTCAGCATGCTGCGCGCCACGCTGCCCACCACCATCCGCCTCGACATCCACCTGGCCGACGCCAGTCCGCTGGTGAAAGCGAATGCGACCCAGATCTCCCAGGTGCTGATGAACCTCTGCGTCAATGCGCGCGACGCCATCGACGAGCGCGGCAAGTCTGACGGCGCCATCCGCATCACCAGCAGCGTGGTGCCCATTGACGGTGGTTGCGCCGAGGGCCTGGCCAGCGGCAGCGGGAACGGCGTTGATGCCAGCATCCTGCGGATCGACGGCGACCCCGACGCCGATGCAACGCGCATCTGGATTGGCCGTCTGTCGCCCGGGCCGCATGTTCTGCTCAGCGTCCGCGACAATGGGATCGGCATGCCAGCCGAAGTCATGGAACGGATCTTTGACCCGTTCTTCAGCACCAAGGAGGTCGGCAAGGGAACGGGCCTCGGCCTCGCCGCCGTGCATGGCATCGTCACCCAGCATGACGGCGCCATCACTATCGAAAGCCGGATTGGCGAAGGCACCGCCTTCCACATCTTCCTGCCTGTCGCCGTGGACCGTAGCGAAACACCGCCCGCCCCCTTGCCAAAAGCAAGGCCGGCAGCGCGCAGCGCCACCATCCTGGTGGTGGATGACGAGGAAATGGTCGCCACCATGATCGCCCGCAGCCTTGAACGCCTTGGCTATGAGGTGGTCTGCACCACGACGCCAGAAGAAGCGCTGGAGGCCTTTACGGAAAACCCCAATGCCTTCGACATCGTGATTACCGATCAGACCATGCCCGGCATGTCCGGCGTCGACCTTGGCCGTACCATGCTGGCCATGCGTCCGTCCCTGCCGGTGATCCTGTGCACCGGATATTCCGACTCCGCGACCGAAACCTCGGCCCGGGCCAGCGGCATTGCGGCCTTCATCAGCAAGCCTGCGCGGCCATCAGAACTCGCTCTGGAAGTGGAGCGGTTGCTGGCCGTGGCCTAGAGGCGACCTCAGGTGCCACAAAAGGTGCGGTAGGGCGGCAGGCCATCTGGCGGGGGGGCTGCCAGATCGGCGTGCTCGGGCTGGTCCTCGAACGGGCGCGACAGCACGGCAAGGAGGCGCTCGAAGGGGGCGAAATCTCCCTCGGTTACCGCCGCTGAAAGGGCTGCCTCCACGGCATGATTGCGCGGGATGAAGGCCGGGTTGGCGGCGCGCATGGCGGCACGGCGCGCCTGCCCCTCCATGGGCTCTTCCAACAGGCGGGCACGCCAGCTGCCCAGCCAGGCATCGATCACCGCAAGATCAACGAACATCCCCCGGAACGTCTCACCATCCGCCGGCCCCAAGGCGGCGTCGGCGAGGCGCCGGAAGGCCAGGGTGTAATCTACGCCGTCGGCCATCATGGCCTGAAGCAGATCACGGGCGAGTGCCAGATCATCAGCCCCGGCGCTCTGAAGGCCTAGTTTGCGCCGCAAGCCAGCCAGATAGGCCGCCTCAAAGCAGGGGGCGAAGCCTGCAAGTGCGGCCCTGGCATCGGCAAGCGCCGCTTCTTCGTCATCCGCAAGCAGGGGCAGCATGGCCTCAGCCAGCCGTGCCAGATTCCATTGGGCAATGCGCGGCTGATTGCCAAAGGCATAGCGCCCGCCCTGGTCAATCGAGCTGAAGAAGATGGCCGGATCATAAGCATCCATGAAGGCGCACGGCCCATAATCGATGGTCTCGCCGGCAATCGACATGTTGTCCGTGTTCATCACGCCATGGATGAAGCCAACCATCAGCCATTGCGCCACCAGGGCTGCCTGCCGTGCGATCACCGCATCCAGCAAGGCGCGATAGGGGCTGGGTTGTGTCGCCGCGTCGGGATAATGGCGGGCGATGACATGGTCGGCCAGCAGCCGCAGCGCCTCCACATCCCCGCGTGATCCGAAGAACTCGAACGTCCCGACGCGGATATGGCTGGAGGCAACCCGGGTCAGCACGGCGCCGGGCAGCAGCGTCTCACGCACCACAGGATCTCCCGTAATCACGGCAGCGAGCGCCCGTGTGGTGGGAATGCCAAGGGCCGCCATGGCCTCGCTCACCAGATATTCCCGCAGCACCGGGCCAAGGGCGGCCCGGCCATCGCCCCGGCGCGAAAACGGTGTCGGCCCCGAGCCCTTGAGCTGGATATCGCGGCGGGCGCCATCGGTGCCCACAAGCTCTCCCAACAGCAGCGCCCGCCCGTCACCAAGCTGGGGCGAGAAATTACCAAACTGGTGCCCGGCATAGGCAAGGGCGATGGGATCGGCCCCTTCAGGAATACGGCGGCCACACAGCGCCGCCACCCCCTCTGGCGCAGCAAGCTTTACCGGATCAATCCCAAGCAAACGCGCGAGGTCGACATTGATGCGCACCAACGAGGGCGTTGTCGCGGGCGTGGGCGCCACCCGGGCATAGAAGCGGTCGGGCAGGCGCACATACGAATTGTCGAAGACAAAGATATCGGTCATCGGCCCTGTCCACCTTCCCATGCTGCCAGCCCGGCGCGATGCCGACCCACCTCATTATATAGGCCGAACGAAGCCAAGGCGAAGGCAGCACCCGTGATCCGGCTGGCCCGGCCGGTTGCCAGATTCTCCTTGCGGATGATGCCATCACCGGCGCCGCACGCATCTGATGCTCAATCCTCGGACTTTTGCGTGACTCCCTTGCCCGCGATCGCCCGCTAGGCTC
This sequence comes from Acetobacteraceae bacterium, assembly GCA_947379865.1. Classification (GTDB taxonomy): domain Bacteria; phylum Pseudomonadota; class Alphaproteobacteria; order Zavarziniales; family Zavarziniaceae; genus CANCOY01. The sequence goes on from CANCOY010000002.1 coordinate 54,433, forward strand.
CCCGACATGGCCAACCGGGGGTCACCCATGAGTATCACCGAGCAGCACAAGACCGGGGCCATTCAGGCACCAGCGCGCACAAAGACCACCACACGCGCTGACTGGATCGACATCGCGCGCGGCCTGGCCGAGCTCAGCGTGGTAACCTTTCACATTCTTCAGGCGATGACCAACGCGGGGCTTACCCCCGATGGCGTGTTCGATTTCTGGACCCCTGTGGGGGACATGATCCGCATGCCCCTGATGATGCTGCTGGCCGGCCTGTTTCTTGAACGGTCCATGGCCAAGGGCTCGGGCCCATTCTTCTCGGGCAAGACACGGCGTGTCCTGTGGCCCTTTCTGGTCTGGGCGCACATCTATGCACTCTACTGGTTTCTCAAGCCATCAGCCTTCGACAACCGGACACTGGCAGATCTGCTGGCAACGGCAATCAATCCCGGCTCACATCTGTGGTTCCTGCAGGCCCTGTTCATCTATTATGTGGCCGCCTGGTTCGTGATCCGCGAGCGCCTTGTCTTGGCCTATTGGGTCGCGGCGATCCTCGTCATCACCATTCCCCTGACCCAGACCTGGATAGAGCCGCGCCTGCCCTATCTGTTTCTGTTCTTCCTGCTGGGGGTGCAGATTGCCCGACTGATTGCGACGCGGGGCTTTCCCATCAGCCGTTGGGCGGGGCTGGTCCTGATCGTGGCGGGCGTTGCCCTGCCGATCCTGACCGACAGCTATCTGGGGCCGTCCAAATATAGCCCGCTGGCCGTGCCTGCCTCCCTTGCAGGCGTGCTGGCGGCGCTGGTCATCGCACGTGGTCTTGTGCTTGTGCCCCTGGTGCGGGAGGCCTTTGTGTTTCTCGGGCGCTATTCGCTGGAGATATATTGTGCCCACGTGATTTTCTCGTCCGGCACGCGCCAGGTGCTGCTTGGGGTGTTTGGCATCACCGACTTCTGGACCCTGTTCCTTGCCTGCTCGCTGGCGGGTCTGGTTCTGCCTGTCGGTCTTGCCCTTGGCCTGAGGTGGCTGGGGATAGATATCCTCTTCAGCTGGCCGGAAGACACCGTGCGGCTGCGCACCCTGCTGGCGGGCCTGCGCAGGCGGCTGCTGGCCTCTCAGCCAGAGACCTGAGGGATCCCGCCTGGCGCAGAGCGGTCAGGCGCCAAAAAAGATCTTTGCGGCCAGGCTGAACATAACAAGGGCAATGATCCCGTCGATGACCTGCCAGACGCGCGGCCGGTCGAACCAGGGTTTCAGCGCCATGGCACCAAAGCCAATGACAAAGAACCACAGGAACGAGGCCATGCTGGCCCCTGTGGCAAAGGCCGCCTGCTCCCCGGCCGGGTGGGCATTGGCGACGGTGCCCAGCAAAACCACCGTATCGAGATAGACATGGGGGTTCAGAAAGGTGAAGGCGGCACAGGTCAGCAGGGCTGTTCTGAGCGATGGCGCCTCTGCCGCATCATTGCCCATCCCCACAGGGCGCAGCACCCGCCGGACAGCCCCCACGCCAAACCAGCAGAGGAAGGCAACGCCGCCATAGGTCAGCACCGGGATCAGGAGTGGCAGGGCCCTGGTGATGGCGGACAGACCATAGACACCACTCCAGATGAGCAGCGCATCGGAACAGGAACAGAAGAGGCAGATCCAGAAGACAAAATGGCCCGTCATGCCCTGACGGATAACAAAGGCATTCTGCGCCCCGATGGCCACGATCAGCCCGCCCCCCATCAGGAACCCGTCAAGCCAGACCATGTGACCAACCCTCCCGCGCTGCCCCCATCAGGGGGGTACAGAACGGGACGTAGATAGCCCATCCGGCAGGCGGGCAACAGCCTGACCGGCGCCCTACATCATCGAGCGACCCTCGCGCTGGGGCACCCCTTTGATGAGCCTCAGGTTACGGCGGGCATTTACCGGTTGGGCTGCGGTACGAACCTCATGCAGGCGGCACTCTGCATGGCCCCGCAAATGCAGGATCGAGGGGGCCATGGGAACAAGCCCGTGTTCCACCCGCTGCTCGTCCCGCTGGGCCATGCGCAGTACTTCAGCTGCCGCAAAACCCTGCCCCGAGAGCAGCAGGTCGAGCGCATAATCAACAGCCGTCGCCAGCCTGTGCCGCCGCACCACCATGTCGGGTCCTCCACACTTGTCACCAGCATGTTGCGGGACGGCGGGCCGCAATGAAGCTGTCCATTTGACCTAGCGTGTGCGGAACGACGTGGATAGGATGCGGCCCCGCCCCATTGAGGGTTGCCCCAAAGAGACGCGCCCATGTACCAGCCCGCCCATTTCCGTGAAGACCGCCTCGACGTGCTGCATGGGCTGATCACGGCCCATCCCCTTGGCCTGCTGGTCACGGCGGGGCCGGGCGGCCTGATGGCCAATCCCGTGCCCTTCCTGCTGGAGGCGGGCACCTCGGAATTCGGCAGCCTCAGGGCCCATGTCGCCCGGGCGAACGACCATTGGCGCGAACTGACGGCGGTTGATGAATGCCTCATCGTTTTCCAGGGGCCACAGCATTATATCTCGCCGGGCTGGTACGCCACCAAGCGCGAGACCGGCAAGGTGGTGCCAACCTGGAACTACACCATTGTGGAGGCCTGGGGCCGCCCCCGTGTAATGGATAACGGTACGTGGCTGCACCGCCAGCTCAACGACCTGACCGACAGCCACGAACAGTCCCGCCCTGCCCCCTGGAAGGTGGCAGACGCGCCCGAGAGCTTCATTGCGGCCCAGATGAACGGCATCATCGGTATCGAGATTGGCATCAGCCGGATCATCGGCAAATGGAAGGTGAGCCAGAACCGCCCCGCCGAAGACCGCGCCGGCGTCCATGCCAGCCTTGCCGAGGGCGATGCGGCGGCGCAGGACATGGCCCGGCTGGTGGCCGAGCGCGGCGGCCTCTAGATGTTCCAGCCGCCCCTGGTGCCGTGTGACCTTGAAGTGCCGGGCTTCGTGCGCCTTGCAGGCCTGACGCTGAGCAGCCTTGTGATGGAACGGGCGGCAGAGGATTTCGCCCTGGTTGATGCCAACCGCGACCATCTGGATGGCACCTTTGGCCCCGGCAACCCCTGGCCAAGAGAGACAACCGCCCGCTCGAACGCGGCTGATGTCGCCTGGCATGAGGTGGAATTTGGCTGCCGCACCTCCTTTGCGTGGTGGATCCTGGCAGGCGAGACCGCTGACGCACCGCTTGCCGGCTGTGTCTATGTCACGCCGTCGCCGGTGCCGTTTTATCAGTGTGCCGTCTATTTCTGGATCGACCGCGCCAGTGACAGGGCGGGGCGGGCCGCCGCCGTGCAGGCTGAACTGACGCGCTGGCTGCAGCAGGACTGGGGCTTTGCCCGGGTGGCCTTTCCCGGCCGCAGCCTTGCCTGGGCCAACTGGCCAACCCTCTGACGCGCCTGCGACGATATTTTTATGGACGTGCGACCATGCAGCCTGTCACGGTCATAGTGTGGCATGGGCATGACAAAAATCGCCGGTGCGTGTCGTTGGGAGACAGTCAGGATGAGCATTCAAGCACTTAATGCCGACGGGAAGATGGTGTCTTACACCGATAGACGCCGCTGGCTCTGGGCGCTCTCGCTGTTGTGGCCCGCCCTGCCGATTTTTTCGGGCCTGCTGGCCAGCTATACGGGCAATGTTTCCTATTTCTGGGGCACGCTGGTTGTCTGGTACCTGATCGTTCCCGTGATCGATCACATCCTGCCAACCGACAGCAGCAATCCGCCGGAAGCCGTGGTGCCCCGGCTGGAAGACGATCGCTATTACCGCGTGCTGACCTATCTGACCGTGCCGGTGCATTATGCCACCCTGCTCTACACGGCCTGGGTTGTGGGCACGGGCGACCTGCCCTGGCATGCCATTCTGGGCCTGGCGCTTTCGGTTGGTGTGGTGAATGGCCTTGCCATCAACACCGGCCACGAAATCGGCCACAAGACCACCTCGACCGAGCGCTGGCTGGCCAAGGTCGTGCTGGCTGTGGTGGGCTATGGGCATTTCACGGTTGAGCATAACCGTGGGCATCACAAGGACGTGGCGACACCGGCCGATCCCGCTTCATCCAAGATGGGCGAGAATATCTATGTCTTTGCCTGCCGCGAGATTCCGGGCGCCATGCGCCGCGCCTGGGCATCAGAGAAGCTGCGCCTGTCGCGCGCCGGCAAGGGCCCCTGGACCCTTGAGAACGAGGTGCTGCAGCCCCTGCTGATCACGGTGCCGCTTTATGCAGCCCTCACCCTTGCCTTTGGCTGGGTGATGGTACCCTTCCTGTTCCTGCAGGCCTTCTGGGGCTGGTTCGGCATCCTGACCAGCGCCAATTACATCGAGCATTACGGCCTGTTGCGCCAGCGCCGGGAAAATGGCCGCTATGAGCCCTGCCAGCCGCGGCATTCGTGGAACTCCAACCACATCATGTCGAACCTGATCCTGTTCAACCTGCAGCGCCATTCCGACCATCACGCCAACCCGACGCGCCGTTATCAGAGCCTGCGTGCCTTCGAGAACCTGCCGGAACTGCCCAGCGGCTATCCCGTCATGTTCATGCTGGCTCTGGTGCCGCCGCTCTGGTTCAAGGTCATGGACCACCGCGTGATGGATTGGGCCAGCGGCGTGTTTTCCCGGGTGAATGTGCACCCCGCCGCCCAGGCCCGCCTTGCCGCCCGCTATGACCGGGCCGTTGACGGAGGGGTGTGATGGCCGAACACCGGCGCCACGCCTGCCCCGGCTGTGGCTATGTCTATGACGAGGCCAAGGGGGATGCCCACGAGGGCTTTCCCCCGGGCACGCCCTGGTCTGCCGTGCCGGATGACTGGCCCTGCCCCGATTGCTCGGTGCGCGAGAAGCCCGACTTCAAGACCCTGACCGAGTAAAAGTGCCTCAGGCCGAGGCCCTAAAGGTCTCGGTCGAGGCGATGATCACATGGTCGTCCACCGCGTTTTCGCGGTGGACATTGGCCCGGGCATAGTCCTCTGACGCCATCATGTCGAGGAAAGCCGCGCGCGAGGGATAGTGGACCAGCACCACATAATCCCACGACCCACCCGAAACGGCGCCAAAGGCCAGCCCCTCCCCCTTGCCGGCCCAGATCACCCCGCCACCGCGTGCCTTGATGAGCGGCATGGTGAGGCGGCTGTAGCGCAGATAGGCATCCCAGCCCGTGCCATCGCCATCGCCCGAGGCAGCGCGAAAGCGCACCAGATTGACCATCACCACCGGCCCCGCATCCGGCAGGCTGCGTACAAACTCGGCATTCAGATGGCTGGGTGACGGGGGCATGGCAGGATCCTCGATTGGCAGATAGGGGCCAAGACTAGGCCCCCACCCGCCCCGGGAAAAGCCGCGCCGCCAGTGGCCCACCACTGGCAAGATAGACCCCAAGAGTAACAAGACCGATGCCCAGCCAATCAGGCCCCGTCGGAACCTCGCCCAGAATGGGGATGGCGGCAAGCGCCGCAAGCGCTGGCGCCAGCGCCCCAAAGGCGGCCGCGCCCGAGGCCCCGAGAATGGCGACCGTGCGCCCATAGAGGACAAGCGACAGCACAGTCGCCAGCACACCCTGATAAAGCCCCTGCAGGACAAGCGGGCCAAGGGGTGCTGCCAGCAATGCCGCCCCACCACTCCAGGCCAGCCACGGCAGGGTGAACCCCACCAGCGAACCGACAGACACCAGCGCGGCCGCATGAATAGGGTCAAGGCCAAAGCGGCGCATCAGCACAGTGAAACCAGCCCAACTCAAGGACGCCATCAGGAACATGGCATGGCCAAGGCCCAGCGCCCCGCCCGCCAGCGCATCCACCCCGGCAATCGCCAGGACGCCTGCCGCAATCAGGCCAAGGCCGAACAACCGTGGCCCATTGGGTCGCTCCGCCAGAAAGACGGCGGCGAGGACGGCCACGAACAGCGGCATGACGCCTGGCATCAGCACGCCACCATGGGCCGCTGGCGCCAGATGCAGCCCCGTGGCCGCGAGAAGATTGTAAGGCGCCCCCGCCAGCGCAACCAGGCCCAGCGCCCCGCCCCAGCCGATGCGCCTGAGCGCCAGGCCACGCCGCAGCAGCACCGGCAGCAGCACGATCCCCGCCACGCCAAAGCGCAGCGCCACCAGATCTCCCACCTCCAGCCCGGTTGTTACCGCCAGCCGCGTCAGCGGCATCCACCCCGCCCAGATCAGCACGGTCGCCAGGCCATAAGCGGCACCCGGGAAATAACCGGGACGGCGGGGGACAGCAGGGGACATGGGGCAAGCCTTGCGCAGGAAGGGCACGATGCGGAATACCGGCTATAGCAGATCCGGGCCACCATATCCCCCGGCCCGTCAGCCCCGCAGCCAACGCCAACGGCACGATCCCATTTCATACCAGGGGCTTAGGCGCCTATCTCTTCGCATTATGCGACCGGGTGTATCCCACCAGTCGATTTCGGCAATCACTTGTTGCCCAATCGTCCTTGCGGGGCGTAAGAGCGATACAGGCCCCATTCCGGCGCCGGATGAAATCTCTGGCAACCCGTCACAGTGGAGTGGTGCGCAAACGTAATGCCATACGTCTTAATTCTACTCGCCGGAATAGCCGCTCAACACGGATTGGAGGGTGCCAGATGAACCCACAGGAAGTGCGCCTCAGGCCCCTGGCCAAGAGCATTGCCGGCTATGTGGTGCCCAGCCTGCGCACCGTCCATCATGCCAACAGCCAGAGCGTGCGGGCGGAATACGCCTATTCGGTTGCCCTCAGGCACCTCAGCCGCCTTGCCCCATGGTCTGATTTTCAGGTGCCACAACGCATTGCCGAGTTTGGCCCGGGCGATGCCCTGGGTGTGGGGATCGCCTGCCTGCTGGCGGGCGCCACGCATTACACGGCCCTCGACGTGGAGAACCACACCGACGCAGGTGCCAACCTGCGCATGTTCGACGCGCTGGTGGCGCTGTTCAGGGCACGCACGCCGATCCCTGACCAGGGGCTGTGCATCGCCACTGCGCCCGAGGACTGGGCCTTCCCCGCCTTCATCGAGAAGAACCTGGGCTGGACCCTGGGCGCCGGCCGTCTGAGGCGGATCCGGGCAGATATCGTCGACCAGTCGGGCAGGCTCATTGCCTTCGAGGCACCCTGGCAGGGCCGGGTTGATATTCGGCCGGGCAGCCTCGACTGGATTTTCAGCCATTCGGTGCTGGAGCATGTGGACGACATCATCACCCTGCACCGCCTGTCGCGGGAATGGCTGGCCCATGGTGGCCTTGTCAGCCACGAGATCGACTATGGCTCTCACGACCTCACCCGGACGTGGAACGGCCACTGGACGGTCCCTGCCCCGCTCTGGCGCGTTCTGCGCGGCAAGCGGCCGTTCCTGATCAACCGCAACAGCCATCAGGACCATCTCGACGCCATGGCCTCCTTTGGCTTCCACCTGCTGGAGGAAGAACGCACCGAGCGCCCCGGCGGCCTCAGCCGCACCCGGTTCGCCCACGAATTCGCCACCATGCCCGAAATCGACGCCCGCACCGCCGTGGCCTTCGTGATCGCCAGGGCAGAGACCTGAGCCGGAATTTACCCCGCCACTCAGCCCTCCTCGGAAAAGAAATCCTCATCCAGCCGCTTGAACTCCAGCACCCGGCTGGACCGCACCCCCACGCCATGCTCGATCATCAGGCGGGCAAGGCGCTCGCCATCAATCAGGATGACGCGCTGGGGGATGCGGGCGGCGAATTCCACTGCCGGTGCCGAGAATGTCGAGGTGGTGACGAAAACACCTTTTGAGGCACCAAGGCCAACAAGGCTGCCGGTAAAGGCCTGCACCTCCGGCCTGCCAACGGCGCTGCCTGGCGCATAGCGCTTGGCCTGGACATAGACGCGATCGAGGCCCAGCAGGTCCTCGTTAATCACGCCGTCCACGCCACCATCACCCGACTTGCCCAACTGTTCCGCAGCGCTGCGCCTGGAACCGCCGTAACCCATGGCGACCAGAAGGTCGACGATCAGGCCCTCAAAGAAGGCCGGGCTGTTGGAAAGAACCCGCTCCAGCAATTCAAGCCCAAGGGCCGCCTGAACCGTATTATAGGCGGCTTCCACAACCTCTTCCGGCGTTGCTGATGGGGGCTCGGCGCCTGCCACCGCATCTGCGACACCTCCCTGATCATCGCGCCGGTAGAACTCCTGAAACGCCGGAATGCCTTGCAGGAAGCGGGTGTCGAGGCGCGCAGGCGGATTGCGGAGAAGTGCGCTGCCATCCGCCGAAAGGCAAAAGCGCCCCCGCCGTGGCGCCTCCAGAAAACCCGCCTTGCCAAGGTAGAACTTGGCCCAGTGAATGCGGTTATGCAGCACCCGTTGCCTGCCACTTGGCAGAACCTGCTCGCGTTCCGCGTCTGAGAGACCAAGCATTGCCGCGATCTCCTTCTCCACAAGGGGGACGGATGTTTCCCCCTTCGCAGCGATCTGAAGCACAGGCAGCATAAGTGACTGATAATCAGGGATGGGCATGGTTCCACACGGGGCTGCTTCGCACCCTGACCATGACAACAAAAGATTGATGCGCCCCTAATGGGCCCAGGCCCAGGCGTGTCGCTGGCGCCGCTCTGCCGGGGCGCTTTGCATTGAATGAGGCCACAAGCAGATGCCGGCGCATCTCGGACACTGAATGCCCGGGGCACATGAAATCGGTTCGGCCCGCCCCGAAGGGCAGGCCGGAACCAAACGATTTGTTCAGAGAAAGTGGGGCGAGTGACCGGGATCGAACCGGCGACCTCTAGAGCCACAACCTAGCGCTCTAACCAACTGAGCTACACCCGCCGCAGAGCGCATCTTCTAGACCCGCCGCCTTGGTCGCGTCAAGCATCACGCGGCAGATTGGCGGGGGCCTGCCCGAGGGCGGCTGTCCAGCGGCCGAGGCGGGCCAGGGCCTCGTCCAGCACGCTGTCCTGCTTGCAGAAGCAGAAGCGCACCAGGTCTCGCGGCGCATCCGTCCCATCATAGAAGGCGCTGACCGGCACCACGGCGACGCCCGCCTCCACCGTGAGGCGGCGGGCAAAGCTGGCGTCGTCGGACACGGCATCAAGATGGCGGAAGCCGGCGGCCAGGAAATAGGTGCCCCCGGCCGGCAGCACATCAAAGCCAAGGGCCGCCAGACCCAAGGCGAGGCGGTCGCGCTTGGCTGCCAGTTCTGTGGCAATGCCTGAAAAATAGGCATCTTCCTTGGTCAGGCCCAGAGCGACGCCTGCCTGCAAAGCGGGCGGCGTGGTGAAGGTGAGATACTGGTGCGCCTTGGCCACCAGCCGGATCAGCTCTGCCGGGCCAGAGAGATAGCCCACCTTCCAGCCGGTAAGTGAAAAGGTCTTGCCCGCCGAGCCCACGCGAATCGTCCGCCCCCGCCCCTTGGGGTGCTGGAGGGGGCTGATGTGGGGGCGGCCGTCGAAAACCAGATGCTCATAGACCTCGTCCGCCAGGATGATGGCGTCGTAATGGGCGGCCAGGTCCACCACCGCGTTGATTTCGTCCGCAGTGAACACCTTGCCCACGGGGTTGAGGGGGGTGTTGAGCAAGACGAGCTTGGTCAGCGGCGAAAAAGCGCGCGCCAGGGCCTCGGCAGGAATCGACCAGTCAGCATGGGCTGCATCGGGCGGGGCGAGGCGAACCAGTTTCGGCACGGCGCCAGCCAGGCGCACGATGGGCAGGTACGAATCATAAAGTGGCTCGAACAGCACCACCTCGTCGCCGGGCTCAAGAAAAGCCAGCAGGGCCGCCGTTAGCGCCTCGGTCGCCCCTGAGGTGACAAGGACTTCCCGCGTCCAGTCGAGATCTATGCCCAGAAAGCGGCGGTCATGGTCGGCCACGGCCTGGCGCAAGGCGGGCAGGCCCATCATGGGCGGATATTGGTTGGGGCCATCCATCAGGGCGCGGGCGGCGGCGGCACGCACATCCTCTGGTCCGTCCGTATCGGGAAAGCCCTGGCCAAGGTTGATGGCCTGATGTTCCTGCGCCAGGGCGGACATGACGGTGAAAATGGTTGTGCCAAGGCCCCCCAGCACATGATTTGATGACTTCATCCCCGCTCCTTTGGCCACATGCAGGCATCTTTATGCTCGATAATCGGGCAGTTCGCACATAAACTGGGCAGACGTTCCCTGCCACCCGGTAAGGGACCTCAGGGAATCCGCCCTGCGGCCCTTGGCATGGGGTATGCTTACTACTAATCAGAGTAGGCGAACCTTGCACACGCCAGGTGGCGCACCTTTCAGAAGCAGACCGATGAAGAAAATTGAAGCGATCATCAAGCCGTTCAAGCTGGACGAGGTGAAGGAAGCTCTTCACGAGGTCGGCCTGAAGGGTATCACGGTAACCGAGGCCAAGGGCTTTGGCCGCCAGAAGGGGCATACGGAGCTGTACCGCGGCGCAGAATACGTCGTCGATTTCCTTCCCAAGGTGAAGATCGAGATCGTGCTCGAAGACGAAATGGTCGAGCGCGCGATCGAGGCCATCCAGAATGCAGCCCGCACGGGTCGCATTGGCGACGGCAAGATCTTTGTCTCGACAGTCGAACAGGTCATCCGTATCCGAACCGGTGAAACCGGTATCGACGCCATCTGATCGGGAACCATTCCAAAGCTGCCAGACCAACACAAAATAAGCGGGACACGACAATGACCGATGTTAAGAAGATCCTCGAGACCATCCGCGAGGAAGACGTAAAGTACGTTGATCTGCGCTTTACGGATTTTCGCGGCAAGTGGCACCATCTTGCCATGGACGTCAGCTGCGTTGACGAGGACATGTTCGCCGATGGCGTGATGTTCGACGGCTCGTCGATCGCGGGCTGGAAGGAAATCAACGAATCCGACATGACGCTGATGCCGGACCTGTCGTCGGCCGTGATGGATCCGTTTGCCGCCCAGAAGCAGCTGATCATCAATTGCGACGTGCTCGACCCGCTGACGGGCGAGGGCTATAGCCGCGATCCGCGCTCCACCGCCAAGCGCGCCGAAGCCTATCTGAAGTTCAGCGGCCTGGGCGACACCGCCTATTTCGGCCCGGAACCCGAGTTCTTCGTGTTCGACGACGTGAAGTTCGACGTGCAGATGCACAAGGTCAGCTTCCAGATCGATGACGTCGAAGGCCCCTATAACACGGGCAAGGAATACGAAGGCGGCAACACCGGCCATCGTCCGTCGGTGAAGGGCGGCTATTTCCCCGTTCCCCCGGTTGATTCGGGCACGGACCTGCGCGCCGAGATGCTCTCCACCATGGCCGACATGGGCCTGCCGGTTGAGAAGCACCACCACGAGGTGGCCGCCAGCCAGCACGAGCTCGGCATCAAGTTCTCGACCCTGCTGAAGACCGCCGATTTCGTCCAGACCTACAAGTACGTGGTCCAGAACGTCGCCCATGCCTATGGCAAGACCGCGACCTTCATGCCGAAGCCCATCAAGGGCGACAATGGCTCGGGCATGCACGTGCACCAGTCGATCTGGAAGGACGGCCGTCCGCTGTTCGCTGGTGACAAGTACGCCGGCCTCAGCGACATGGCGCTGTACTACATCGGCGGCATCATCAAGCACGCGAAGGCCATCAACGCCTTCACGAACCCGACGACCAACAGCTACAAGCGCCTGATCCCCGGCTTCGAGGCCCCCGTGCTGCTCGCCTATTCGGCGCGCAACCGTTCGGCTTCCTGCCGTATTCCGTTCTCGAACAGCCCGAAGGGCAAGCGCGTTGAAGTGCGCTTCCCCGATCCGCTGGCCAACCCCTATCTTGGCTTCTCGGCCATGATGATGGCCGGCCTCGATGGCATCCAGAACAAGATCCACCCCGGCGATGCCATGGACAAGGACCTCTACGCCCTTCCCCCGGAAGAGCTGAAGCATGTCCCGACCGTCTGCGGCTCGCTGCGTGAGGCGCTTGAGGCGCTGGACGCCGACCGCGAGTTCCTCAAGAAGGGCGACGTGTTCCCCGACGATCTGATCGACGGTTACATCGCCCTGAAGTGGAATGAGGTCTATGCCGTTGAGCATACGCCGCATCCGGTTGAATACGCGATGTACTACAGCTCCTGAACCCTGGCTTCAGGTTCAGCAAAGGCCCCGCCGGGAAACTGGCGGGGCTTTTTTTGCCCGAGGGCCACATGCAAAAGATGTTTGCGTGACGCGCGGATCCCGTCATAGTTGAGCCTCGTGATCCTTGAGGTTCAGATGATCCGGAGCCTTTGCGCCCTTAGCCTGGCGCTCTTGGTGTCGGCCTGTACGAGCGCCACGGTCTATGACCGGCTGCTGGAAGTGGACGACGAGACGGCGGCAGAATTGCACGCCAGCATGCTGGTGATCGCCCCCAGTGAAGTGCCCCGTGGCTCCCGTTACATGGGGCCGCTGCAGGGGCTTTCCTGCATGCGCACCTTCTTCAGCCGCCCGCCAACCGAAAAAGCGGCAATTGACCGGCTGCTCTACAAGACACGCCTGGAGGGCGGCAACGCCATAACCAACGTACTTTGCGGTCGGGAACGGCTGTTCGACAAAGCTGTGGAGGGTTGCCTCGCCTCGATCATGTGCGATGGGACCGCCCTGCGCGTGGCCGCAGAACTGGTCGCACCCGAAAAACACTCCCCAGGCGGCACGGGGAGCGGGTTCTTTGTTAACAGCCGGGGCGATGTGGTTACCAATTCCCACGTGATCTCGAACTGTAGCGCCGTCAAAGTTCAGGTCCATGAAGGCGCCTGGTATCCGGCCGAGGTGCGGGCCAACGACCGGGACAATGACCTGGCGGTGCTCGGCGTTGCCGTGACGCCAGGGCGGATCGCCACCTTCCAGACCAAACCCGCCTATCGGCAGGGGGACGATGTGGTGACCTTTGGCTTTCCCGTGCCAGACCTTCTGTCATCCACGGGAAACCTGACGACGGGGTCGATCAGCGCCCTGTCGCTTAATGAAAACGTCAATTACCTGCAGATCACCGCGCCCATCCAGCCCGGCAACAGCGGCGGGCCCATGGCAGACCGGACAGGAAGTGTGATCGGCGTGACGTCAAGGCGATATGACAGCACGGCAACGTTCGCTGCCAGCGGCGTCTCGATCCAGAATGCGAGCTTTGCCATCAAGGATACCGTGGTCCGGACTTTCCTTGCCACCCATGAGGTGCCCGTAACCCTGGAAGACCGCACCATCCCCCTGGCAACCAGCGAAATCGCCGACCAGATGAAGCAGATGGCTGTCTTCGTCGAGTGCAAGGGATACTGACACCCTTTTCACCTTGACGTCCCAACCGAACGATCGGTACATTATTTCGCAGATGCGAGATGAGGCTGCCATGATCGAGCTGTACGACTTTGAACTCTTCGCCAGCCCGGCCAAGGTTCGCCTGCATCTGGCCGAAAAGGGCCTGAACTGGACCCGCCGGCGGGTGGATATCACCAATCTCGACCACAAGCGCGAGGCCTATCTGGCCCTCAACCCCGCCGGTCTGGTGCCCACCCTGCGCCATGACGAGGCGCTGCTGGTGGAGGCCGATGTCATCATGGAATATATCGAGGACACATTCCCCGGCCCCATCCTGCGCCCGGCCGACACTTATGAGCGGGCGTGGATGCGCCTGTGGCTGAAGACCATCGAGCAGATGCACGACGCTTACAGCATCACCTTCCAGGACCAGATTGCCCTGCCGATGCACCGCCGCCGCCATCCGGAGGAGCGCCACGCCCTGCTCTCCAGCCTGCCCGACCCCTTTGAGGCCCTGCGCATCGAACGCTGGATGGACACCGACATTGCAGGGGCCGATGTGGAGCGGGCGCTGGGCACCATCGATTCCGTGTTCGACCAGATGGAAGGCCAGCTTGCCGACACCACCTGGTTGACGGGGGAAACCTTCAGCCTGGCGGACCTTGCGATGCTGCCCTATGTGGATACGCCCCTGCACCTTGTCTCGGCCCTGTGGTACCAGCGCAAGCCCGGCATTGCCCACTGGCTGGCGCGCATGCGGGCGCGGCCCAGCTATGATGCTGCGATCACGGCCTTCCCGCCCTCAGCCGAAGGGCTGGAGGCCATTGCGCTCGCCAGCGCCGGCGGCGGTCGCCGGGCAGCCGCCTGAGGGGGTGGGACCATGGCCCTGCACCCCACGGGCCCACGCGGGCGCGACGGCATTCTTGCCGCCATCGAGACCGAATTGCGGGGGCGCGGCTATGACGGCGCCTCCATGGCCGACCTTTCCGAGGCAACCGGGCTGGGCAAGTCCTCGCTCTATCATCACTTTCCCGGCGGCAAACCCCAGATGGTGGCGGCCTGTGCCGAAGCCGTGCAGGCGCGGCTGGCGGCGCGGCTGGCGGCGGTGACCTGTGTCAGCTGCCCACACGAAAAACTGGTGGCCCTGTTTGGTGCCTTCAATGCCTATTTCGAGGGCGGCACGCGCATGTGCCTGATGACCCTGATGGCGACCTCCAGCGCAGCCGAGGCACTGCGCCCCGTGCTGGCCAGCAACATTGCCGCGACCATCGCCACCATTGCCGCCATCGTGACCGAGGGCGGGATAGACCCCACCCTTGCCCGCCAGCGCGCCGAAGAAGCCTTTGCGCAGGTACAGGGCGCCGTGCTGATGGGCCAGGCAACCGGCAATACCGACCTGTTCCGTCGCCTTGTAGATGGCCTGCCGCAGGGCCTGCTTAAGCCCGTATAGGGCCTTCTCAGGCCTCCTCGGGCGTATCTGGTGCCAGGCTGAAGGCATGGCCTGCGAGCCGTGCCACATGATCACGCACATCGGCCGACCACGCTTGGATGAGGCCTGCAAATGTTGCTGCGTTGCCTGCGAAAAGGGCGCGCGCCGCCTCGTCATAGTCGGGTTCGGCACCCGCCATGGCCGCCATGAAGGAATAGACCGCATCCCGGGCCAGGCGGGCCTCGCCCAATCGGCCGTCAGCCCGGCGGGCGTCCTCCACCAGCTTGCGCAAGGCAACCGAGGCGCCGCCGGGTTGGGCCGCCAGCCAATCCCAGTGCCGGGGCAGCAGCGTGACCTCACGCGCAACAACCCCCAGCCTGGGCCGGCCGCGCACCGGTTCCGTCGCGGCTGATGCCTGTGCGGGAGGCACCAGACGGGCGGCAACATCGGCCGGCGTTCCACGCAGATCCAGTTCCCTCGGCGCACTGGTCTGGGCGTCAAAGACCAGCGGCAGCACTGCCGGGTCAAGGTCCACCTGGGCCTTCACGGCCAGGGCCACCTCTGCCAGCGTGCCCTGCGCAATACGGCGTTTGCCCGCAAAGGCGATGTAGTGGGCTTGAACAGGCTCGGTCATGACGCTTCTCCAGATTATTGTCCGGGTAAAATACAGATATTTTTATCCGGGTAAATAGTCCGCAAGCTGTGAGCCTGAAAGCCCGCAGGCGATCATCGCGTTTGCATGTCGCCTCTGATCAGGCTACCAGATGTTGATTGCCCAGCCCCGATCGTTCCCGTATTGTTCGCTCGCGTTCCCAGCCCCTGCCCCTAACCGACCCAGGTGCCCGTTCCCATGTCCGACCTGTTCCAGCACGCCAAGACCCCCGACGCCTATTCCGCCAAGGATATCGAGGTGCTGGAGGGGCTGGAGCCAGTGCGGCGGCGGCCTGGCATGTACATTGGCGGCACCGACGAGCGCGCCCTGCATCACCTGGCGGCCGAGGTGCTGGACAATGCCATGGACGAGGCCGTGGCCGGCCATGCCAACCGGATCGAGATGGGAATCGGCGCCGATGGGTCGCTGACCATCTCCGACAACGGGCGTGGCATTCCGATCGACCCGCACCCCAAGTACCCCGACAAGTCAGCGCTTGAGGTCATCCTCACCATGCTGCATTCGGGCGGCAAGTTTGGTGGCAGCGCCTACAAGACCTCAGGCGGCCTGCACGGGGTTGGCATTTCCGTGGTCAACGCCCTGTCCGAGCATCTGGAGGTGGAGGTTGCCCGCGACCGGCGGTTGTGGCGGCAAACCTATTCGCGCGGCCATGCCACCAGCGCCATTCTTGACGCGGGCGCCGTGCAGAATCGCCGGGGCACCACCGTTACCTTCCGGCCCGACCCGGAGATCTTCACGGCGGCCCTGCAGTTCAAGCCCTGGCGGCTTTATCGCATGGCCCGTTCCAAGGCCTATCTGTTCCGGGGCGTTGAAATCCGCTGGTCGTGCGACCCCTCGCGCATTGCGGCTGGCGATGAAACGCCGACCACAGACAGTTTTCACTTTCCCGGCGGTCTTGCCGACTTTCTGGCTGCCAGCCTGGGGGATGACAAGGGTATCACCCCCACCCCCTTTGCCGGGCGCATCGATCTGGCGGGCGACGCCGGCGAGGTTGAGTGGGCCATTGCCTGGCCGGTTGATGGCGAGGCCTTTGTCCACTCTTACTGCAACACCATTCCCACACCCGAAGGCGGCACCCATGAGGCTGGCCTGCGCGCGGCACTCGCCCGCAGCCTGAAGGCCTATGGCGAACTGGTAGGCAACAAGCGCGCCCAGCAGATCACGGGCGATGATGCCATCAGCTCGGCCGCCGCCCTCCTATCGCTGTTCATCCGCGAGCCCCAGTTCCAGGGCCAGACCAAGGAAAAGCTGGCGTCGGCCGAGGCCACCCGCCTGGTGGAAGCGGCCATCAAGGATCGCTTCGATCATTGGCTGTCTGCCGATCCCGCTGCTGGCAATACCCTGCTTGGCTACATCATCGAGCGGGCCGAAGAACGGCTGAAACGCCGCCAGGACAAGGACGTCGGCCGCAAGACCGCAACCCGCAAGCTGCGCCTGCCGGGCAAGCTGGCCGATTGTTCGTCGGAAGCGGCCCTCGGCAGCGAGATCTTCCTGGTCGAGGGTGATTCCGCAGGGGGCAGCGCCAAGCAGGCGCGCAACCGCGCCACCCAGGCCGTGCTGCCCCTGCGCGGCAAGATCCTGAATGTGGCCAGTGCCGCCCAGGGCAAGCTTGAGGCAAACCAGGAACTCTCGGACCTGATTCTGGCCCTTGGCTGCGGCGCCGGCGCCCGCTTCCGGCTTGAGGATCTGCGCTATGAGCGCGTGGTCATCATGACAGACGCCGATGTGGACGGCGCCCACATTGCCTCGCTGCTGATGACGTTCTTCTGGCGTGAATTGCCGGGGCTGATTCGCGCTGGCCGCCTCTATCTTGCCCTGCCGCCGCTTTACCGCCTGGCCCAGGGCGGCAAGACCCTCTATGCCCGCGACGACGCCGACAAGGAGCGCCTGATGAAAAAGGAGTTCAAGGGGTCCGCCAAGGTCGAAATCAGCCGCTTCAAGGGACTTGGCGAAATGCCCCCGGCCCAGTTGAAGGAAACCACCATGGACCCAGGTCGGCGGGTGCTGCTGCGGGTCGTGGTGGAAGACGGCGATCGCACCGCCGACATGGTGGAGCGCCTCATGGGCCGCAAACCCGAACTGCGCTTTCAGTTCATCCAGGAACGCGCGGCCCACGCGCAAAATCTTGATGTCTGAGGCTGGCCAGGCGTTGGCCTGAACTTTGAGCCAAAGGGGCTTGAAGAGCCTGCATGGGAGCGGCATCTTGAGACGAGCGGGCACGCCCGCCCCTGCCGGTCGGAGCAAGGCGATGAAACGGATCTCGAAACTTGCTGGCCTCTCTGCCCTGTCTGTCGGGCTGCTCGCCTGCACCAGCGGCACCGTCATCAGCCGTATCGAGCAGTACAACACCTATCAGCCGACCGAGGTGGCTAGCGCCGTGCGCAACGGCGTTCTGCCAGCCGCCTTTTTTGGCGCGGCCCCGGCGGGCACGACGCATGAGGCGCTGGCCGCCCGTGTTGCCGCACCGGGCTGGCTTGGCGGGGTGCACCTTGGCACAAATGCGCCCCGCGGCTACAGGCTTGTACTGGTCTTCAATCCCCTGGCACCTGTGGACGCCGATACCCTTTGCGCAGCACCTCAGGACGTACCCGTACGCGTTGCGGGGGGTGAGTTCGCCATTCAGGGTGCCTGGTGCTTCTGGGACAGGGCGGCCTCGCGTGGCTATCTGACCACCGCATCAACGGGAAGCACCGGCGATGGCGGGCTTGAGGCGACCGTCAGCAAGCTGATTGCCGTGCTGCTGCCCCCCAAGTCCATGCAATCCGACCTTAGCAGCAAGGGTGATTACCCTCTCTGATCGGGTCGGCAGTGTTGCCCCCTGGTGAGGGAAAGAGCCGTTTCCCACCCGGATCTGCCGCAATAACTTGACGTGTGGCGCATCCTGCGTGTAGATGCGGCATACGTGACGATCAGTAGCGCCGAATGGCGGCGCGCATCGTTCCCTTTGAAGGCGCCTTTCCAAGGCATGACATTTTCCGAACTTGGCCTCGGGGCATCCGTCCTCCAGGCCGTCGCGGACGCTGGCTATACGCAGCCGACCCCGATTCAGGCACAAGCCATTCCCCACGTCATCGCAGGTCGCGATGTGCTGGGCCTAGCCCAGACGGGCACTGGCAAGACCGCCTCCTTTACACTCCCGATGATCGAGTTGCTCTCGCAGGGGCGCGCAAAGGCGCGCATGCCGCGCTCGCTCATCCTTGAGCCGACCCGCGAACTCGCAGCCCAGGTGGCCGAGAACTTCGAGGTCTATGGCAAATATCACAAGCTTTCCATGGCCCTGCTGATCGGTGGCGTCTCGTTCACCGACCAGCAAAAGAAGCTGGATCGCGGCGTTGACGTGCTGATTGCAACGCCCGGTCGTCTGCTTGACCTGATGGAACGCGGCAGCGTGATGCTGACCGGCGTCCGGATCCTCGTTGTCGACGAGGCCGACCGCATGCTCGACATGGGCTTCATCCCCGACGTCGAGCGCATCTGCAAGATGATCCCGACCGAGCACCAGACGTTGTTCTTCTCGGCCACCATGCCGCCGGAGATCCGTCGCCTGTCGGATCAGTTCCTGCGCGACCCGGTGAATGTTGCCGTCTCGGCCCCGGCCTCGGCCGCCGTTACCGTTACCCAGACGCTGACGGTCGTCGACGAGATGGACAAGCGCGGCGCACTGCGCACCTCCATCCGCAACGAGCCGGTGAAGAACGCCATCATCTTCTGCAACCGCAAGCGTGACGTCGACATTCTCTTCAAGTCGCTTAACAAGCATGGCTTCAGCGTCGGCGCCCTGCATGGCGACATGGCCCAGTCGAGCCGGATGGAAATCCTCGACCGGTTCAAGAAGAACGAGACCCAGCTTCTGGTGGCATCGGACGTCGCCGCACGCGGCCTCGATATTCCGGACGTGTCTCATGTCTTCAATTTCGATGTGCCGATTCACGCTGAAGATTACGTGCACCGCATTGGCCGCACAGGCCGCGCCGGCCGCGAGGGTGCCTCGCTGACGTTCGCTACGCCCGATGATGTCAAATTCGTTGCGGCCATCGAACAGCTGATTGGCCGCGAGATCCCGCGCTGCGCCGTCGAAGGCTTCGAGCTGCTGCCCTTTGCCGAGGGCGATGGCCGCCGCAGGCGTGGCCGTGGTGCCGCAACGACAGGCGCCAAATCCGCCAGTCCCAAGGGTGAGCGCGCCCCGCGTGCGCCCCGTCGTGAGAGAACCCCGCGCGAGGACCGCCCGGTTGCAGCCGGTGCTGCTGATGAGGGTGTCGATCTGGCAGCCGCTGAAGCAGCCCTGTTCGACGGCCTGGCCCTTGATGCGGGCGCGCCCGCCAGCGAGGCTCCTGCGGCACCCGCACGCCGCGAGCGCCGCCCCCGTGGCGAGCGTCGGCCCGCTGCTGCCACCGCTGAAGGCGCTGCGCAGCCGGCAGCGGCTGAGCCGCGTCAGCCCCGCCGCGACGAGCGCCGGAGCGAAGAGCCACGTCAGGAAACACGCAACGCCGAGCCGAGGCGCGATGAGCCCCGGCGTGAAGAACAGCGCCGTAGTCCGCGCAATGACCGTGGCCCGCGTGAAGAACGGGGTCCGCGTGAAGAACGGGGTCCACGTGACGATCGCCGCCGCCGCGAAGAGCGCGATGATGGCCCCGTCGTCATCGGGCTTGGCGACCACGTTCCGGCATTCCTGCTGCGCCCCGTACGCGCAGCACGCTAGACCCTTTCCCGGCACGCACGCGCTGCCTGCCGGGAAAACTTCAGCTGATGCCATGGGCCTTGACCGGATTGTATCCAGTCAGGGCCCATCGTTTTTCAGGGCCATCGTTTTTCAGGGCACAATTTCAGCCCACGTGCAGACGATGCGCGCGGCAATAGCCAACAATATTGCTGAAGGTGCAGGATCCGGACTTGCCCGGATCCCAGGCGTTAACGCGCTAGCGTGTGCCGCGCTGCGCTGTATGCAGGGCTTCAGCCTGCCGTGATACGAAGGTCTGCGGAACTGCAGGCCGCGCACGCGGAACCGGGGCCTGAAGCCCCTCGTCAGAGAAGGCGTCCAGATCCACTGCATCATATCCGGCAGTGTCGCCCTCGACATCGCCTGAGGC
>CANCOY010000003.1 GCA_947379865.1 Acetobacteraceae bacterium
CATGCACTACCTCCTCCTTCCCCTTGCCAATTGGCTCCTCGGTGCCTTTGGCCGGCCCCCGGTGGCAGTCGCGTTCGACATGCAGACCTTGCCTACCGTGCTCGGTGGAATGCTGGGTCTGGGTGCCCTCAGGACGGTTGAAAAGGTCCAAAAGGTAACGCGATAAGCTCTCCTGTTGGGTGTGCGACATACCGACGCGTGGCGGAAATGATACGCAGTCTGAAGGTCAAATGGGCTGCTTTTGGGTTGGTGCCGGGCTTTGAGCCAGAGGCGTCCCAGGGCGGTGTCGGGTCGCCCAAAACCTGCAATTGGTCGTTAGACAAATAAAGTACAACCTATTGGCGCCGGTTGCCGGTTAGACGGGTGTGAAACATGATAAGTCACTGATTACGACAAAGGCAGTTTGATATCATAATCCGCGTGTCGGCGGTTCGAATCCGTCCTCCGCTACCAATAAAATCAATACCTTAGCCGCTTAGATGCTGTATCGCACGCAGGGTTAGACACCTGCGTTAGACAAATCTTTTCGCACTTCGTTCTTTTCCGCTGCTTCAAGCCGCGTTGCGGGCCTAGGCCCCGGCGCCCAATTCGTCGGTTCTGATGATCCGGCCCAGCCGTGTCTCGGCGGCATCCTCGCAAAGATCAAAAGAGACATCCCCCAGAATACGGTTTCCTGTCTTTCTGAAGCAGATCGTCCAATGGTGCCTGGGGGCCGGCTCGTTACCATGGTTAAGGTGTCGCTTGCTCGTGCCCATCATCAGGGCGATCTCGCCAAGCTGGATCGAGGTATGCAACTGGGTATCCTCATAGATTACCCGTGTTTCGCCAACAAACCGGTCTGCAAACTGGTGCCCAATCAGGCGCGAAAAGCGGGGAAACATCCGGGCATAGCCCTGTGAGGTCGCCAATAAACGCGCGCCATCAAAATCAAACAGCACATGCAGCGTTTCCTTGACGCCCACAAACAGCTCCTCAAGTGCCACGGCATTCTTGGTACCGGGATCAAGCAATGCCCGGATCCGCCCGGCCGCCTCGAGCGATGGCATATCGACGCCCGTCTCCCAGCGCGAGACCGCAGCCTGGGAGACGTTCAACCTGTCGGCCAGCCTCAGTTGTGAGACCCCGTTGGCAAGACGCCAAGCCTTCAAAGCTTCAATCATGGTCAGTGCCCTGAGGAATAATTCCGTATGCTGATATTTCTAGTTCCGTCGTCTGCCGTCGATTATGTAGGAGTTAGACTTGTACGGACAAGTCGGAAATTCACAGGTCACCCAGGCGAGGAGAGCATCAATGTTATCGACCATTAGTGCAGGCGCCCGCGTTGCAATCTACCGGTGTGCGATAGGCCTCGTTTTCTCCGCGATCCTGTCGCCCGGGCTCCCGGCGCTGGCGGGCGGCAAGCCGGGAGCCGGCACGCTCGATGCGACCTTTGGCGCCGGTCTTGATGATGGCACGCCCGCTGGTATCGTCAGCACGTCACTTGGCGCCGGAGACGATGTTGCCAATGGCATTGCCACCACCCCCGATGGCAAGATTGTCGTTGCCGGAAACCGTCACAATGGCAAGAGCAATGACATTGTGATCCTGCGTTATAACCCCGATGGCAGCCTCGACAAAGGCTTTGGCAAGGCGGATGACGGCACGCCCGATGGCGTGGTCAACATCTCTCTGGGTGATGGCAATGATTTCGGTACATCCGTTGCCGTGCAGCCTGATGGCAAGATTGTTGTCGGTGGCTATCACGAGGAAGGTGCGAGCACCAACATCGTGGCGCTTCGCGTCAATACGGATGGCACTTTGGACAAGACCTTCGGCACCGCCAATGACGGGACGCCCGATGGCATGGTCAACATCTCGCTGGGTGATGGCAATGACATCTGCCACAGCATTGCGCTGGGCTCAGGCGGCAAGATCGTTCTGGCCGGTGACACAGTAGCAACCGACGGCAGCACCAATATCTTTGTAGCGCGCCTGAACGCTGACGGTTCTCCGGATACGTCCTTTGGCAAGGATGGTACGGATGGGACGCCGGACGGGTTCGTCTCGGTCTCGCTGGGTGCAGGAAATGACCGCGCCAATGATCTGGCCATTGCAGCTGACGGCAAGATCATCGTCGCCGGAACCCATGGCAAGGAAGGCGATTCCAATATCGTCGCGCTGCGCCTTAACGCTGACGGTACCCTTGATCAGGGTTTCGGCACGGCGGATGACGGCACACCAAACGGCGTCGTCAGCCTGTCGCTCGGCGATGGCAGCGACATTGCCCGTGGTGTCTCGGTGGAGAACAACGGCAAGATCGTGGTGGCAGGCGATTCCAAGTCGGCTGACGGCAGCACCAACATCATCCTTGCCCGCTTCAAGGCTGATGGCTCTCTTGATGCGGAGTTTGGCACGGCGGATGACGGCACGCCCAATGGCGTTACCTCAACCTCGCTCGGCAAGGGCAATGACTATGCAACCGATGTGGTCACCGAAAAGGATGGTGATATCGTTGTCGCCGGCTATCATGAAGACGGCGCAAGCACCAATATTGCCGTGCTGCGCTTCAAGGCAGATGGTGGCCTGGACAAGGATTTTGCAACCTCGGACGATGGCACGCCGGATGGCATCGCCAACATCTCGCTGGGTGATGGCAATGACATGGCCACGGGCGTGGCAATGCAGGGTAACAAGTTGATTCTCGTCGGCGGCAACACGGTGACCAAGGATGGCAGCAAGAACATTGCTGTCCTGCGTCTTACAGCACACTGATTGATCGTCAGGCAGACTTGTGACCGCCGGGCAAGCAACCCGGCGGTTTCATGCCTCTGGACGCGCCTGTGCCGACAAACGGCAGATCGGGCCTCGTCGTGTAAGGCAGCCAATACTTGAAGCCTGATTGGCTGAATGAAAGGATGTGGCGGTATGAGGGCGCCCTGGTGCCGTTGATCACAACGATGCGCGTGCATTGGTCCGTGGCAATGCCAGCGTGTCGCCCGGCCAGTCAGACACATGGGAGCTTAAGCGCATGAAGCATTCAGGACCCATTCAGGCCGCCCTGCTGAGTTTTTTGGTCATTCTGTGGCCCTGCCACTCTTTTGCTTATGATTCAAAACAACTCTCGGATACCTATCAGGCATGCATGGAAAAGGCGGATGGCGTCACCATGTCCATGCACGCATGCATGGACGCTGAAATCATTGTTCAAGATAAAAGGCTGAATGAAAATTACCGCGATTATATAAAAGACCTGACGCCTGAAAGAAAAAAGAAACTGGTTGAGGTGCAGAGATTGTGGATCAAGTACAGAGATCTGAAATGTGGATTTCTCTATGATCCTGATGGCGGCACATTTGCTGGAATTTTAGGCCACTCATGCCAGCTGGACATGACGGCTGAGCGGGCTGACGAGCTGAAGCGGGAAACCTATTGAGTTGCGGGCGGGGCGGGGCCACCCCTCCCGCCTGCCTCTGGTATTTGAACCTTCTGGCCTTCAGGCACTGTCGGAACGACGGGCCGTCGCTGGGGGCGGGGCCAGCGCTTAGCAGCAGGGTATAACCTTCTGCTTTCCGGAAAATTCTGCAACAGCACGGTTGCGGTGCCCGCCGAGGCCGCCGCGTGCCCGTCCTTGGGCACCAGCAGGGCCAGACCCTGGATCGCTGTGACCATTGCCCGCTCCCGCAGGAGCGGGGGGCCGACCTGGGCCAAGCTTGCAGGGTCAGCCGATTTGGGCGGAACGCCCGGGCGTTCTGGTCGGTGATTAGCTGATCGCGCCCTGAGAGCGTGTAAAACAGGTAAAGTATTTTCCTCCTCAGGAAAATTCTCGTCGCCGTATTCATTTCTATGAAAGGCGACGGTTGATCACGGGAGTTCACCGCATGGAAGCGAACACCAATCCAAAAGCCGCTCAGGCTGTCTCCATTACAACTGGTAATCTCATTGCCGCGGAAAAGGTCAATGGAACAAACGTCTATGACATGGCCGGTGAGAAGCTTGGTAGTGTTGATGACATCATGATCGACAAGATCAGCGGCCGCGCCATATATGCAGTCCTATCATTTGGCGGTTTTCTTGGGATGGGCGAGAAACATCATCCGCTTCCGTGGGCAGCGTTGAATTATGACGAACGCAAGGGCGGCTATGTCGTGAACCTCGACAAGAAGCAGCTGGAAGGCGCGCCGAGCTTTGATCGTTCGTCGGAGTTCAAATGGACGCCTGACTACGGCCGCAAGGTCGACAGCTTTTACAAGGCCCCAAGCTACTGGAACTGACATCTGCCGGCCATGGCCGCTTCGTAATGCTATAGGTGGCATGGCGAAGTTGTCAGGCAAGCAGTGTCTGGCGGAAAAGTGCTGGCGGCATTGGCGATGCCTCGGCGCGCTTCCGTTACATGTGATCAGTCCACTGAAAGGAAATACCATGAAGCGTTCGATTACATTGCTGTTGGGTACTGCCGTTCTCGCGATGGTACTGGGTGGCCCGGCGTTTTCGCAGGGGGCGCCCCAGACCCTGGCCCTCACCAAGGTTGATATGAAGACGGTGGCCAGCGGCTATCGCACCTCCAAGGTGGTGGGCAGCGACGTTGTGAATGAGGCCAAGGAGACGGTCGGCACCATCGACGATCTGATTGTCACGCCGAACGAAAAGGTCCCCTATGCCGTGCTGTCGGTTGGCGGGTTCCTGGGCATGGGCACCAAATATGTGGTGGTCCCCTATAGCGAGCTGGAAATTCGCAACAAGCAGATGGTGCTGCCTGGCGCCACCAAGGAGTCCCTGAAGGCGCTGCCGGAATTCAAATACGCCGACTGAACGCACGCTGCTGTTAATCGCGGCAGGTCCGGCCCGGCCGGCGGTGCTTTATACGAATTGCGCCCCTTCGTGTTGCAGCAGCCATTGCTTGCGGGGCAGGCCGCCGCCAAATCCCGTCAATGTGCCATTGGCGCCAATCACCCGGTGACAGGGCACGACGATGGCAACAGGGTTGGCACCATTGGCCCGTCCAACCGCCCGCATGGCGCCGGCTGAGCCGATCTGGGCCGCCAACCCGCCATAGGTGAAGGTCTGGCCCACCGGAATCGTCCGCAGCCCCGCCCACACCTTTCGCTGGAAGACGGTGCCCCCTGTTATCACAGGGATGACGCCAAGAGCCTCGTAATCGCCGCCGAAATACCGCGCGAGCGCTTCGGTTGTGCGGCCCGGCGCAGGGGCGGCCGAGAGACTGATTTCGCCATAGTGCAGGCGCAGCAGGCGCTGCATCCGGTCCTCATAATCGGCAAAGTCGAGGGCGCGCAGATGCCCGTCGCCGTCGTGCACCAACAGGATCGTACCCAGTGGGGAGGGGAGGGTATCAAGCTGCAGTTTCATGCTGTGGCGCCTCCTTCAGGTGCGCATCGGGCCATGCCTGCGGTATCTCCCCGCCGGGTGAGAGATGAAGGGCGGCATAGGCCCGCCAGGGCCGCCAGAGGTCTTGATGGCCACGCCCACGGCCAGCAGGTTCCGGAAACGCATCAGGCTCCCGCAGGGCACGCATGGCGATGTGGTGTGCCGCCAACAGATCAATTCCCGGAATGCTGCAAAGCCGGGCAAGGGATGCCTCCAGATCTGCGCCACGTTCGAACAAGCCCTCGTCTGCAGCACAGGCCGTGGCAAAGGTCTTGATGGCCTCGACACAGGTTGCGGGCAGCCCTGCCAGGCTCGCTTTGGCCAGTGCCGCCGGGCTTGGGAAAATGTGCTCCAGACCGGCGGGGCCATTGCTGAAGCTGCTTGCGTACCCGTGCGCCAGTTGGCCCATGATGGCCCTTGCGGCATCGGGCCTGAGGTGGCGCGCCAGGATCGTCTGCAGGCCAACCTCAAAGCCGTCCCATGCGCCTGGCACGCGCAGGCCGGGGCGTGCGTTGACCAGAGGCTGGAGGCCGGGATCCCGGGCGAGCGCGGCATTGATGACCTGGGGGTCGGCCGCAAGGTCAAAAATCCGGCGCAGCCGCGCAATGATCGTGGGCAGAGCATCAATGCGGGGAAAATTGATGGTGGCCCTGAGGCGCACCCGCGCCGGCTCGTGCGCCACCGCGATGTCGCCGGCCGCATCCCGCAGGGCAATGGTGCGGCGATAGACGCCGTCCTCCACCCTCTCCACGCCGGGAATGGCGCGGTCGGCAAGAAACGCCAGCACCTGCCCCCAGTCATAGGGGGGCCTGTAGGAGAGGCTGAGCGTCAGCGCCGTGCGCTCGCCCCCGGCATCAGACGGCCGCCGCAGGCTTGTGGGCGGCCGGCCAAAAAGGGCCTGAAAGGTTTCATTGAAGCGACGGACCGAGCCAAAGCCGCTGGCAAAGGCGATTTCAACCATGCTGAGGCGGGTTTCGTGCAAAAGCTGCTTGGCCAGCAGGATGCGACGGGTCTGCGCCACAGCTACGGGGGAGGCCCCCAGATGGGTCGAGAACAGCCGCCGCAGCTGCCGCTCGCCAAGACCCAGCCGTGTGGCGAGTTGGTCTACCGTCGCCTCATCAAGGGCGCCTGCCTCGATCAGCGCCAGTGCCCGGGCAACCGAACTGGAGGTGCCGCGCCAGGCCCCAAGATCTGGCGCCGTCTCGGGCCGGCAGCGCAGGCAGGGGCGAAAGCCGGCCTCCTGGGCGGCAGCCGCCGACGGCAGGAAGACGCAGTTTTCTGGCTTGGGCGGTCTGGCCGGGCAGATCGGGCGGCAATAGATCCCGGTTGAGGTTACGCCCGTGAAGAAGCGTCCGTCGAAACGCGGATCTCTGGCAAGCATGGCCTGGCGGCAAAGGTCTGGGTCAAGGTCCATGTGCCAGAGCCTAGCACGCGCACCGCCACCGTCTGGCGGTTTTCGGACGTCATGGACCAAGGTGGGCAGACAGCCCCTTCTAGTTGCCCATTGTGATACGGGTTATGGGGCTTGTCGGCCCCGCTGTGAGCAACTTGCGCTCGCAGGGGGTGGCGCAGGTCCTGCCGCCTGAGGTGATGGCCTTGGCCTGGTAGAGATCCAGTTGCAGGGACTCATCCCCTTGATTGCTATGCAGATAGACCGACCATTCGTCGCGATCCATCTCGTCCCATTTGCGGGTGGGGCCCTGGTTCGGGCGCTCGATCCAGCCTTTGCCAGGGCCTTCCACGAAGAAGCGGTCTGCGGCAAAGACCGCCAGCCGACTGTCCCCGTCGGGGCTCACCATGCGGGCCGAAACCTTCTGGACAAAGGCAATAACCTTGTCCTTGAGGGCAAACATCAAAATGGCGTCACTTTTCATGTCGTGCAGTTCGATCAGCGCGGCGTCAGCGCGCACCTGCTTCCACGTGATGGCAGCCTCGCCAATCACATCTGGCTCGGTGATCCAGACATCCGGTGTCATCCGCTCGAATTTCCCCACGGGGGTTTCGATATCGGTCGGCAGGGATCCGGCGGTGGCCTGGTGCGGCGCCAAGCCAGGCAGGCAAAGCGTCAGCAGGATCGCGAGTGGCAAATGTTTCATGACCTGAGATCTCCTCGATCAGGAAGGCTTCGCAATCACCGTGTTGGAATGGCGAATATAGGTAAGAAAGGATTCCATCAGCTTGCGGATAAGCGGGGACGCATTGTCGAGTTCCGCCTGCAGAATTTCCCGGGTCAGCACGATCAGTTCACAATCGGTCAGGGCGCGCACGGCAGCGCTGCGCCTCTGCCCATCGATCAGGGCGATTTCGCCGACGATGTCACCCACCCGCCGTGTGGCAAAGATCCGCTCCACGCCGCCGATCGTGTCATAGATCAGCAGTTCGCCCTGCTTGATCAGGAACGCTTCATCCGCAAGGGCGCCGGCCAGGAACAGGACATCGCCGGCCTGATATTTGCGCGTCTTGATAATCATTCTGTGTACCTTTGAATCGCCTGGATGGCCAAAATCCTGCGCCAAGGTTCAGGGTCGGCACGCCAGATGCAAGGATAAAATCTGCACCCGCCAGGGGCCGCCTGCGTGCAAGGTGCTGATCTGCCCTGCACGCAATCGGTTGCTGTGGCCTGCGTCCTCGGTAAACAATGGCGTAGACTTCTGATTGTGTTCCCCGAAGATGGCTTCCCAGAGTGCATAGCGGCTATTACAGGAATGTGATCATGCGAAAGGGTCTGCTTGCTGTCTGTCTTTTTGTTCTGTTCCCGGCCACATCGCAGGCTGACGAAATCAAGGAGACTGCCGAGTTCCGCGCCTGCATGGAGGCCGTAGATCTTGGAGCCTTCAAGAATACGCAGTGGGAGGCCTGCTATGCCGAGGAAGTGGTGCGCCAGGACACGGCCCTGAACGATACATATCGTCGGCTGGCCAATAGTCTGGACCCGGACGCCGGGGCCTCGCTTGTCGTTGCCGAGCGCTCCTGGCTTGCTTATCGCGAGCGCTGGTGCCGTTTCGAGGGCAAGACGCCAATGGCGCCTGGGGGAGAGGTAAATCTCAAGGCCTGCCTGCTTGAACTAACGCTCAAGCAGATCAACAAGCTTGAAAGTCTGATTGCCCCCTGATTGGCCCCGGAAATTTCAGGCACTTGCACAGGCACAGTATAGGCAGCTGCATTATCCTTAATTTAATGCCCCAGATTGAAGGGTTATTGGCTTGCGCAGCCGAGCCCATTATGGATATTGGGCATGCCAAATAGGGGGATTCATGATGGATTTTGTCACAGCAGCAAAGACCGGGCTCAGCAAGTACGCGACGTTTTCGGGCCGCGCCCGTCGGTCGGAGTTCTGGTTCTTTTTCCTTTTCGAAGTTCTGGCGCTGATCGTCGCCGGTATTCTGGACGGGATCTTTGGCACCGACGGCGCCTTTTATGGGCTGGTTGCCCTTGGCTTCCTGGTGCCCGTTCTCGCCGTTTCGGTGCGACGGCTGCATGATACCGACCGGGCCGGCTGGTGGTATCTGCTGGTTTTCGTGCCGCTTGGGGCGATCCTGTTGCTCGTCTGGTGGGCTTCCAAGGGCACCGCTGGCGATAATCGTTTCGGCGCCGATCCCACGTCGTCCGTCACTGGCTGAGCCACGGGTCTGGGCCTGATATGGGCGGGGGAGGGATGCTCCGGCATGTCTCCCCCGACTTTTTTCGCCAGGGCCAGAACGGGAACGCGAATTTGTGCTGGCGCGGTGAGGCAAGGGTGACACATGGATTTTCTTGATGCCGTCAGGGCGTGCCTTGGCAAATACGGCACGTTTGTTGGCCGCGCGCGTCGCTCTGAATACTGGTTCTTTGTGGTTTTCAGTTATCTCGTTGGCCAGGCCACCTTGCCGCTCAGCTTCATTGTTGGGCATTATGGCGGTCTTCTGACCCTGGCGACCATTGCTCTGCTGGTACCCGGCATCGCTGTGGGCATGCGGCGGCTGCATGATACCAACCGCGCTGGCTGGTGGCTTCTCCTCAATCTTGTGCCGATTGCCGGACAGATTGTGCTGACGATCTGGATGTTCGAGCGCGGTACGCCTGGCACCAATCGCTTCGGGGCCGACCCGGCACCCGAGACGCACGCAGGGGGCGCCGCCAGCGACGCAAACACCCTTGCTCCGGTTTGAGATTGACCTGTCGGCTTCAGTAAAGGGCGTGCTCTGATGGATTTCGGCGACAGTGTGAAGCTTGCCCTTGCAAGATATGGAACCATCCGTGGGCGCTCGGCCCGCGCCGAATTCTGGTTCTTCATACTCTTTTACGTTCTGGTGGTGAGTGCCACCGCGATTGTCGACAATATCTTTGGCCTTACCTATGCGCTGGGCGATACTGACCTGTTTGGCCAGCTGCCGCCCGAGGCTGTGGACACCAAGGGCGTTACCGGGTTTCTTGGCAGCGTCGCCTCGCTCATCCTTACCCTGCCGATCCTGACCGTCAGCATCCGCAGGCTTCAGGATACGGGCCGGGCGGCGGGCTGGCTGCTCCTTGGCTGCATCCCCTTGGTTGGGATCATCATCCTGATTGTCTGGTGGTGCCAGCGCGGCACCGTGGGCGACAACCGCTTCGGCCCCGATCCGCTGCTCGGCAAGCAGGCCTGATTCAGGCCCCCTCGGGCAGGCCGATGGCGCGGGCTACGGCGGTGTGGAAGTGGATCAGCCCTGGTTCCAGCTTGCCGAACACCACCTCAGGCATGGCACCTGAGGCAAGGTTGGCGTGGATCTGTTCCATCAGCGGGAAGTCCTCCCGGCCGGTGACGCCCAGCAGTATGTCGAGGTTCTTCGTCCAATAGGCCCGCGCCTTGTCGGTCTCGGCCGGTTCTGCCGTGTAGATGCTGGTGGCAACCCTGGTGCGGCCAACGCCCAGCGGGCTGACCCGCCAGTGCTGGATGTGGTTACGCTGATAGGTGATCAGGCCGCTTGGCACCAGGATGTACTGGGTGGTGGCGTGCGGCATCAGGTTGCGCTCCGCCTCTGGCTTCTCCAGTTCGCCCAGCACGCTGCGCAGCAGGCCGATGTTGCGCGGGTGCGGCCCAAAGGCATCAAAGATCGCGGTGTTTGCCAGATACTCCGGCCAGATCGAGGTCCGGTGCAGGGTGCGGATGTGATAGGACTCAAGGAATGTATCGAGTATCAGCTTCCAGTTGAGTGCCCATTCCGTCTCGCGCGTCTCGAAATGATGGTAATTGCCCAGATTATAGTCCGCCAATTCACTCTCGGCCCCGGCCAGGGCCTGGTCCACGTCCACCGGGCCAGTACCTTCGGCGCGGCCAAAGATGAGGCCATGCTTTTCCGCCACGGCAATGGGCAGCAGGGGCATGTCTTCCTTGGGCACGTCAAAGGCGTTCTCGGCGCCGGGCCGCACCTTCAGCGTGCCATCAAGGCCAAAGGTCCAGCCGTGATAGGGGCAGGTCAGGCTGGCGGCCACCTTGCCATTGCAGGGTGCCAGGGTGGCGCCGCGATGGCGGCAGATGTTCACAAAGGCCTTCAGGCTGCCGTCGCGCTGGCGGATGGCGATTACCGGCACGCCGCCCAGGTCTGCGACGAGATAGGACCCGGGCTCGCGGATCTGGCAGGAAAAGCCCAGCAGCACCGGGCCCTGGCGGAACAGGATCTGCTTTTCCGCCTCGAACCGCACGGGGTCGACATAGGTTGAGGCGGGAAAGCGCACGCAGGCCTCGGCCTGGGGCCAGGGCTCGCTGTCGAGGGACGGGTTTGCGGCCTCGAGGCGGCGCAGCAACTCGATCTGGCGTTCGTGGCGCATGGTCCCGGCCTCATTCTGAAAGCGTCCGTCAATTTATCCTAATCAGGATTAGGCTTCAATTGCCGGGCCTTACGGGTGCCGGCCCATGGCGCTAGTCTGTGCAGCGCATATCCGAGGTTTCCATGGCATCAGCACCCCGCAAGCGACCCGCCGCAGAGCCGCGCGCTGGCCAGAAACTCTCCCCCCGGGGTGAGTTGAAGCGCACCCAGATCCTGGATGCGGCGGCCGAGGTGCTGGCGGTGCGGGGCTTTGCCGGCACCATGCTGAGCGAGATTGCCGAGCGCGCCGGCACCCAGGCGGGTAGCCTCTATTACCATTTCGCTTCGCGCGAGGACCTGATCGAGGAAGTGCTGCGCCGGGGCGTTACCCTGACCATGGCCCATGTGCGCGCGGCCCTCACCGAGCTTGCCCCCGAGACCAGCGCGCGCGACCGGCTGGCGGCGGCCATCCGCGAGCATGTGCGCTTCCAACTCGACGTCAGCGCCTATGCCCGCGCCTCGGCGCGCTCCACAGGCCAGGTGCCGGCGGAAATGCGGGCGCGCATCAACCGGGAATTCCGGCGTTACGGGGTCTTTCTTGACGAGCTCATCATGGAGGCCATGGCGGACGGCGCCATAGACCCCGGCGTCGATCGCTCGGCCCTGCGCATGCTGCTGATTGGCGCCGCCAACTGGACCACCGAATGGTTCCGGCCAGACGGCACCTCCAATGTGGACGAGATCGCCGACCTGCTGGTCCGCCTGATGCTGAGCGGCGTCGCCAAGCCAAAGCCGGGGCGCCGGTTGCCCAAAAAATCTAAGGTCGATTAGAATAGATGTCACCGGCGCGGCCTGCCCCGGAGGAGATCGCGGCATGAGCATGTTCCCCAGTACCGGCACGGCCCTTGTTTCTGGCGGCAGCGGCGGCATTGGTGCTGCCACGGCCCGCCTGCTGGCGCGCGAGGGGGCGGATGTGGTGCTGACCTACAACCGCAACCGCGACCGTGCCGAGGCCGTGGCGGACGAGATCCGCAGCCTCGGCCGCGTGGCAGAGGCGGTGGCCATCGATCTGCGCGACGGGGCGGCTGTTACGGCCCTGGTGGATGGGGTGGCGGCGCGCCATGGGGCCATCCATACCGTGGTCTCGGCCCATGGGCCGTTCATTCACATGCGCCACATCTCCCGCATCACGCCGGAACTGTTCTGGCAGACCATGGAGGCCGATGTGCTGGCCGCCTACAACCTGTTCACCGCCGTGCTGCCGCACCTGCGCACGGCGGCGGGCGCGCTGGTGGCCATGGCAACCCCGGCCCTGCGGCGCTATGCCGTGAAGGACATTCTGTCGGTTGCCCCCAAGGCCGCCATCGAGGCGGTGGTGCGCGGCATCGCGGCCGAGGAAGGCCGTTATGGCGTGCGTGCCAATTGCGTGGGCGTCGGCGTGCTGACCGACGGCATGTTCCAGGCGCTGGTGGATGACGGCGCCTTTGATGACAAGTTCCTGGAAGCCTCCCTCAAGAATTCGGCCCTGCGCCGCTTCTCCACCTCGGAAGACGTGGCAGAGGCCGCCGTCTTCCTGGCCTCGCCCCGCGCCCGCCAGATCACCGGCCAGGTACTGATGGTCGATGCAGGCTATGCGCTGTAGACAACGGATTCCATTGAACCCGGCCCGGGGGCTGGACTAAGGTCTGGCCACTTTTACCGACATAACAGGAGGAACCCATGAACGAAGCCTGGATCATTGACGCGGCCCGTACGCCCCGTTCCATCGGCAAGATCGGCAAGGGCGCGCTGTCGAGCGTGCATCCCCAGCGGATCCTGGCCACCGTGCTGAAGGCCCTGGCCGAGCGCAACAATCTGAACACCGCCGATATCGACGACGTGATCGCCGGCTGTGGCACGCAGATTGGCAAGCAGGGCTCCTGCATTGCCCGCATGTCGGCGCTGGACGCCGGCTATGACATCAAGGCGCCGGGCCTGTCGGTTGAGCGCTTCTGCGGCTCGGCCCTGACGGCGGTGAACCTTGCCACCATGGGCATCATGTCGGGCATGCAGAACCTGGTGGTGGCCGGCGGCATCGAGTCCATGTCCTATGGCTCCACCCTGCAGGGCAAGCCCTTCCTCGATTCTGACAACACCCATTTGCGCGCCCGCTATCCCCAGCCCCACCAGGGCATCTGCGCCGACCTGATCGCCACCCTCGAGGGCATCACCCGCGAGGAGACTGAGCATCTGGCGATGGAGAGCCAGCGCCGCGCCGATTACGCCATCCGCAATGGCCACTTCAACAAGAGCGTCGTCCCCGTCTATGACGAGGCCGGCAATCTGGTTCTCGACCACGAGGAATTCCCGCGTCCCCAGACCACGCTGGAGGGCCTCGCCGCCCTGAAGCCCGCCTTTGCCTCGGTCTATGCGGCGCCGCTGGATGAAGAAGGCACGTCATACAAGCAGCTGGTGCAGCAGGCCTATCCGGGCGTTGAGGTGAACCACATTCACCATGCCGGCAATTCCTCGGGCGTGGTGGACGGGGCGGCTGCCCTGATCATTGCCTCGCCGGACTATGCCCGCGCCCACGGCCTGAAGCCGCGCGCCCGCATAAAGGTGGTGGCCACCGCCGGTGACAGCCCGCAGCTGATGCTGAACGCCCCGGTTCCTGCCGCGCGCAAGGCCCTGGCGCTGGCTGGCATGAGCATCAGCGACATCGACCTGTTCGAGGTGAACGAGGCCTTTGCCGTGGTGCCCATGAAGTTCATGCGCGACCTGAATGTCGATCCGGCCAAGGTGAATGTGAATGGCGGCGCCATGGCGCTGGGCCATCCCATTGGCGCCACGGGTGCCATCATCCTCGGCACCCTGCTCGACGAGATGGAGCGCCGCGACCTGACGGTGGGCATGGCCACCATGTGCACCGGCGGCGGCATGGCCCCGGCGACGATCATCGAGCGCTTCTGATCGCTGATCCGGTATCCCCCTCCCTGCAACAGCGGGGAGGGGGTATCACCGGCCCTCGTGACGCAGCCTATTCGGCCGCGTCGCTCTTCTTGCCGAGGCCCATGGCTTCCATGACCTCGGGCGAGATGTTCTTGTCGC
The DNA here is from genome assembly GCA_947379865.1 of Acetobacteraceae bacterium. GTDB lineage: Bacteria > Pseudomonadota > Alphaproteobacteria > Zavarziniales > Zavarziniaceae > CANCOY01. The sequence goes on from CANCOY010000003.1 coordinate 14,208, forward strand.
CCTTGGCGGCAATGTGCTGTTCCAGGCGCTTGCCCACGGCCTTGAAATTCTGGCCCCAGTATTCGTCCCGGTTATCCCGCGCCCAGGCAAGCGAGTCTTCGCGGTTGATGTTCGAGCCCTGGAACTTCGGAAACACATAGCGTGCCAGAAGCTCATAGGAATTCTTCTTGCGCGGCCACGAGGCCCAATTGTGGTCCAGCGTCAGGAAGGCGCCAAAGCCGCCCGACTGCTTTTCCAGGCGCTCGATCTGGGCAATGGCCATCTCGGGCGTGCCGATCACCGCAAAGCCTGAGGCATTCAGGCTGTCGATGACGTCGTCTCCCTCCATGCCGAGGGGCAGGGCCGCCACCTTGGTGAAATAGTACAGCCACTTCTCCAGACCAAAGGCGACGTCGGCGCGGGCCTGTTCCATGGTCTCGGCGATATGGATGGGGCCAACCAGCCGCCATTTCGACCGGTCGACGGTATTGCCCTTCTCGCGCGCCGTCTCCTCGGCGATGGCCCAGTTGGAGGCCAGCGCATTGAAGCCACCAGCTGAGGTCGCGCCGATGGACAGCATGCCGATGCCATGGCGGCCGGCCGCATTGGCGCCGGTGGGCGAGAGCTGGCTGGCCACCGCGATCTCGATGGAGGGCCTTGTATAGGGATTAAGGTGCAGGCGGGCGTTGTTCAGTTCGAACCAGTCGCTCTTGTGGGTAACCACCTCGCCCCGCAGCAGGCGCACCATGCAGTCCAGCGCCTCGTCCATGCGGTCGCGCTGCTTCTCTACCGGGATCCCCATCATGAAAGCGTCCGACGGCAGGGCACCCGGGCCGCAGCCCAGCATGACGCGGCCGCGCGTGACATGGTCAAGCTGGTTCATGCGCTCGGCCAGCATCAGCGGATGGTGATAGGGCAGGGACGACACGCCGGTGCCGAGGCGGATGTTGCGCGTGCGCTCGGCAACCGTGGCGATGAACAGCTCGGGGCTGGAGATGATCTCATAGCCGGCTGAATGATGTTCACCAATCCACGCCTCGTCATAGCCGAGAGTGTCCATCCACTGGACCAGCTCGAAATCGCGTTCAAGCGCCAGGGTGGGGTTTTCGTCAATCGGATGAAAGGGCGCGATGAACGAGCCAAAACGCATTTTGGTGCCAGACATTTGGGCCTCCTCCCATGGAGATGGATGCTTCCTCTGCCGGGAAGTCACCCTGAAAATGGAAGGCCAAGACCTTCCGGTCAATGTGATTTGCAAAGGGTGCCCAGCCCTTGGGGCCAGGCACCCTCGGCGTGTCAGCCCATCAAGGAGCCAAGCTGCGTCGGCAGGCCAAGGACCACGGCGGAGATGGCCGCATTGTGGATCTCGGTGGAACCCTCGGCGACCAGCTTGGTGCGGGCGTCGCGGAAATAGCGGTTGACGCCGGTGGAGTTCATCATGCCGCTGCCACCCCACATCTGGAGCAACTGGTGGCAGCACTCATAGGCGGTCTCGCAGATGAACGACTTGCACATGGACCCATAGGGCTGGTCCATCTTGTCCTCGTCATAGAGCTTGGTCGAGGTATAGAGCAGGGCACGGCAGGCCTCGAGCTTGGAGACGATGATCGCCAGGCGGTCGGTGATGGGCGACAGCTTGGCCATGGGCTCGCCATAGAGGGTGCGCTGCTTCACATAGTCGACAGTCTGCTCCAGCATCCCCTGGGCGCAGCCCAGCGACGTGGCTGCATGGCCCATGAAGCTGGCCTGGTTGACCGGGGCGATTGCGGCATTGCCGGTGAGCAGGTCGCCCAGCACGTCGCCCGCCTCGATGCGCACGTCATTGAACGAGATCGGGCCGGTATTGGTGCCGCGCCAGCCCAGCTTGTCCTCGTACTTGTCCACGCTGAAGCCCTTGGCCTCGCGGTCGACGATGACCACGCCATAGCCGTTCTGGCCGTCACGCTGGGTGCGGCACATCACGATATAGGTGGTGGCCTGGCCCTGGGTGCAGAACAGCTTGGCGCCGTTCAGACGATAGCCATTGCCATCGGCCGTCAGCTTGGTCTGGTGGGCCTGGGTGTTGATGGCGCCCGACGGTTCCGTCTGGGAAAAGGCCATGATCCGCTCGCCGCGTGCCGAGGCTGGCAGCAGGCGCTGGCGCTGTTCCTCGGTGCCCAGCAGATGGGCAACTGCAGGGCACAGGATCATTTCCACCGACAAGAGGCCGGCAAAGCTGGGACTGGCCTTGGCCAGTTCCTCAAGCACCAGGCAGGTGGTGGTCAGGTCCGCACCGACGCCGCCGTATTCCTCGGGGATCCACAGGCCAAGGAAGCCCAGTTCCACGCAACGCTGGGTCAGCGAGGCCGGGGCTGCTTCGTCGGCGTCGATCTTGTTGGCAAGCGGCAGCAACTCGTTCTGGGCGAAGCGGCGTGCCACGTCGCGCATCATGGTCTGATCTTCGTTCAGGAAATAGGACATGGCGTTTCTCCGTTTATTGTTGTCAGCCGGCGCGTTCAGCGCGGGCAGCAAGAAGGGCGGTATAGCTGGGCACCAGGGCGGCAAAGGCCCCGAAGCGCGGGTCCTTGATCCGGCCCGTGTTGAACAGGTGCCCCCCCAGCGCAATGATGGCGGCAACCTTGGCCTGGCCAAGCACGGCATAGCGGGCGGCATCCACCGCCTTGCGGCCGGTTCCCGCCTCCCAGGCCTCGATCATCTGGTTGCGTGACCACCAGGCCGGCAGGTCGAAGCCGGCATTGGCAAGGGCAGCCTCGCCCTGGTCGTGGAACATCAGGATGTAGCCCAGGTCCAGCATGGGCTCTGCCACCTGGGCCATTTCCCAGTCCAGCACGGCGGTCAGGCGGCCGCCCTGCCACATGCAGTTGCCATGCTTGGGGTCCCCATGGACCGGGGTGGCCGGCCCCGTGGTGCCGAGGGGGCGGCGCACCAGATCCTCGAGCACGGCCACCAGTTCCCGGGGCGCCTCGGCCCCCAGGCTGACGTCCAGCCAGTGCTGCGCCTCCTCGGTTACCGTGCGTCCCCCTTGCGGATAGAGCGCCGGGTCCATGCGGTGAAGCGCCGTGAGGGCTGAGAACCACTGGTTGCACAGCTGGTCGGCCTGTTCCGGGGCGGCGGCCAGCCAGTCGGGGACGGCATATTCAAAAGCCTCCCCCGGCAGCTTCTCCATGACAAAGAACGGATCGCCGATGACGCCTGCATCGGTGACCAGATCATGGACCCGGGGCACGGGGACGGCGGGGGCATGCTTTGCCACGGCGCCAAGGATGGCGTGCTGGCGCGCCATGTCATAGGGCGGCAGCAGGCCTTCCTCCGACGGAGGCAGGCGCAGGATGCGGTCAAGACCATCGAGCAGATAGGTCTCGTTGGAATGGCCGGCCGACAGGGTGACGATGCGGGTGATGCGCTCACCCCCCTCGATCGAACCCCGCAGGCCCGCCAGCATCTGGACAAGATCGCGTGCCATGGCTGGCCTAGATGATCGAGTTCGCGGCGGTCAGGCCCAGCGCCTCGTTGCCACCATGAATGATCGTTTCCATGATGCCATAGCCGGTCATGTTGCCTTCGGTCGCGCGGATCGGGCAGTCGCGCAGCTGGTGGATGCGCTTCAGAGTCTCGATGTCGAGGGTATTGGCGAACTTCTCGCCATCCAGCTCCAGCTCGCCCTTCCACGACCCATGCTTCTTGCCGTCAAAGCCCAGATAGAGGCCAGGGCCAAGGTGCACGCCAGAGGTGCCCATCACTTCGATGCTAACCGTATGGGTGTCGCCCTGCAGCATGTCGAAATGCACAAGGCCACCCTTCAGGCGGCGGGTGCGGTCGTCATAGGCGAGTTCCGGGCGCACGCGCGCCACCTTCTCCTGCGAGCCGTCGGGATGGTTCCGATAGCCTGACGAATAGAAGATCTTGCCGTTCCGCGACATGTAATAGAAGTGATAGGCAACCGTGGAGCCATCTGGCGCCGTCAGCAGGATGGGGCTCCAGATCAGGTAGAAGGGTGATTGCCCGAATTTGGAATCGCCGAAGTCCTCGGTGGGGCGGACGTCGGCAAGATGCGCGCCCACATCGAGGCGGGTTCCCCAGCTGTGGTCGCGGAATTCGCGCCACTCGTCCGGGTTGATCTCCATGCGCTGGCCTTCGATCTCGACCCAGCCGGACGGCACGCCGCACTGATGATAGCGAATCACGTCGGAGCCCACGCGGAAGCCATCCTTCTCGCGCTGCTTGTGGCGATCCTCAAGGAAGGGCGGCATCAGCGACGTAAAGGTCACATCATAAGAGATCGGCTGGATATCATTCTTGGCCAGTGCATAGCGCACCTTGTGCATGGGCTCGATGATTTCATAGGTAAGGGGGCCGACGTCCGTCAGCGTCGGGTCATCCAGCAGTTCCCGGCTGGCCCGCACGGTCCACTGCTCTGCCCCGCGTGAGACGGCGGCAAAGCCATCCATGATCCCGCGATTGTGATAACGGCCGAGGCCGAAATCGATACCCAGTGCGCCGTCCTTGCGGACGCAGGCTGTCCAGATCTTTTCCGTCCAGCCGTGGTCCGACGTGGCAACGCTGCCAAAGGTATCGACGATCTGGTGGTTCAGGAATTCGTCAAGGCGCGTCAGGCGGCCGATATCTTCCATGTCGTGGGGGCGGGAATTGCGCATGGGCGTCTCTCCAGAGGTTTTTCAGGCCCTCTGGACACAATCAGGATGATCAGTCGGGGCCTGTTGGGAAAATCCAGCCAGTAGTTGACGGCCTCTGGCGACCCCCGGTCTTTCAGGATCGTGCGATTTCTATCAAAATCGTCCGCTCTACCTGTCTTGCGCCCCTGCCAGAGGGCGCGTTTAATCATGCCAACAGGGAAACCATCAAAACGGGGGTTTTGTTGGACCAGAGACAGGCATGGGCCGGCGCCGGCCGGGCCATATCACAGGCTGTTGGCTTTGAACCGACGGCATCCAGCGCGGATGCCGCCTGGACCTCTGCGCGCCTCTATGCCTGGCGCGGCCGGGCCCATGAATGCGCCTTTCCGCAGTTTGACCAGCCCGTGCTGGTCTACCACACCGGCGGGGCCGCCCATGTGCCCGTGCTCTATCGCGGGCGCGACCATGCCGCCTCCCACCCCGGCCACTTCACCTTCATCCCGCAGGATACGCCCATCACCTGGCAGATCGGTGGCGACGTCCATTCCTATTCCCTGCACCTGATACCCGGCGCGTTCGAGCGCTTGCTGGAGCAGGGGGGCGAGAAGCTGGTGGCGGGCGTGCGCCTGAAGTGCGGCTTCACCGATGGGCTTCTGGCCGAGATGGTGGAGACCATGGCGGCCGAGGCACTGCGGCCAACCCAGTTGGGCTCCCTGCTGGTGGATTCCATGGTGGACAGCATCGCCCTGTGCCTGGCGCGGGCGTCGGTCGGTTCCGTGGCCTGGAAACCGGATGCCGGTGGCCTGCCGCGCCGCGCCCTGCAGGCGGTGATGGAGATGATCGACGCCAATCTGGAGACGGGCATCTCGCTGCAGGCCCTGGCGGACGAGGTTGGCCTCAGCCGGGCCCATTTCGTGACGGCGTTCCGCCGTGCGGTGGGCACGACGCCTCATCGCTTCCTGACCCAGCGGCGAATCGACGTGGCGCAGCACAAGTTGCTGTCCTCGACAGCCGCCATTGCCGACATTGCTCTGGCCTGTGGCTTTTCCAGCCAGGCCCATTTTACGGACTGTTTCCGCCGGCTTAGCGGGACAACGCCCGCCGCCTGGCGTCTGCGCCGCCAATAGGCGGCCCTTGCGCCCGCCGGACAGTGTCCGACGGGCGTCTGTGGTACCGCTCAGATCTGGCGGGCCAGGTAGGCTGCCTCGTGAATGGCATTGCCATAGGAGCGCGGCGTGCGTGCGTCGCCCACCACCTGTACCTGCACCTGCTTGCCCATCAGCTCGCGCGCCAGACTGTTGACCGGTGTGCGGCCAAGGCTGACCACCAGGGTATCCGCCTTTACCACCTCGGTGCGGCCGTCGCCATGGCGCAGGGTGACCTCGCCGTCGCCCACGGCCACCACGCTGGTCATCACCTCGATCGTCAGGCCGGCGGCGCCAAGCTGTGCCTCGGTCACCGGCCCGCGCGAGCCAAGATAGTTGGCGGGCGTGAAGGCGGCGTTGGTCTCCAGCACACGGACATTGCGACCCTGGCGGTGCAGGTCGAGGGCCAGCTCGCCCCCGTAGCCGGCGCCCCAGATGATCACGCGCTGGCCGGGTTCGCGGGCATCCTTGCGCGCCATGATCTCGTCCATGGTCAGGGCAAAGCCGCTCTTGCGGGCCGCCTCCATGCCGGGAATGGCGGGGATCACCGCCTCGGCGCCGGTGGCGATCACCACGATGTCGGGGTTCTCGGCCATGATGCTGGCGGCGTCGGTCCTGGCGCCAAGGCGCACCGGCACCTTCAGCTTCTTCATCATCACGCGGTGGTAATCGGGCTGGTAACGCAGCATGCCAAAGGTGGGCAGGGCCTTGTAATTGCCGACCCAGTCCATGGCGCCGCCCAGATGGTCTGCCTTTTCCAGCAGGACCACGTCATGGCCGATCTCGCGCGCCGTGATCGCATATTCCATGCCGCCAGAGCCGCCGCCCACCACCACGACCTTCTTGGGTGCGTTGGTGGGGCGCAGGCGGTATTCATCGTCGCGGCCAAACACCGGGTTCTGGGCCGAACCAGCCCAGCCCTTGCCAAAGATATTGCCCTGCAGCAGCGAGGCGCCGGTGTGGGTCGACTTGCGGATCTCGTCCTCGCGCCCCTCGTACATCTTGCGGGGGAAGTCAGGGTCATCCAGCGACAGGCGGCAGACGCCGGCGAAATCGGCGGCGCCATCCGACAGGAACTCGCGGATGTGATCCGGCGTAATCAGGTTGGCCGAGCCGATCAGGGGGATGTCGATGTTGTTGGCCAGCAGACCCTGCTTCAGCGTCTTCAGGTTGTCGCGGTTGATCATCTTGGGCGTATAGAAGTTCGGGCCGATGAACTCCCACGACTGGACATCCTCCCGCCGGCTCTTGGCGCCCAGCATGGAGCCAAAGGTGCAGTCGAGGGCGGCGATGCCCAGCGCATGCAGGCGCGGCGCGTAATGCTCCACGAAATAGGCGATGTCGAAGCCGCCTTCGAGGTTTTCATCAACGCAGATGCGCGGGATCAGCGGATAGTCGACGCCGCACAGTTCCTGCGTCCGCTTGATGATCTCCTCGATGAAGAGGAAGCGGTCGGCGTATTTGTCGTTGCGGCCGACGTTGGACAGCAGCGACAGCGTCGTGTGCGGCAGAGAGCCGTGGCAGAAATGGTAGGAGACGAAATCAAAGCCTGCTTCCTTGGCGCGGCGCGCGCCCTGGGCATAGGCCTCGACCAGGTCCTCATAGTCGGCGGTGGTCAGCACGCGCGGTTCGGGATTGCCGATCGCCGCAGCAGCGCTTGAGCCCCACGAGACGGTGCCCGGAATCCAGCCTTCGCCCGGTTTCAGGGGCACGGTGGTGCCAAGGCCCGGGATCAGGCCGCCATAGAACAGCTGGATGCCAGCCAGCGTATTGTTGTGGTGCATGACTTCCACCACATCACGGAAGCCGATGACATAGGTGTCGTCATAGATGCCCAGCATGCGCTCGTTGATCAGGCCGTCATGGCGGACACAGGTGGCGCCAACCACCACGGCACCATAGCCACCCTTGGCAAAGGCTTCGTAGGCGGCAACCAGCCGGCGGGTCACATGACCCAGCGGGTCCGACATGTTGAGGGTCGTCGGTTCGTGGATGATACGGTTCTGAAACGTCAGCCCCTTGGTCTGGAAGGGCTCAAAAACGGGGTCCACGGCGTTCTCCTGTTACCTGGCTTGGCCGACCAGAGGTTGTCGGCCTTTGTTGGAGCGTATAAGACTCGTTTCCATAAAACAGCTTAGAAAATGGGAGGGCAAGCGCCGTGACGGGATCCAATGGGGCGTGGTCGAACGCCGATCTTTATGCCGGCGTCTTTCCGCCGCACATGCTGGTTCACGCCCTTAGCCACGATCTGGACCGCCCGGTCATGCACATGTGGGACGGCCGCGTGCTGACGGCCGGCCAGATCCGCGACCTCACCAGCACCTATGTTCAGGCGCTGCAGTCGCTGGGCATTGCCAAGGGCACGCGCCTAGGCGTGCTGTCCGGCAACCGGCCCGAGGTGATCCACGTGGGCAATGGTGCATCGCTGGCTGGCGCCTGTCTGGTGCCGCTGCATCCCATGGGTTCGCTGGATGATTATATCTATGTGATCGAGGATGCGGGCGTCGAGGCGCTGGTTTTTGACCCGTCCAAGTTTGGCGACAAGGCGGTGGAGTTGAAGCGGCGCCTGCCCCAGCTGAAGCACCTGCTCTCCATGGGCCCGGCCGAGGGCGCGGTGGACCTGGCGGCGCTCGCTGCCACCTTCCAGCCCGCCCCCCTGGTGGTGCCCCATCTCACGGGTGAGGAAATCGTGCGCCTGTCCTATTCGGGCGGCACCACGGGCAAGCCCAAGGCAATCATGGGCACCCACCGCTATGGCCAGCACACGCTGACGATCCAACTGGCGGAATGGGAATGGCCGGCGGTGCCGCGCCAGCTGATCTGCGCGCCCCTGAGCCATGCGGGCTCCGCCGTGTTCCTGCCGACCCTGCTCAAGGGCGGTTCGGTGGTGGTGCTGCCGGCGTTCGAGCCGGTGGCGGTGATGGAGGCGATCCAGAAGTACAAGATCAACTGTGTGCTGCTGGTGCCCACCATGATTTATGCCCTGCTGGATCACCCGCGCCTGCCTGAATTCGATCTCTCCAGTCTGGAACTCATCTATTACGGCGCCTCCACCATCTCCCCCGTGCGCCTGCGCGAGGGCATAGAGAAGCTTGGCCCCGTCTTCTTCCAGTTCTATGGCCAGGCCGAGGCGCCCATGACCGTTACCGTCATGCGCCGGGCTGAACACGACGTGAATGATCTTCAGCGCCTTGCCTCCTGCGGCCGCCCGGTACCCTGGGTGCATGTGGCCCTGCTCGACGACGAGGGTGAGCCGGTCGCTGAAGGCACGCCTGGCGAGATCTGCGTGCGCGGCCCCCTGGTGATGGCTGGTTACCTCAACAAGCCGGAACAGACGGCTGAGGCCTTTGCCAATGGCTGGCTGCACACGGGTGACGTGGCGGTGCGGGACCCCGACGGCTTCCTGCGCATCGTCGACCGCAAGAAGGACATGATCATCACCGGTGGCTTCAACGTCTTCCCGCGCGAGATCGAGGATGTGCTGACGGCCCATCCCGCCGTCTCCCAGGCAGGCGTGGTTGGCGTCAAGGATGAGAAGTGGGGCGAGGCGGTGAAGGCCGTTGTCGTGCTGCGGCCCGGTGCCAAGGTGACCGCCGAGGAGCTGATCGCCCTTGTACGCGACCGCAAGGGTGCCGTGCAGGCGCCAAAGACCGTCGATTTCATCGACGCCATCCCCCTCAGCCCGCTTGGCAAGCCAGACAAGAAGGCGCTGCGGGCCATGTATGCCGCCGCTGCCCAGGGAGCGAAATGAGATGAGCAACAGCTATGAGGGCATGGTGCCTTCTGTCCCCTACCTCAAGATCGACAGCACCGGTGAGCCCTATATCGCGGGCTCCCAGTGCGGCAAGTGTGGCCAGATCTTCTTTGGCGAGCGCACGATCTGCGCGCGCTGCGCCGACCGCACCTCCATGCAGGCCATGCGCCTGGGCGAGACGGGCAAGCTCTATGCCTATACCGTGATCCACCGCAGCTTTCCCGGCGTGAAGACGCCGTTTGTGGCGGCCACGGTGGAACTGGATGGCGGCGGCGTGCTGAAGGGTACCCTGCTGGAGGTGGAGCCCGATCCGGCAAAGCTGGCCTTCGACATGCCCGTGCGCACCGTCTTCCGTGACAGCGGCCAGAAGGACCAGGACGGCCGTCCCTATCTCAACTACTACTTCGTGCCTGCGGGCGCCTGAGGAGGTACTGGTGATGAACGACATTTATGTGGTCGGCATCGACATGATCCGGTTCGGTCGTTTCCCCGACCGGACCCCGCCGCAGCTTGCGGCCGAGGCGGCCCTGATGGCCCTCGACGATGCGGGCCTGTCCATCACGGACATGCAGGCGCTGTACTGCGGTAACCTGATGCAGGCCAGCAACATGGTGGGCCAGCGCCTGCTGCGTGAAATCGGCCAGACGGGCATTCCCGTGGTCAATGTTGCCAATGCCTGCGCCACCGGCGCCACGGCATTCCGCGATGGCTGGATTGCCATCCGTGCCGGTCTTTACGACATGGTGCTGGCGGTGGGCGTGGAGCAGATGGGCAAGGGCCTGCTGGGTGGCACGGATCGCGGCGGGTTCGTGACCGAAGGCGCCATCGGCTCCGACACCATGCCCGCCATGTTCGCCCAGATCGGCCTGGAGCATCAGCGCAAGTACGGCACCACCTTCGAGCAGTTCGCCAAGGTCTCGGTCAAGAACCACCATCACTCAACCCTGAACCCCAAGGCCATGTATCAGGTGGAGACCCCGCTTGAGCAGGTCATGGCGTCGGAGATGATCGCCTATCCCAATACCAAGCTGATGTGCTCGGTCAATGTGGATGGCGCGGCGGCGGCGGTGATTGCGTCGGAAAAGGCGGTGCGCCGCCTTGGCCTGATGGACCGCGCGGTGCGCATCCGCACCTCGGTGATGACCAGCAATCCCTTTGCCGAACGCGAGTTCGCCATGCCCGACTTCAACGCGGTCACGCGGCTGGCGTCGAAGCACGCTTATGAGGCGGCGGGCATCGGGCCGGACGAGATCAACCTCGTCGAACTGCACGACTGCTTCGCCACGGCGGAACTGGTGCATTACGAAAACCTTGGCCTGTGTGGCGAGGGCGAGGCTGGCCGCATGATCGACAGCGGCGAGACGGCACTGGGCGGCCGTATTCCGGTAAACGTTTCGGGCGGCCTTCTGTCCAAGGGGCATCCGCTGGGGGCGACCGGCATTGCCAATATCTATGAGGTGGCAACCCATCTGCGTGGCAAGGCAGGCGCCCGCCAGGTTGAGGGCGCGCGCCTTGGCATGACCCATGTGGTGGGCGGCGGCCCCGGCATGGGCAGCGCCTGCGCCATCCACATCCTCGAAAAGGTCTGACGACCAGCCGGGGCCAGATGACTGGGCCACATGACTGCGGCCGGGTGAATGGGGCCGGGTGAGCGGGGCGAGATGCCTCAGTTCACCCGGCGCTCGCGCCCGGCCCAATAGGGCTCGCGCAGTTCGCGCTTCAACAGCTTGCCCGAGGGATTGCGCGGCAGGCTCTCGACGAAATCAACGGTCTTGGGGCACTTGTAGCCCGCCACCGCCGCCCGGGCATGGGCGATGATCTCGTCCGCCGTGGCCGTGGCGCCGGTCTTCAGCACCACCACGGCCTTCACCGCCTCACCCCATTTTGCATCCGGCACGCCGATGACGGCGACATCCGCAATGGCGGGATGGCCAAACAGGGCGCTCTCCACCTCGGCGGGATAGACGTTCTCGGCGCCTGAGACGATCATGTCCTTCACCCGGTCATAGACATAGAGGTAACCCTCTGCGTCCATATAACCGGCATCGCCCGTGTGCATCCAGCCATCCACGATGGCACCGGCCGAGGCCTCGGGGTTTTTCCAATAGCCCTGCATGACCACGGGGCCCTGGATCAGGATCTCCCCCACGTCGCCCAGCGCCACATCCTTGCCGGCGCCATCCACCACGCGCAGACCCACCCCCGGCATGGGCCGCCCGGCAGAGCGCATGCGCGGGCTGCCCCCCGCGTCGTGGTCTTCCGGCATCAGGGTCAGTGCCGGGCCGGTCGTCTCGGTCATGCCATAGAGCTGGATGAAACCGCAGCCAAAGGTGGCGACCGAGCGCTTCAGCAGTTCCAGCGGAATGGGCGAGGCGCCGTAATAGATCAGGTCCAGGCGGCCGAAATCGGTTCCGGCGCATTGCGGGTGCTGCAGCAGCATCAACTGCATGGCCGGAACGAAGCCTGCCTTGGTAACCGGCCAGGTGCGGAATGTCTCCAGCACGCGGGCCGGATCAAACTCCCGCAGCAGCAACAGGGTGGCGCCATAATGCAAGGCATTGATGCCCGTGCCTGCGCCGCCAATGTGGAAATTGGGCAGGCACTGCAGATAGATCTCGTCATTGCCCCACGGCCCCAGCGCTCCGGTGGCGACATGGGCGGCACCGGCCAGCACATTGCCGTGGCTCAGCATGGCGCCCTTGGGCCGCCCCGTGGTGCCCGACGTGTAGAGCTGGATGGCGATATCACCTGCTGCAATGGCGACCGCCGGATCATGGGCGGGCTGGCCTGCCTGCCACTGGCGGAAATCCGTTGCCCCCTCGGCGCCGCCACCTGGCGTATCCAGGCACAGGCACAATCTGATACGGCCCATGGCCGGGCCAAGGGTGGCCATGAGGGGCAGGAATTCCGCCCCGATCATCAGGACCTCGGCATCTGAATGCTCAAGGATATAGGCGATTTCGGGCGGGGCCAGGCGCCAGTTGATGGGCGCCAGCACCATGCCCGCCTTGGCCGCCCCCAGCCAGGCCACAAAGAAGTCGTCCGTGTTCTTGTCAAGGAAGGCGATGCGGCTCTGAGGCGGCAGGCCAAGGGCCAGAAGGCCGTTTGCCACGCGGTTCGTCTCGCGGTCCAGATCGGCAAAAGAGATCTGGCGCTGCTCATAGGCAATGGCGATCCGCGCGGGTGTTTGCCGTCCATGCCACCGCGCAATGTCGCCAACGCTGGCAATGACCGCGTTCTCGCCTGTGCTCATGGTCATGTTTCCTTTCTGACACCGCCTGCACCCGTGCCGGTGCCAAGAGGGCGGGGTGATCTAGTTGACCTGTCTGCTTTGCCCCGCCCAATAGGGCTGCCGCAAGTCGCGCTTGAGCAGCTTGCCTGAGGCATTGCGCGGCAGGCTGGTGACGAAGTCCACACTTTTCGGACATTTGTAGCCGGCGATGGAGGCGCGGGCATGGCCGATGATGTCCTCGGCACTTGCCACGGCGCCCGGCTTCAGCACCACCACGGCCTTCACAGCCTCGCCCCAGGTGACATCAGGCACGCCGATCACCGCAACATCGGCGATGGCAGCATGGCCAAAAAGAGCATTCTCCACTTCAGCTGGATAGACGTTTTCGCCGCCAGAAATGATCATGTCCTTCAGGCGGTCGTGCATATAGAGGTAACCGTCTGCATCCACAAAACCAGCGTCGCCCGTGTGCAGCCAGCCGTCGACAATGGCGGCAGCCGTGGCGGCGGGATTGCGCCAGTAGCCCGTCATGATGGCAGCGCCGCGCAGCAGGATTTCCCCAATCTCGCCGCTGGCAGCCGGGCGCCCGGCCAGATCGATGATCCTGAGATCGATACCGGGCAACGGACGCCCGGCCGAGCGCATGCGCGGGTTCCCAGCCGGGTCGTGGTCTGCGGCCATCAGGCTCAGCACGGTGCCGGTGGTCTCGGTCATGCCATAGAGCTGGATGAAGTCGCAGCCAAAGGTGGCAAGGGAACGCTTCAGCAGTTCGAGCGGAATCGGTGCGGCACCGTAATAGATCGTATCAAGGCAGCCGAAATCGGTTTTTGCACAGTCGGCATGATCAAGCAGCATCAGCAGCATGGCTGGCACGAACATGGCCTTGGTAATCGGCCAGGTGCCGAACACGGGCAGCACGGCAGCAGGGCTGAACTCCCGCAGCACAACGAGGGTGCTGCCAAAATGCAGCGCGCTGATGCCGGTGCCGGCCCCGCCCACATGGAAATGGGGCAGGCACTGCAGATAGATCTCGTTGCTACCCCAGTGGCCAAGGCCACCGCCGCCAATATGTGCGGCGCGGGCCATGATGTTGCCATGGCTGAGCTGGGCACCCTTGGGATGGCCAGTGGTGCCCGAGGTATAGAGCAGGATCGCCATGTCTGTGGCGGATACGGCAATCGCCGGGTCATGGCCGGGGTGGCTGGCCAGCCAGGGGCGGAAGGCCGCCGGGTGCGCGGGGTCGCCCAGCACCAGCACCAGCCGGATGCGCGCCATGATGTGGCCAAGGTCTGCGAGGAGGGGCAGGAACTCAGCCCCGATCAGCAACACTTCAGGTTCTGAATCTTGCAGGATATAGGCAATCTCCGGGGCGGCCAGCCGCCAGTTGATGGCGTTCAGGGCCATCCCCGCCTTGGCCGCGCCAATCCAGGCCAGATGGAAATCGTCGGTATTCTTGTCGATCAGGGCAATGCGGCTGTGTGGCAGCAGGCCAAGGGCAAGCAGGCCGCTTGCGACACGGTTGGTGTCACGATCAAGCTCTGCCCAGGTCGTGCGCCGCTCACCAAAAACCAGGGCAAGTGCCTCTGGCTGACGGCGGGCGTGCACGCGCGCGATATCGCCGACGGTTTTGATTTCTGCGGTCCTGTCCTCGGCCATGCCAGGATTCTCCCCGTGCGCTCGATCAGGGGGGCAGCAGCGACAGCGCGTCGGAATCGGCGATATGCGCGGCAGCACCATTCAGCATGGTAAAGAACATGCGGTCGCCCCGCTCGGTCCGCTTGACGATCATCGAGGCAAAGAAGGCGACCATGAACAGGTTGAAGCTGTAGCGGGCGTAGTTGGTCCACAGATCATCAAGACTGTGATCCGCCACGCCGAGGCGCAGCATGCCTTCGTGATAGCGCTGCAACAGGGCCTTTTCGTTTGCGCGGCGCACTTCCACCGGCAGGGCGCCGGCCAGGAAATACGAGACATCGGCGGCGCCACAGCCCCAGGTTACCGACTGCCAGTCCACCACGGCCACGGGCGAGGGACCGTCGAGGTCGCCGAACATCATGTTGTCGGGCCGGAAGTCGATGTGGACGAGGCATTTGGGGCCGACATAGCCCGCGCCAAAGGCATCGAAATTGCGGGCAAAGCGCGCCCCCACCTCGCGGGCAAAGGGCGTGATCATCTCGTCATAGCGGGCCACAAAGCCGTGCCAGATTTCCTCGACCAGGGGCTGGGTGACAACGCGCGGTGCCTGGCGCGTGTCGTTGACCCAGACGAGGTCGTCGATGGCGAGGTTGTTCCAGTGCGATGAATGCAGCTTTGCCGCTTCGTCGATCACCTTCTCGGCCTCGGCCAGGGTGCAGCCGCGCATCTGGTCGCCCTGCTCGGCCGGCGCCAGATCTTCCATGATCAGGGCGAAGTCGCCGCTGGCCTCGTCGATCCCGGCATACCAGGCGCGCGGCGTCCGGATGCGGGCCGTGGCTGCCAGCTGTTGATAGAAGCGCACCTCGCGCAGGTAATTGCCAAGGCCCACGCCGGTGGCCCGGCTGTCGGGATTGGGTGAGGGGAACTTGCCAACCAGCGTGGCCGGGGCGCCGGGGGCGGTGCGGGCGTAATCAAGGGTGATGCGCACGCACTCGCCAATCTGGCCAGTGCCGACGATCTTGGTAGCCAGTCCCCGCACGCTGGCGTCCACGCCATTGGCCTGCAGGATGGCGCTGATCCACGCCGGGGTGATCCTGGCGGGGCTGGTGACCAGATCCGGTTGCGTCATCTCAGGCGTGCGCGTCAGCGGGCAGGCTCGCTACGGGGTGCACATAGACCTCGTTCAGCGCAATGCGGTCGCCCGCCAGCACCACCAGGTCAAAACCCCGCATATAGCTGTCGCCCTCAGGCGCAGAGATTGTGGCGTACCAGCGGCCGCAATAGCCATTGGGGGTGGGCCAGATCTCGTGCGGGCGATAGACCGTGGGGGGCAGGGCGGCAAACAGCCCGGTCAGATAGGCGCGCAAGGCATCGTGGCCGACGATGCCCTCGGCCGTCTGCGGGTCCTTGTAGACCGTGTCGGGCGTATAAAAGGCGACCAGTCGCTCCACATCCTTGTCGGACCAGGCCTGCAGCCAACGGGCATTGAAATCGGCGAGTGCGGCGGCGTTCATGTGTCCCTCCCCGGGGCACCGCAGGGCCTCTGCGGGCCTCTTGCGGGTGGATCTGGCAAGAACTTAGCGCGCCGGCGCCCCCTCCATCAACTCAGGCGGCTCAACGCTCCACCAGGCGTTCCCGCAGGCGTTCCCGTCCGGCGGCATCAAGGCCGGCCTCGTCAAGATAGGCATCAAGGCTGCCGCACTTCGCCTCGATGGCGTCAAAGGCGGTCTGCAGATAGACCTCCTCCACCTCCAGCAGCTTTTCCACCACGGCCAGAGGCGGGCGACGCCCGTGCTTGCGCTCGATCTCGTCGGCGATGGTGGGGCCCTGGCCGGCGAGGCCCGGCGCATTCAGCGAGCGCATGTAGTCGGCGAAAATGTCGGCGCGCGAGACGCCCAGGGCATGGTGGATCAGGCCCACGATGATGCCCGTGCGGTCCTTGCCGGCGGCGCAATGAACCAGGAAACGCCCCGAGGTGTCTCCAAGATTGGTCAGGATGCGGGCAAACAGCGGCTGGTACAGGCGGTCAAAGGGCAGGCTGGCATAGAAGTGCAGGTAGAACTTGGTGATGGCGCCATTATCGACACTCTCCGACCGCAGCAGCGCGACGTGCGGGGCATCGCTGGAGCGGTCGCTGCCATGGGCGTGGATGCGCTCGAAATAGGCATCGGGCCAGGGCGAGGGGGCATTGGTGCGCTCGCTCTCATAGCGCAGGTCGGCGATCATCGAGAAGTCGAGGCCCAGCAGTTGCTCGATCTCTGGCTGCTGCGCCAGATGCAACTGGCCCGAGCGATACAGCCGGTCGCGCCGGACCCGCCCACCATCCACCGTTGCGTAACCGCCAAAGTCGCGGAAATTGGTAACATCGACAGCGTGGCTGGTGGTCATGGCGGCATTTCCCGAGCAGTTCGGCGCCCTGTTTAGCACGGGGTGGGGAGAACGCGAACCGGTGGTGATGGCCTGGCGCCATCTTTCATCTGGCTGTCACACGCTTGCCCGCCCGCCACGATCAGCGATAATCCAACCGGCCAGCCGGTTTATTTTGCCATGCCGGATGCCAGCCAAGGGGGTATAGAAGATGACGGCCCTGCCGCCGCTTGACGGTCTTTTTGGCGAAAACAGGGTGCATGGCGCCCTTTACGGCGACCCGGCGATCTTCGCGGCAGAGCTTGAGCGGATCTGGTACCGCACCTGGGTCTATGTCGGCCACGAGAGCGAGGTGGCGGCGCCCAACGACTTCATCATGAAGTCCATCGGCCCCCAGCAGGTGCTGATGACCCGCGATGCGCGTGGCACGGTCCACCTGCTGCTAAACCGCTGCAGCCATCGTGGCAATGAGGTGTGCACGGCTGCACGCGGCAATGCCCGCAGCTTTACCTGCCCGTTTCATTCCTGGACCTTTGCCAATGACGGCAGCCTCATGGGCCGCGCCTTTCCCGATGGCTATGACCGGCCCGATGGCTATGACAGGGATGATACCAGCGCGCTGGGCCTTGGCCGGGTTGCGCGCGTGGCCTCCTACCAGGGCTTTGTCTTTGGCTCCATGGCGGCCGATGGCCCCAGCCTTGCCGAGCATCTGGGTGGGGCGGTGGAGACACTCGACCGCCTGGTCGCCACCTCGCCCGAGGGGGAGGTTGAGGTTACCACCGGCTTCCTGAAGCACCGGGTGAAATCCAACTGGAAATTCGTACTGGAGAACGAGACCGACGGTTATCACCCGGCCTTCGTTCACAGTTCCATCTTCAGCGTGGCCGACAGCGGCATTGGCGCGCTTTATGGCTCTGCCTCCACCGCAGTTGCCCGTGACTATGGCAATGGCCATACCGAGATCGACCTGCGCCCCGAATTCCGCCGCCTCGACCGGCCGCTCGGCTGGTTTGGCACCACGCCGGAACGCCTGCCGGCCTATGCCGCCGCGATGAATGCTGTTCATGGTGAGGGCAGGGCGCGGGAAATCATGGTGGATGGCACGCCCCATGTGATGATCTTCCCCAATCTCTTCATTGCGGAGATCCAGATTTTCGTCATCCAGCCCCTGGCGGTGGACGATACGGTGCAGCATGTCACCGCCTTGCAGTTCAAGGGGGCGCACGATCTCAACCGCCGCCTGCGTCAGCAGACCATGGGTTCTGTCGGGCCGGCGGGCCTGCTGCTGGCCGATGATGCGGCCATGTACGAACGCACCCAGCGTGGCATTGCAGCGCGGGACCCCGAATGGATTTATCTGGCTCGTGGCCTTGCCCGCGAGCGGCGTGATGCCGACGGCTTCATGGTGGGCCATGCCACGGACGAGGTGCCGTCACGCGGCATCTGGCGCCACTGGCGCAGCCTGATGGAGGCCGCACGATGAGCCCGGTTGATACCCTGCGCGAGCCTGATCTCCTGCGCCAGGTCGAGGCCTTCATCTATCGCGAGGCCCGCCTGCAGGACGAGCATCTCTATGCCGAGTGGGAGGCCCTGTGGACCGACGATGGCGTCTATTGGGTGCCGGCCAATGGCGATGGCGGCGATCCCGAGGCCGAGATGTCGATCATCTTCGACAACCGCTCTCGCATTGGCGTGCGGGTGCGCCAGCTTCTGTCGGGCAAGCGCTTTGCCCAGATGCCCGCCTCGCGCCTGCGGCGGCTGATTTCCAACATCGAGATCCTGTCGGTGGAGGGGGACGAACTGCTGGCCGCGGGCAACAGCCTGGTCTTCGAATCCACACCGCGGGGCGACACCCTGTGGGCGGCGCGGGTGGAATATCGCCTGCGCCGGATCGATGGCGCCCTGCGCCTGGCCCGCAAGAAGGTGGTGCTGGTCAACAATGACAAGGCCCTGTTCAGCCTCTCCTTCCTGATCTGACGACCCCCAGCCCGAAAGGCGCCCCCATGTTCGATACCGAACCGGTCCTGCTTTCCGTCACTGACGGCATTGCCCATCTGCGCCTGAACCGGCCCGATGCCGCCAATGGCATGGACATCGCCCTGCTGAAGACCCTGAACGAGGCCCTCATGGCCTGCCATGGCGACCCCTTGGTGCGGGTGGTGCTGCTGACCGGCGAGGGGGCGAATTTCTGCGCTGGCGGCGACGTGCGCGACTTTGCCTCGAAGGGGGAGGGATTGCCCGATTACCTGCGCATGGCCACGGCCTATCTGCAAAGTGCCGTCAGCCTGATGGTGCATCTGGAGGCGCCGGTGATCGTGGCGGTGCAGGGCTTTGCGGCGGGTGGCGGTGGGTTTGGTCTGGTCTGTGCCGCAGATTTTGTGATTGCGGCAGACACGGCAAAGTTCCTGGCCGGCGCCACGCGGGTGGGCATGGCGCCCGACGCCGGCACCTCCATCACCCTGCCGCGCCTGGTGGGACTGCGCCAGGCCATGCGCATCCTGCTGACCAATCCCGTCATCCCCGCCGCCGAGGCGCTGGCACTCGGCCTTGTGACCGAGGTTGTTCCCGCCGACCGCCTGGCCGAGGCCGCCCAGGCGCTGGCGGCCGACCTCGCCCGTGGGGCGCCGCGCGCCCTTGCCGCCACCAAGCGCCTGCTGTGGAGTGGCCTTGGCAATGGCCTTGATACGGGCCTGCCGGAAGAGGCGCGCACGGTCTCGGAGCTCTCGGGCACGGCGGATGCGCGTGAGGGGCTGGCGGCGGTCATTGGGCGCCGTGCCCCGGTCTTCACCGGGCGCTGAGGGGCCATGGCCCGTACCCGTTCCGCCCAGTACGACGATCATCGCCGGGGCATTCTGGCCAATGCGGCCCCGGTCTTTTCCAGCCTGGGCTATGACCGTGCCTCCATCGGTGACCTGGCCACGGCCTGTGGCATCTCGCGCGGGGCGCTCTATCACTATTTCGCCAGCAAGGACGCCATCCTCTTTGCCATGCTGGACAACCATGTGCGTGACCTGGCTGCGGCGCTGGAGGCAGCGGTGGCGCCCCTTGCTGCGCCAGAGGCCCGCCTGCGCCAGGCCATTGCCACCAGCCTTGCCCTCTATGCCCATTCCCGCGACGAGCAGATCGTGCTGCTGAACCATCTGGGGGTGCTGGCGGCAGAGGAACAGGCGCGGATCCGGGGGCTGGAGGCGGGCATTGTCACCTTCTATGCCCGGCTTCTCGAAGCCCTTGACCATGGTGGGCGGATCGATGGGCGCACCCGCAAGGTCTACGCCATGATGCTGCTTGGCATGATCAACTATACCTACACCTGGTATGATCCCCATGGCCCCGTGGGGCCGGCGGAACTGGCGGGCCGGGTGGCCGACCTGATCCTTGCCGGCATTTCCAGCGATGCGGCGGTGACGCCGGCGCCAGAGCGGTGTTAGGATTTGCCAAGAATTTGTAGATCAAGAAACAGGCAGGGAGGGGCGGGCATGACTGGTTTTGTTGGTGGCTGCATGTGCGGCAAGGTGCGGTACCGCTCGGAAGCGGACCCCATGGCCTTTGTCCTGTGCCATTGCCGCGAATGCCAATATGTCTCCGGCGGCGCTGCGGCATCCGTCGTGGTGGTGCCGACGGCGGCGCTCAGCCTTACCCAGGGTGCGGTGAAGGGCTATTCCAGCGTCGGCGAAAACGGCAAGGGCGTCACGCGCCAGTTCTGCCCCGATTGCGGCACACCCATGTTCAGCGTCCTTGAGTCGAATCCCGACATCAAGGTGCTGAAGGCTGGCACCATGGACGATGCCAGCGGCCTGAAGCCCGCCATGACCCTGTGGACCCACTCGGCCCAGCCCTGGGCCCATGTGGATCCGGGCATCCCCAGCTTCGACAAGCAGCCGGAATAGGACCAACGGCCCAAGGGCCTGGGGAGAGCGCATATGCAGGACCTGTTGCCCCTTGCCGCCCGCGTGGCCGAGCGCCTGCGGGCGCGCGGCGAAAGCGTGGCCGTGGCGGAATCCTCCACCGGCGGCCTCATCTCGGCGGCGCTGGTGGCGATCCCGGGGGCGTCGGATTTCTACATTGGCGGCGCCGTGATCTATACGCGCAAGTCGAGCCGGGGCCTGATGCAGGTCCCGGACGAGGCCTTTGCCAATGGCCTGCGCGCCTCGACCGAGCCCTATGCCCTGCTGATGGCCCAGACCGCGCGTGAGCGCATGCGCGCCACCTGGGGCATTGCAGAAACTGGCGCCAGCGGCCCCACGGGCAATCCCTATGGCGATGCCGCAGGGCATTCCTGCGTGGCCATTGCCGGCCCTGCCGAAAAGAGCCTGACCATCGAAACCGGCCATGGCGACCGCAGCGCCAACATGCGCGTGTTCTCCGCCAGGGCCCTGGAACTTCTGCTGGAGGCTTTGGGTTGAGCGAGCCGGGCCTCACCAGCACTGCCCCCTCCCTGCGCGTCGGGCTGCTGCCCACCTGCCTGGTGGATCTGTTCCGGCCGGAAGTGGGCTTTGCTTCGGTGGATCTGCTGGAGAAGGGTGGCGCCACAGTGTCCGTGCCGCCGGGCCTCACCTGCTGCGGCCAGCCCGCCTATAATGCCGGCAACCGGCCAGCGGCCCAGGCTCTTGCCCGCCAGGTGATCGAGGCGCTGGAAGGTTTTGATTATGTGGTGGCGCCGTCCGGCTCCTGTGCTGGCATGCTGCGGGCGCATTATCCCGACCTTCTGTCAGACGATCCCTCGTGGCACCGCCGTGCCGTGGCCCTGTCGGCACGCACCTTCGAACTGGTCTCGTTCCTTGTGGATGTGCTGCATCTGGAGGGGCTGGAGACAAGCTTTGCCCGCAAGGTCGTCTATCACGATTCCTGTTCCAGCCTGCGCGAGATGAAGGTCCACGCCCAGCCGCGCCAGTTGCTGGCCCAGGTGGAGGGGCTGGAGTTGCGCGACCTGCCCCGGCCAGAGGCCTGCTGTGGCTTTGGCGGCACCTTTTGCGTCAAATATCCCGATATTTCCACCCGCATGGTCAGCGACAAGGTGGCGGATGTGGTGGCAAGCGGGGCTGATGTCCTGCTGGCGGGCGACCTTGGTTGCCTGCTGAATATTGCCGGCCGCCTCTCGCGCCTTGGCCACACCATCGAGGTGCGCCATGTGGCAGAGGTGCTGGCCGGCCGCCTTGCCTCGCCAGGTCTTGGCTCTTCTGGCGATGCCTCTGGCAGCTGACCGTTTCGGAAACTGATCATGACAAGCGACAGCAACCCTGCGAGTATCGAGGACCGCCCGGTCAACCCGCCCGAGGGCTATACCGTCTATAACAGCTCTGGTCCCTTCACGATTGGGAACGGCCCGTTTTATGAGCGGATTGATGGTGAGTGGGTGTGGCGCGGCTTTCGCGCCCAGAAGCGACACTGCAATTCCTTTGGCATTGTCCATGGCGGCATGATGATGGCCTTTGCCGATGGCCTCATGGCCCATGCGGCCTGGCACGGTGCGCGTATCACGCCGCTGACCATCCGCATGACAAGTGATTTCGTTTCTTCTGTCCGCCCCGGCGACTGGGTGGAGGGCAAGGCACGGGTCACGCGGGCCACCCGCTCTGTCGTCTTTGTTTCGGGCGAGGTGATGGTGGGCAGCCGCGTGGTGATGAACCTCGCTGCCCTCTTTGCCGCCCGTGCCCGCAAGCCAAAGGCAGAGGTCAAAGTAGAAGAGGCTGTGCCCGTGGCTGGCTAGCCCGCGCAGATCTTGGGAAGAGACGCCGGGGGTGCGCTGCACGACCCCCAATCGAGGCCGGACAACGGCCCATAGCGGAGGAAACACCATGGTCGATATGGCAGAATTTGCTGGCGATGACGGGCTTGCCCTGGCCGGGCGGGTGGCGCGCAAGGAAGTGTCGGCGCGCGAACTGGCCGATGCAGCCCTTGCTGCCATCGAGAAGGTCAATCCCCAGATCAATGCCGTGCTCCAGCGCCTGCCCGATGAAGCGGCCAGGACGATTGCTGCAGGCGTGCCGGATGGCCCCTTTGCCGGGGTGCCCTTCCTGATCAAGGAAGTGGTGCTGCATGCCGCCGGTGTCGCCAGCCGCGCGGGCGCCTGGATCGCGGCGGAAAGCGCTTTTCCGACCGATACGGAACTGATGGCCCGCTTCCGCAAGGCGGGCTTTGTGACCGTCGGCACCACCCAGACCCCGGAATGGGGCTTCAACGCCACGACCGAGCCGGTGCGCTTTGGCCCGGCGCGCAGCCCGTGGGATCTGAACCATTCCACAGGCGGATCGTCTGGCGGTTCGGCGGCGGCGGTGGCGGCGGGCATTGTGCCCATTGCCCATGCCAATGATGGTGGCGGCTCCATCCGCATTCCGGCGGCCTGCTGTGGCGTGTTCGGCATGAAGCCGACGCGCATGCGCACGCCCTCTGGCCCGGATAATGGCGATCTGTTGTGGGGCCTCGCCGTTGAGTTTGCCGTCTCGCGCAGTGTGCGCGATTCAGCCGCCCTGCTTGATGTGATCTCGGCCCCCGATCCCGGTGCGCCGCACTTCCCGCCCCATGGCGATATCTCGTTTACCGAGGCGTTGCAGCGGCCGCGCAAGGCCCTGAAGATTGCCTTTTCGGCCCAGTCGCCATCAGGCCTGCCGGTGGACCCCGATTGCGTGGAGGCGGTGAACGATGCCGCCGCCCTGTGTGCCGCCCTTGGTCACAAGGTGGTGGAAGCCGCCCCCGTGCTCGACTGGGAACCCTATCTTGAGGCCACCCTGCGGATGTGGAACTCGTTTCTTGCCTACGCCATCGACCAGACGGCGGCGGCAACCGGCGTGCCCGTGGGGCCAGAGACGACGGAGCTTGCCAGCCTTGCCTGCTGGAAGGATGGCCGCAGCCTGACCGCGTCCGACATGCTGGCGGGGCTTGGCGTGTTGAATGGGGTTTCGCGCGATTTTGCCCGCTTCTTTGGCGATTACGACGTGCTGCTTACACCCATGCTGGCCAAGCCGCCGCTGCCGATCGGCGTGCTCAATCAGAACGCGCCGATGAAGGACGCGGCGCAATGGGGCCGCCAGATCTTTGATTACGCGGCCTTCACCAGCCAGTTCAACGCCACGGGCCAACCCGCCATGTCGGTGCCCTTGCACTGGAACAAGGCGGGCCTGCCCATTGGCGTGCAGTTTGCCGGTCGCTTTGGCGACGAGGCCACGCTGTTTGGCCTTGCTGGCGAACTGGAAGCGGCGCGCCCGTGGATGGGCCGGCGGCCAGGCGTCCGGGTCTGAGGGAAAAGATTGAGCAGCAGGGGAAGCAGATGACCGGTAAACTTACCCAAAGCTATGTCAGCGGCACCTCCAGCCAGCCGCTGCTGGGCGAGACCATTGGCCGCCTGTTTGATCGCACGGTCGCCCGCTTTGGCGACCGTGACGCCCTGATCGTCCGCCATCAGAACATCCGCCTCACCTACGCCCAGATGAAGGTGCGTGTGGATGCGGTGGCGGCGGGGCTTGTGGCCCTGGGGCTGAAGCCCGGCGACCGCGTGGGCATCTGGTCCCCCAACAATGCCGAATGGACGTTGACCCAGTTTGCCACGGCCAAGGCCGGGATCATCCTGGTCAATATCAATCCCGCCTATCGGGTGCATGAACTGGAATATGCGCTCAACAAGGTGGGGTGCGTTGCTCTTGTTACCATCGATGCCTTCAAGGGCACCAATTATGTGGACATGGTGGAAAGCCTGGCGCCGGAACTGGCAAGCTGTGCAGCAGGCGCCCTGGCGGCACAGCGCCTGCCGCATCTGCGCAAGGTGATCCGCATTGGCGGTGCCGCGTCGCGGCCGGGCACCTTTTCCTTTGCCGAGTTGGAGACCATGGGCGGGCCTGCGGAGCATGCAGAGATCGCCCGCCTGGAAGATGTCCTCCAGTTCGACGACCCCATCAACATCCAGTTTACCAGCGGCACCACAGGCTCCCCCAAGGGCGCCACGCTGACCCACCACAACATCCTGAACAATGGCTATTTCACGGCCGAGGGCATCGCCTTTACCGAGCTTGACCGGCTGTGCATTCCGGTGCCGCTCTACCATTGCTTTGGCATGGTCATGGGTAACCTTGGTTGTGTCACCCACGGCGCCTGCATGGTCTATCCGTCTGAGGCATTTGACGCAAAGGCGGTGCTGGAGGCGGTGGCGGCCGAGCGCTGTACGGCGCTTTATGGCGTGCCCACCATGTTCATTGCCGAGCTGGAACATCCTGAGTTTCGAAATTATGACCTCAGCAGCCTGCGCACCGGCCTGATGGCGGGCGCGCCGTGCCCCATTGAGGTGATGAAGCGGATCATCGAAGACATGCACATGTCGGAAGTGGGCATTGCCTATGGCATGACGGAAACCAGCCCCGTCAGCTTCCAGACGGCTATCGATGATCCTGTGGAACGCCGGGTGTCCACCGTGGGGCGGGCGCATCCCCATGTCGAGGCCAAGATCGTTGATACGGACGGCCGCGTGGTACCGGTGGGTGTGGCGGGCGAGGTCTGTACCCGTGCCTATTCCGTGATGCGCGGCTATTGGGGTGATCCTGAGAAGACCGCTGAGTCGGTGGATGCCGCCGGCTGGATGCACACGGGCGACCTTGGCACCATCGACGCGGATGGCTATTGCGACATTGTCGGTCGCATCAAGGACATGATCATCCGGGGTGGCGAGAACGTCTATCCGCGCGAGCTTGAGGATTTTCTCTATACCCATCCCGCCATCGAGGCGGCCCAGGTGTTTGGCGTGCCCGACAAGCGCTTTGGCGAGGTGGTGTGCGCCTGGGTGCGCTTGCGCAGCGGTTCCAGCCTGACCGAGGCCGACCTGCAGGCCTACTGCAAGGGCCGCATCGCCCATTACAAGATCCCCAGCCTGATCCGCTTCGTGGACGAGTTTCCCATGACCGTCACGGGCAAGGCGCAGAAGTTCCTGATGCGCGATGCCATGGTGGCGGAACTGGCCAAGCCGGCCTAGCTGAGTGGGGCCTAGCTGAGTTGGGCCTAGCTGAGTTGGGCCTAGCTGCGACCCCGGCGCGAGGGCAGGCGCACGCCTGGCGCCGGGCGTTCGCGGAAGACCTCGGCGCGGAAGCGGAACTGTTCTGCCGGGCGGCCGGCGCCCTGGGCGACGAGTTTGCCCGTGCGCTCCACCAGGCCGCCCTGTTCCACAAGGCGGCGGAAATTCTGCTTGTGCAGGTGCAGCCCGGCCACCGCCTCCACCGTGCGCTGCAGGTTCAGCAGGGTGAAGGAAGCAGGCATCAGCTCGAACACCACGGGGCGATATTTCAGCTTGCCCCGCAGGCGTCCCATGGCAGTGGCAACAATGCGGCGATGGTCAGAGCGCATGGGCTCCCCCAATGATGCCAGTGGCTTCGCTGGCGAGGCCGAGGCAGGGCAATTGCCCTCGCTGTTTTCGCGCTCCTGGTCCCGCGCGGCTTCTGCTGCAAGGCCCGCCTCATAGAGCAGTTCATAGCGCTCCAGCACCTTTTCCTCATCCGGGGCGGCACCATCTGCCCCGAAGCACAGGGCGATGCGCTCGCGGCGCAGGGCGCGGTCCGGGGCGGTTGAGGCAGCTGCGGCCCAGGCCTCCATGGCGGGCAGAAGTGCCGCATCGAGAATCTCCGGCCGTCCCAGGCGCCAGTCTTCCCAAGGGAAATAGCGGTACCAGCCATCCCAGGTGCTGTTGGCATCGGGGCTGGCCTTGGGCGGCGCGGTGAGGGCGAGATAGCCTACGGATACCACCCTGCGCCCGCTGCCCGTATCGGCCGGATAGCGGCCCCGATCGCCAAAGGTGTAGAGCTGCTCGACATAACCAACCGTCTGCGCCGTGGCTTCGGCAACCGAGGCGCGCAGGCCCTCTTCCAGGGTGCGGTGGGCACTGGGATCAAAGCGGCCGGCGGGCAGGCTTGCCTCCGGGACCGTGCCATCGGCACCCGGGCGGCGCACCACCAGAACGCGCGGTTGGTCGCCGCTGACCGAGACGATCACCGCACCAAACTCGATCACCACGCTGTCGGCGAGGGTGGTCTGCTGGGGGGCTCGGGTCATCGGCAGGGGCAGCCTCATATGGTTGAGGCACTCACCATACACCAAATGGTTCGAATCTTGGTGTGCCATATGGTCAGCCCGTCAGCCCAGGCAAGGGGCCTAGCTGCCGAATCCGGCGAGGCGCAACAGGGCGACGGCGGCCGACCCGGCAATGAGGCTGGCCAGCAGGTTGCCCGTCAGCACCCGCACCCCCAGGACCACCGCACCCCCGGCCCAGAATGGCGGGCCGCCTGCCACAAGGGCCGGCACGATCAGGGCCACAAACAGGGCACCAGGGATCTGTCGCAGCCAGGCCTCGACAAAGCGATTGGGTTGCACCCGGCTAATCAGCCAGAAACCCCCGGCCCGCACGGCATAGGTGGCCGCCGCCATGGCAAGGATGGCGCCAAGGGTTGCGGCATCAAGCGCCCAAAGAGAGGCCGGATCAGCGGACATCGCGCCATGCCCCCACCAGACTGCCCGCCAGCCCGCCTGCAATCAGGTACCAGGTGCCGGGCAGCAGCCATTTGACCAGCAGGGCCACGCTGCCCGCCACCAGCCAGGGCAGGATCTCGCCCCGGCCGCGCCACAGGCCAACGGCCAGGGCCACGAACACGGCCGTGCTGACAAAGTCGAGGCCGAAGCGCTCCGGCTGTTCGATCACCGCACCAAACAGGCGGCCAATCAGGCTCGCGACCAGCCAGAAGCTGTAAATCGCCAGACCACTGCCCAGCAGGAACCCGGCGTCGCACCCGCCTGCGCGCATCTGGCTGATGGAGACCGCCCAGTTCTCGTCTGCGATCAGATAGAGGGTGCCATAGGCCTTCCACGGCGGCAGGCTGGCAAGCCAGGGCTTGAGGGCCGCCGTCATCATCAGATAGCGCAGGTTGATGATCAGGGCGGCGAGGCCAAGGGTGAGGATGGGCACCGGCTGGTGCCACAGTTCCATGGCCAGCATCTGGGAAGCACCGGCAAAGACCACGCCGCTCATCAGCACGGTCTCAAGCGCACTCAGCCCCTTCTGCCCGGCAACAATGCCAAACACCAGGCCGAAGATGAAAATGCTCAACGCAACGGGCACCGTGGCAAGGAACCCTGCCAACACGCCCTGCCGCGTGAAACTGACTTGTTCTGTCATGCCCGATCCTAGCACGCCCGCCGCCCGGTGCTGAGCGCCCCGCTTCAAATCCTGACCCGGGGCCAGGCCATGGTGACGGCGGGGTCGATCCCCGGGGTGCCTGCCTCCACCAGGCTGGCGAACTGGCGGCGCATGCGTGGCTCCCAGAATTTCTGGATATGCTCGGCGATGCCGGTTTCCGCTTCGCTGGCGGTATAAACCGCAAAGAAGGAGGCAATCTGGTTGGCGGCGCGGATCAGTTTCTGGTCATCCATGGCAGTCTCAGACCAGTCTGTGAGGGTGGGAGAAGGCAAGTTTCTGGCCGGGGCCGGCAGCGGCAATCAGGGTCATTCCGGCACGCTGCGCCAGATCGACCGCAAGAGAGGTTGGCGCAGACACCGCCACCAGAATGGTGACGCCCAGTGCGGCTGCCTTTTGCACCATCTCCACGCTGCAGCGGCTGGTGATCACCAGAAAGCCGTCGGCAAAATCGAGGTTGCGCGCCGCCATGGCGCCGATCAGCTTGTCCAGCGCATTGTGGCGGCCGACATCCTCGCGGGAGAGGCGGATCTGCCCGTCGCGACTGGCCCAACCGGCAGCGTGCAGGGCGTGGACGCCGGCGTTCAGCGGCTGATGGTCCCGCAGATGGGCCAGTGCCGCCTCCAGCGCCGCGCGGGTGATGGTGCTGCCCACTGCCACCGGGCGTGCCGGACGCACCGCATCTGCCAGGGCTGCAACCCCGCACAGGCCGCAGCCCGTACGGCCAACAAGATTGCGCTGGCGTTCTTTCAGCGCCGCGAACCGGCGCGGCGGGATGGTAATGGCCACCTCGATGCCGGCCTCGCAGGGCTGCACCACAAGGTCGCGCACCTCGGCGGCCGAAGCCACAATCCCCTCTGACAGCGAGAAACCCAGGGCAAAGTCGGGCAGGTCCACTGGCGTTGCCATCATCACCACATGGCTGATGCCATTATAGACCAGGGCCACCGGCACCTCTGTGGCAATGGCAATGCCGCCGACCTGGATGGAGGCAGGGGTGATATCTGTGGTCGGGCTCTCGGTCATGGCATCCATTGCATTACTCCGCCGCATCCTTGGCGCGGATACGGCGGCGCGCGGGGGTGCTCTCGCGATAGACCTGCTGCCAGTCGGACAGGTGGTTGGTCAGGCGGATTTCCACCGCCGTTACCTTGTATTCCGGACAGTCGGTGGCCCAGTCAGCATGATCTGTGGTCACCACATTGGCGCCAGATTCGGGGTGATGGAAGGTTGTGTAGACAACGCCTGGCTGCATCCGTGGCGATACATGTGCCTTCAGGGTGGTTTCGCCCGCGCGGGAGATCAGCGCTACCATGTCGCCCTCGGTGATGCCGCGCACCTCGGCATCAAAGGGGTGGATCTCAAGCCTGTCCTCCTCATGCCAGACGCTGTTGGCGGTGCGCCGTGTCTGGGCGCCCACATTGTACTGCGACAGGATGCGGCCGGTGGTAAGGATCAGGGGGAAGTTGGGGCCGGTGCGTTCTTCGGTGGGGACATATTCGGTCATCATGAAACGGCCAAGGCCGCGCACGAATGCACCCCTGTGCATGGTTGGTGTGCCGTCTGGCGCCGCCTCGGTGACTGGCCATTGCAGGGAACCTGCCTCTTCCAGCCTGTCATAGCTGACGCCGGCAAAGGTGGGGGTCAGCCGGGCGATCTCGTCCATGATCTCGGACGGGTGATTGTACTGCATGGGATGGCCGAGGGCTACGGCAAAGGCGAGGGTGGTTTCCCAGTCCGCCTTGCCAGCCAAGGGGCGCATGGCGCGGCGCACGCGGGAAATGCGGCGCTCGGCATTGGTGAAGGTACCGTCCTTCTCAAGAAAGCTCGAGCCCGGCAGGAAGACATGGGCATAGCTTGCGGTCTCGTTCAGGAACAGGTCCTGCACGATCACACAGTCCATGGCGGCAAGACCCGCCGTGACGTGCTTCACATTGGGATCGGACTGGGCAATGTCCTCGCCCTGGATGTAGAGCCCCCGGAACGAGCCGTCGATGGCGGCATCCAGCATGTTGACGATGCGCAGGCCAGGTTCGGGATCAAGTGTCGCGCCCCAGGCCTCCTCGAAAAGTGCCCGCACGCCCGCGTCACCCACATGGCGGTAGCCGGAATATTCATGGGGGAAACTGCCCATGTCACAGGCGCCCTGCACATTGTTCTGCCCACGCAGCGGGTTGACGCCCACACCCTCGCGGCCAAGGTTGCCTGTGGCCATGGCAAGGTTCGCCATGCCCATCACCATGGTGGTCCCCTGGCTGTGTTCGGTAACACCCAGGCCGTAATAGATCGCTCCATTGCCACCCGTGGCATAAAGGCGGGCGGCGGCGCGCACCTCGGCGGCGGGCACGCCCGTCAGGCTTTCGGTGGCCTCTGGCGCATGGCGGGGGTCGGTGACGAAGTCATGCCAGCGGCGGAACTCTACCGGGTCGCAGCGCCCGTGGATAAAGGCCTCGTCCATCATCCCTTCGCTGGCGATGACATAAGCAAGGGCATTGACCAGCGCCACATTGGTGCCAGGCCGCAGCTGCAGATGGTGGTCCGCCGCCACATGGGGGCCGCGCACCAGATCAATGCGGCGGGGGTCGATCACGATCAGCCGTGCCCCCTCGCGCAGGCGGCGCTTCATGCGGCTGGCAAACACCGGGTGGCCATCGGTGGGATTGGCCCCGATCACCATGATCACGTCAGCCTTCAGCA
The DNA here is from genome assembly GCA_947379865.1 of Acetobacteraceae bacterium. Lineage (GTDB taxonomy): Bacteria > Pseudomonadota > Alphaproteobacteria > Zavarziniales > Zavarziniaceae > CANCOY01. The sequence continues at coordinate 44,809 of CANCOY010000003.1, forward strand.
CACTGTCAAAATCCTGTGTACCGGCAGAGGTGCCAAAGGCAGTGCGCAGGCCATAGCCCGTGGGCGAATGGCAGACCCGGGCGCAGGTATCGACATTGTTGTTGGCAAAGGCCGTGCGCACCAGCTTCTGGACCAGCCAGGTCTCCTCGTTGGTGCAGCGTGACGAGGTGATGGCGCCCACCGCATGGTTGCCATGTTCCGCCATGATGCGGCGAAAGGCCGTGGCGGCAAAGGTCAGCGCTTCGTCCCAACCCACCTCGCGCCAGGGATCGGTAATCCGCTCACGGATCATGGGGGTGGTTATGCGGTCGCGGTGGGTGGCATAGCCCCAGGCAAAGCGGCCCTTCACACAGGCGTGGCCATGATTGGCCTTGCCATCCTGGTGGGGAACCATGCGCACCAAGCGCTCGCCCTGCATCTGCGCTTCCAGCGTGCAGCCCACGCCGCAATAGGCGCAGGTGGTGACCACCGCATGTTCAGGCTGGCCCAGCGCAATCACGGATTTTTCTGTCAGCGTCGCGGTGGGGCAGGCCTGCACGCAGGCGCCGCACGAGACACAGTCGCTGGCCAGAAAGTCCTCGTCCTGGCCAGCTGCCACATGGGAGGCAAAGCCGCGCCCGTCAATGGTCAGCGCAAAGGTGCCCTGCACTTCCTCGCAGGCACGCACGCAGCGCGAGCAGACAATGCACTTGGCCGGGTCGAAGGTGAAATAGGGATTGCTCTCGTCCTTCGCCACCGCGCCATGGTTGGCACCCTCGTGCCCATAGCGCACCTCGCGCAGGCCGACGGCGCCCGCCATGTCCTGCAGTTCGCAGTCGCCATTGGCGGCGCAGGTCAGACAGTCGAGGGGGTGGTCCGAGATATAGAGTTCCATGACGCCCCGGCGCAGGCGCGCCAGACGATCGCTCTGCGTGCGGATTTTCATGCCGGCCTCGGCCGGGGTGGTGCACGAGGCTGGCGTGCCCTTGCGCCCTTCGATCTCCACCAGACAAAGACGGCACGAGCCAAAGGGCTCGAGGCTGTCGGTGGCGCAGAGCTTTGGCACCCGGGTGCCCATTTCCATGGCCGCCCGCATGATCGAGGTGCCCTGTGGCACCGTCACCATCACGCCATCAATTTCCAGGCTGATGGGCGGGCCAGCGGCGGCAGGGGTTCCAAGGTCGGCGCAGGTGGGGGTCATGGCATGCCTCGCGTATCCCGGAAATCCTCCGGAAAATGCCTCAGGGCGCTGGTGACGGGCAGGGCGGTCAGCCCGCCCAGCGCGCACAGCGACCCATCGGTCATGGTGGCGCAGAGATCTTCAAGCAGGGTTAGATTGGCCTCGGTATTCTCGCCAGCGCGGATGCGGTCGATCACCTCAACCCCGCGCGTGGAGCCGATGCGGCAGGGCGTGCACTTGCCGCAACTCTCCAGGGCACAAAAGGCCATGGCAAAACGTGCTTGCGCGCCCATGTCGGCAGTGTCATCGAACACCACGATACCACCGTGCCCCAGCATCGCTCCAATCGCCGAAAGCCCCTCGTAATCCAGCGGCACGTCCAGAGCATCCGGGGGCAGATAGGCACCCAGGGGCCCGCCCAGTTGCACTGCCTTCAGCGGCCGGGCACTTGCCGTGCCACCACCGAAATCCTCGATCAGGGTGCGCAAGCTTGTCCCGAAGGGCACTTCCACAAGGCCGCCACGGGTAATGTTACCCCCCAACTGAACCGGCATGGTGCCACGCGACCGGCCCGTGCCAAGGGCGCCATAGGCGGCCTCGCCGCTGCCCGTCAGGATTGCGGGGACTGTGGCCAGGGTGACCAGATTGTTGATAACGGTGGGTTTGCCGAACAGGCCAGAGACAGCAGGCAGGGGCGGCTTTGGCCGCACCTCTCCCCGCCGGCCCTCCAGGCTTTCCAGCAGCGCCGTTTCCTCGCCGCAGATATAGGCGCCCGCACCCACGCGGATTTCCATGTCGAAGGTCGCCCTGCTGCCAAGCAAGGCGGGGCCAAGCAGGCCACCTGCGCGTGCCAGTGGCAAGGCGTTGGTCATGGTGGCAATGGCATCGGGATATTCCGAGCGGATATAGATGAAGCCCCGCGTCGCCCCCACGGCCAGCCCGGCAATCGCCATGCCCTCGATCACGGCAAAGGGATCGCCTTCCATCAGCATGCGGTCGGAAAAGGTGCCGCTGTCGCCCTCATCCGCATTGCAGACGATGTATTTCTGGTCAGCCGGGGTTGTCGCCACCGTGCGCCATTTGATCCCCGTGGGGAAACCCGCCCCGCCCCGCCCGCGGAGGCCTGCCTCGTCCACCGCGCTGATGATCGCCGCACTGTCCAGGCCAAGGGCACGCGCCAGCCCGGCGAAACCCCCATGGGCCTTGTAAGCCTCAAGGTCGAGGGGGTCGATCACGCCGCAGCGCGCAAAGGTTACCCGCGTCTGGCGGGCAAGCCAGGGCAAGGCGTCCATGGCACCAAGGGCAAGGGGATGGTCCGCGAGGTTGAGAAAATCCTGCTCGAAAAGACCGGCAACGTCGGCCTCGGTCACCGGGCCAAAGCCGTGGCGCTGGCCCTCGATCTCCACTTCAACCAGCGGCTCAAGCCACATGGCACCCCGGCTGCCGGTGCGAACCACCGTGATGGCGATCCCCCGGCGCGCGGCCTCGCTCGTAACCAGATCCGCCACCGCATCGGCGCCCAGCGAGCGGGCGGTGGCATCGCGGGGGATGAAGATACGCCGCGTCATCTGGCAGGTTCCGCCTGTGCAAGGGGCATGCCCAGCAGCGCGTCCAGCCGTGCTGGCGTCACGCGGCCGATCAGGCGGCCGTCCAGCATGATGGCGGGGGCGGCAGCGCAATTGCCAAGGCAATAGACCGGGTCCAGATCCACCTGGCCATCGGCACTGGTGCCGTTGAATTCTGTTTGCAGGCGCCCCTGTGCATGGGCAGCCAGCCGTTCCCCGCCCATGGCCTGGCAGGCTTCGGCGCGGCAGATTTTCAGATTGCGGCGGGCTGGCGGCCTGCGGCGGAAGTCGTGATAGAAGGACAGCACGCCGTGAACCTCGGCGCGGGACAGGTTCAGGCGGTCGGCCACCAGGGGCACTGCCGCATCGGGCACCCAGCCAAATTCAGCCTGAAGCGCGTGCAGCACCGGCAGCAGTGGCCCGGCAAGATGCTGGCACGCGGCAATGGCCGCCTCGGCCCGGGCCGGCTCAAACACCCTCTCTGCTGCCTTTTCGGCCGCTCCCATTGCTTCGTCTCCCACCTTTTGGGGCAGCATGGGCCGGTGAAGGCATAGGTGCAAATTCTCAATTCAGATCAAATGATCAATTCAAGTTATCATCTGCCTGGATCGGCATCTGCCAGGGCCTCAGCAAACAGGGCTCTGGCAAGGGGCGGGGGCGGATCGCGGTCGGCCATCACAAGGCCAAGAACATGGCTGACGCCGGGGTCGGTGAGCTTAAGCGCCCGGGTGCCGGCAGGGGCGCCCAGACCGCTGATCAGGCTTTCCGGCACTACGCTTGCCCACAATTGCCCGCCAGCACTGGTGTGTGCAGGGCTGGCGGCGACATGGGCGGCCAGCGCCAGCACGCTGTTGGATTCTACTGTGGCACGCGGCCGGTGGCCGGCGCTGGCAAAGGCGGCATCGATGATCCGGCGGTTTTGCATATTGGGGGTCAGCAGGGCCAGGCGCAGGCTGGCCGCCTCGGCCCAGGTCATGCTGTCGCGCTCGGCAAGTGTGCCGCCCTCTGCCACCAGCAGCAGATAACGCTCAGTGTAAAGGGGCAGGGTGCGCACCCGTTGCAGGGGCTCATTGTCGAGGTAGGTCAGGCCCACATCGATCTCGAAGGCCTCAAGGGCGCGCTCGATCTCCAGCGAGGCCATGGACAGCACGGTGATCGCCACGCCCGGATGGCGGCTGCTGAAGGGCGCGGTGAAGCGGGCGGCGGCCGACAGGGCCGAGGGCACGACGCCAAGGCGCAGGGTGCCCGTCAGGCTCTGGCGCATTTCCCCCAGTTCCTGGCGCAGGGCATCGCAGTCGGCAAGAATGCGATGCGCCCAGTCCAGCACGCGTTCGCCCTCTGGCGTAAAACCCTGAAAGCGCTGGCCACGGGCAACGATGGGCACACCCAGATCATCCTCCAACTGGCGGATGCCCGCACTCAGCGCTGGCTGGCTGACGCCTGAGGCTGCGGCCGCCCGGCCAAAATGCCGCTCGCGCTCAAGCGCCACCAGATAGACGAGTTGCCTGATCACCATGGCATCACCCCGGCACTGTGGTTGGAATGGGCAACTGGCCTGCATCGCGCCCTGCGGCCAGCCGGGCGCTGGCGGGTGTGGTGCCATAGCGGCTGCGGAAGGCGCGGGTGAAATGGGCCGCGTCGGTAAAGCCGCAGTCCTGCGCGATTTCGGCAATGCTGTGGCGGGTCTGGGTTAACAGGCCCAAGCCATGGGCAAGGCGCTGGTGGCGGCAATGAACCTGCACACTGGTGCCGACTTCCGCCCGGAACAGCCGCCCCAGTTGCCGGGGCGACAGGCCAACGCGGGCGGCAAGCCCGGCCAGGCTGACGGGTTCTGACAGGTTCTGTTCCATCAGCGACAGGGCGCGGCGCACGCGCGGCTCCATGATCTGGGCATCAAGGGCGGTCTGGGGCTGGGGGGCGCCAGGTGCCCGGGCATGATCAACCATCATGATATGCAGGCTCTTTTGCGCCCGCGCCCGGCCCAGATGCCGTTCCACCAGCCAGGCCCCAAGGTCGAGCGCACCCGACCCGCCGGCGCAGGTCACGAATGGGCCGTCTTCCACGATCAGCTGGTCTGCCACGGGGCGCACCTCGGGGAACTCCTCGGCCAGGTCACGCAGGTGGAACCACGACACACAGCACCGCCGCCCTGCCATCAGTCCCGCCGCCAGCAGGGCAAACATGCCGGTGCAAACCCCAATCAGCCGGGTGCCCGCCGCTGCCGCCCGGCGCAGATAGGCAAGCGTTGCCTCATCCGCCTGGGGGCCGCCGCGCAGCAGGCCACCGATGACGGCGATATAATCGAACTCCCTTGGGTCGCGGAATGTCTCCCACGGCAGCACTTCCACCCCGGCGCTGGAGCGGATGGGGCGGCGCTCGGCGGCCATGATGGTCCAGGCGCAGTCGATGGGCCGGCTGCGGTCGCCTTCGTCCGCCGCCAGCCGCAGGGCATCGATGATCGCCGCAAAGGGCATCAGGGTGAAATTGGGCAGCAGCACAAACCCCATGCGAAGGGCCGGGCGATGGGCCGGGGGCAGCGGCTGCGTGGCAGGATGGGGCAGGGCCATGACGTAAATATACAATCAATCCGTCCCGATTTGACAAGTATCCCCGGGCGGCTGCCGCTAGACTGGGGCAAATCGGGAGGGGTTCATGAAACAGCGTTTCTCCGCCTTTACACTTCTGCGGAATGGCCTTTCCTGGCACGAGAACTGGCAGCGCCAATGGCGTTCGCCTGATCCCAAGCCCGCCTATGATGTGGTAATCGTCGGCGGTGGCGGCCATGGCCTGGCCACGGCCTATTACCTGGCCAAGGAACACGGCATCACCAATGTGGCCGTGCTGGAAAAGGGCTGGCTGGGCGGTGGCAACACCGGGCGTAACACCACCATCGTACGCTCCAACTATCTCTGGGATGAATCGGCCGCCCTCTATGAACACAGCCTGAAGCTGTGGGAAGGCCTTTCGGCCGACCTCAATTACAACGTCATGCTCAGCCAGCGCGGGGTGATGAACCTTGCCCACAATCTGGGTGATGTGCGCGAGGCACAGCGCCGTGTGCATGCCAACCGCCTGAACGGCGTTGATGCGGAGTGGCTGGATACGGCGGGCGTCAAGGAATTCTGCCCGATCATCAACACCTCGCCCGATGTGCGCTATCCGGTGCTGGGCGCCACCCTGCAACGGCGCGGCGGCACGGCCCGCCATGATGCGGTGGCCTGGGGCTATGCCCGCGGGGCCGATGCGCGCGGCGTCGACATCATCCAGAACTGTGAGGTCACCGGCTTTGATATCGAGGGCGGCGCCATTGTTGGCGTGCAGACCACGCGCGGCGCCATCCGCACCTCCAAGGTGGGTGTGGTTGCGGCAGGGCACAATTCGGTGCTGGCCGCCAAGGCCGGCATCCGCCTGCCGCTGCAGAGCCACCCGCTGCAGGCCCTGGTCTCGGAGCCGATCAAGCCTGTTCACGATTGCGTCGTCATGTCGAACACGGTGCATGTCTATGTCAGCCAGTCCGACAAGGGCGAACTGGTGATGGGCGCCGGCATCGACGGCTACAATTCTTATGCCCAGCGAGGCTCGTTCCACATTATCGAACACCAGATGGCGGCCTGCCTCGAACTGTTCCCGATCTTCAGCCGTCTGCGCATGCTGCGGACCTGGGGGGGTATTGTGGATGTTTGCCCCGATGCCTCACCACTGCTGACCAAGACACCTGTGGCGGGCCTTTTCATCAATGGCGGCTGGGGCACGGGTGGTTTCAAGGCAACGCCCGGCTCGGGCCATGTCTTTGCCCATACCATCGCCCGGGACGAGCCCCATCCCCTTGCGGCCCCCTTCAGCCTCGACCGTTTCACCACGGGCGCCCTGATCGACGAGCACGGCGCTGCCGCCGTCGCACATTGAGACAAAACCGATGCTGCTGATCTCCTGCCCCCATTGCGGCCCCTGCGACGAAACCGAATTCCATTGTGGTGGCGAGGCCCATGTGGCCCGCCCGCATGATCCCGCCGCCCTTGATGATGCGGCCTGGGGCGCATTCATCTTCATGCGTAATAATCCCAAGGGGCAATTCAACGAGCGCTGGGTGCACGCTGCGGGTTGCCGGCGCTGGTTCAACATGGTGCGCGATACGGTGACCCACCGCATCCTGGCCGTGTATCCCATGGGATCGCGACCACCGGCCGGCCTTGGCCATCTGGGTGCTGCAGTGGTGGAGGATGCACAGTGACAAAGCCCATGGGCAGCCACCGCACGGCCAATGGCGGGCGCATCGACCGGTCACGGCCTCTCAGCTTCATGTTCGATGGTGTCACTTATGGCGGCTTTGCCGGCGATACGCTCGCCTCGGCCCTGCTGGCCAATGGTGTGCATCTGGTCGGGCGCAGCTTCAAATATCACCGCCCGCGCGGCGTGCTGACGGCGGGTGCCGACGAGCCCAATGCCCTGGTGCAGCTGGAGCGTGGCGCCCGCACAGAGCCCAATCTGCGAGCGACCCAGGTGGAACTCTACCAGGGCCTGGTTGCCACCAGCGTCAACGCCTGGCCCAGCCTGACCCACGATCTGGGCGCCGTGAACCAGCTGCTGTCGCGCTTCTTTGTGGCGGGCTTCTATTACAAGACCTTCATGCGGCCCAAGGTACTGTGGGACCGGGTCTATGAGCCGTTCCTGCGCCGCATGGCCGGCCTTGGCCGCGCGCCTGAGCTGCCGGACCCGGATATCTACGACAAGATGCATGTCCACTGCGATGTGCTGGTAGTGGGTGCCGGCCCGGCGGGACTGGCGGCGGCCCTTGCTGCTGGCCGCACCGGCGCCCGCGTCATCCTGATGGACGAACAGGCAGAGGCTGGCGGCAGCCTGCTGTCCTCGGCTGAGAGCCTCGACGGCAAGCCTGCGCCTGACTGGGTGGCAGACGCCCTGGCGGAACTGGCAAGCCTGCCAGCGGTGCGGGTGCTGCAGCGCACCTCGGTCTTTGGCTATTACGACCAGAACTTCCTCTGCGCCGTTGAGCGGCGGACGGATCACCTTGGCCCCGGCGCCCGGCCCGGCCTTAGCCGCCAGCGCCTGTGGCATGTGCGGGCGGCCCGGGTGGTGCTGGCCACCGGCGCCCATGAACGCCCGCTGGTCTTTGCCGACAATGATCGCCCGGGCGTGATGCAGGCCTCGGCCGTGGCAACCTATGTGCGGCGCTTTGGTGTGCGCCTCGGCAGCCGGGCCGTGATTTTTACCACGAACGACAGCGCCTATGATGCGGTGGACGCCTTGCTGGCGGCCGGCATCGGTATTGCCGCTGTGGTCGATAGCCGCCCTGATCCCGGCCCCCGTGCCGAGGCGGCGCGGGCGGCTGGCGTGGTGGTGCATGCGGGATGCGTGGTGGCGGCAACCCATGGCACCCGGCGCATTACGGGCGTTGAGGTTCGCGGCTGCGAGGGTGGTGTGCTGGCGCCTGCTGGTCTGCGCCTGTCCTGCGACCTGCTGGCCATCTCCGGCGGGTGGAGCCCGGCGGTTCATCTGTTCAGCCAGTCCCAGGGCCGGGTGCGCTGGGACGAGGCGAAACTGTGCTTTGTTCCCGGCGAGGCGGCCCAGGCCCAGACTTCGGCAGGGGCATGCAATGGCACTTTCGGCCTTGGCGCCGTGCTGGCCGAGGGTCTGGCCGCAGGGGCCAGTGCCGCCCATCTGGCAGGCTTTGGCGATGGCGCTGTTCCGGCCACGCCCGCCGTGGCTGAGGTGGCGGCCGCGCCCGGTGACGCCCTCTGGCTGGTGCCGGGGCTGAAGCCGCTGGGCCGCGCCGGCAAGCATTTTGTCGATTTCCAGAACGACGTGACCGCCTTTGACATCCGCCTTGCTGCGCGCGAAGGCTTTGAGTCGGTGGAGCACGTCAAGCGTTACACCACCAATGGCATGGCGACGGACCAGGGCAAGACGTCCAACGTAAATGGCCTGGCCATTCTGGCCGACACCCTTGGCCGGGCGATCCCGGAAGTGGGAACCACCACCTTCCGCGCGCCCTACACCCCGGTAACTTTTGGTGTCATGGCAGGGCGTGACCTTGGCGAGATGCTGGACCCCGTGCGGACAACACCCATCCATGCCTGGCATGTGGCACGCGGCGCCCTGTTCGAGGATGTGGGCCAGTGGAAGCGCCCCTGGTACTTCCCCTTGGCTGGCGAGGACATGCATGCCGCCGTGCGGCGCGAGGCCAAGGCCGTACGTGACGGCCTTGGCGTGCTCGACGCCTCCACCCTTGGCAAGATCGAGATCCGGGGGCGGGATGCCGGTGTGTTCCTTGACCGGATCTATACCAATCTCTTCTCGAAACTTGGCATCGGGCGTTGCCGCTATGGCCTGATGTGCAAGGAAGACGGCATGGTCTTTGACGATGGCGTCACCGCCCGTCTTGGGCCAGACCATTATTACATGACCACCACCACGGGCGGGGCGGCCCGGGTGCTGGACTGGCTGGAAGACTATCTGCAAACGGAATGGCCAGACCTCGAGGTCTACTGCACCTCGGTGACGGAACAATGGTCAACCATTGCTGTCTCTGGCCCGCGCGCCCGTGATCTGCTGGCGGACCTCGCCCCCGGCATGGCGGTCGACCCTGAGAGTTTCCCGTTCCTGTCCATGCGCGAAGGCATGGTGGCGGGGCTGGCCGCGCGGGTGTTCCGCATTTCCTTTACCGGTGAGCTTTCGTACGAGATCAACGTGCCCTCGCACCTGGGCCTCGCCATGTGGCAGGCGGTGATGGCAGCAGGCGCCCGGCACGGCATCACGCCTTATGGCACCGAGACCATGCATCTGCTGCGCGCCGAGAAGGGCTTCATCATCATTGGCCAGGAAACCGATGGCACGGTGACCCCGCTTGACCTTGGCATGGACTGGATCGTCTCCAAGCAGAAGGATTTCGTCGGCAAGCGCAGCCTGACCCGCAGCGACACCGCACGCGCGGACCGCAAGCGCCTTGTAGGCCTGCTGCCGGAAGATGAGGGCGAGGTCTTGCCCGAAGGGGCACAGCTGGTAGAGATGGCCGGTGGTACGCCGCCGGTGCCCATGCTGGGCCATGTCACCTCCAGCTACTGGAGCCCCAACCTTGGCCGCTCCTTTGCCCTTGCGCTGATCAAGGGTGGGCCAGAGCGTCTGGGCCAGATTGTTTTTGCGCCTCTGGCAGGGGGGCGTACGGTGAAGGCCCGGATTGTTGAGCCGGTCTTCCTTGACCGGGAAGGGAGCCGGCAGAATGGCTGATGTCCTGATCAATCCTGTCGCTGACAGGCTCTCCCCCCTTGAGCTGCTCAGGGTAACACTGGCAGCGGCATCGGATCCGTCTCAGGTGGCAATCCGTGAGCTGCCATTCCTCTGCCAGATCGCCCTGCGCGGGAGCCCCGGCAACACACTGTTTATGGCGGCGGTGCAGAAGGCGCTTGGCCTCGATCTGCCGGTGAAGGCGGGTTCTGTCGTGCTGGCGGGCTCAGTACGGGCCCTCTGGCTTGGCCCGGATGAATGGCTGGTTGTGGCACCCGACGGGGCGGCGCCTGCACTTCTTTCGGCACTGGCTGCGGCCCTTGAGGGGGTGCACGCCCAGGCGGTTGACGTGTCGGCCAACCGCACTGTGATTGCTCTTGAAGGGCCGCGTGCGGCTGAGGTCCTGGCCAAGGGCCTGACCCTCGACCTCCACCCACGCGCCTTTGGCCCCGGGCGGGTTACCCAGACCATCCTTGCCCGGGCAGCAGTGATCCTTGAGCAGACCGGGGAGGCGCCGGCCTATCGGCTTTACGTGCGTAACTCCTTTGCCACCTATCTCGCCTCCTGGCTGATGGATGCCGCAGCGGAATATCGTCTGCCGCCGCTCTGTTAGAGGTTCATTAAGTCCCGGCTTCTAGCCTTGGTCCATGCTGTCGGGACCGCAACTTAGCCCCATGATGCGCTGCATACGTCTGTGTGCAGGGGTGTTGTTCGCCTGCATTGCCCTGCTGATGGCGCCCACCTGCGCTGCTGGGGATTACACCGAGGCAGAGTGGGACGTGATCAACGCCAAGCTGATCGAGGCCATGGCGAGCGAGCGCAACGCCTTTCATCTGGCCCTTGAGAAGATGGATGCCGAGTTCAAGATGTGCCATCTGGAGTTCTCCAGCTGGTTCCGGGACTATATGGACAGGGGCGGCGGGGTTGCCACCTATGTCTGGGGCAAGCTCGACGCCATCTATGCCCCGCAGCACAAGCTGATGACCTATCTGCTGGCTGTGAAGACCTCCATCCTCGGACGCAGTCTGGAATTTGAAGATGCGATGCCGGCCTATGTGGGCTTTCGCGCCGGCGGCCAGACCTTTGGCCAGGATCGGGCCTATGCCGATCTGTCCAGCGACGGCCTGGCGGCAGGCTTCAGGGATACGCAATTCGAGATAAGCCGTGCCCTGAGGGCTGAAGGGGTAAGGCTCTCCGTCGAATATGCCTTCCGCAAACAGGGGACGCTCAGGGTGATCGATTTCGTCGAGCTTGTGGGGCAAGAGACCTACAGGACCGAACTTGCCCGCTTCCAGGACTGCCAGACCAAACTCCTCAGGATGGCCCTGCATGATCTGGGTGCCACGCCGTGACGCAGACGTGCGCTTCGCCGGGCCTTGGTGCAGGATGATCACCATGCAAGACCTGATTCATGCCGTGCGCCATTGGTGCTTCGAGGTGGCGCTGCCGCTCTGGGCCGGTGCTGGCTGCGACAGGGTCGGCGGTGGTGTTTTTGAGGCGGTGGAGTTCTCCGGGCAGCCGGCCGACATTTCCTATCGTCGCACCCGCGTCATGGGTCGCCAGCTTTATGTCTTTTCCCATGCCAGCCTGCTGGGCTGGGGGCCGGGGCGTGAGGCGGCGGATCATGTGTACCGTTTTATGGTGGACAAGGCCTGGCTTGGGGCCGAACGGGGCTGGGCGCGCCGGGTGGCCGCCACAGGGGCACTGCTTGATCCCACACCCGATCTTTACGACTATGCCTTTGTCCTGTTTGGCCTGTCCTGGTATGCGCGTGCCTCTGGCGATCCCGGGGTGTGGATCCATGTGGAGCGCACCCTTGATGCCCTGGACCACCTCTTGCGCCACCCGGATGGTGTGGGTTTCTGGCATGAAGTGCCAGCGGCTGGCCCCAGGCAACAAAACCCCCACATGCACCTGCTGGAGGCGGCGCTGGCGGGCCTTGCCGCCCATTCCGGCCCCCATCCCCGGCTGGAGGGGTTGGCGCGCCATCTGGTCTTGCTGTTCCGGCACCATCTGTTTGATCCGCGCAGCGGCACCCTGGGCGAGTTCTTTGCTGACGACTGGTCGCGCCTGAGTGGCACTGCGGCAGAAGTTGTGGAGCCGGGCCACATGTTTGAATGGGCCTGGATACTGGCCCAGGCACAAAAGCAGTTGGACCTCGACCTTGGCCCCGAGATTGCCGCCCTGATCGATGGTGCAGAGGCCCACGGTGTTGATCCCGCCACGGGCCGTACCCTCCTGCAGGTGACGCCCGCTGGCCTGCCCATCGACCGGGGGACGCGCACCTGGCCCAATACGGAGCGTATCAAGGGCTGGCTGGGCGCCTCCGAGGCACTGGGGCGGGATGCCGGCCCTGCTGTCGGCCAGAGCCTGCGCTTGCTGTTTCAAACCCACCTGGCAACGGCCGTGCCCGGCCTGTGGGTCGATGCCTTTGATGCCGAGGGTCGCCCGCTGTCAGGCAATGCCCCGGCCTCGTCCCTCTATCACCTGTTCCTCGCCTTTGCAGAAGTGCTGCGGCTGGAAGAACGTCTGACCGACAGGGCAGGGGGCTAAGCCTCAGGCCACCAGGGTAAGGCCGGCCCGGCGCGCCCAGTCGAGCAGGCCTTCAAGGATGTAGGCTGCCGCCAGCTTGTCCACCAGTTCGGCCCGCCGCCCGCGCGACAGGTCGGCGTCGATCATGGTGCGGGTGACGGCGGCGGTGGACAGGCGCTCGTCCCACAGGGTGATGGCCAGTTCCCGCCGTTCCAGCAGATTGCGGGCAAAGGCGCGGGTGGCCTGGGCGCGCGGCCCCTCAGTGCCATCCATGTTGATGGGCAGACCCAGCACCAGGCCGCCCACGCGGTGCTCGTCCATCAGATGGAACAGGCGTTCGCAATCCGCCGTGAAGCGGGTGCGCCGAATGGTTTCCAGTGGGCTCGCCACACTCAGGGTGGTGTCCGACAGGGCAAGGCCGATGGTCTTGGTCCCCAGGTCGATCCCCATCAGGCGCTGGCCCAGGGGCAGGACCATCACCAGTTGTTCGGGGTCGAGGAGCGGCATCATGGGCGTGAATTCCGGAAAAGCAGTGTCGATGCGCTGTCATACCACGTCTCGGGCCGCTGCGGGTGCTTGCGCAAACCGCTGGCGCAATGGCATGACAAGCGTTGGCAGGACGCAACGCGCCCTTGCCCGAGGGATTGGAGCCATGTCGGTCGACAGGAACACGGTGGCGCGCATTGCGCGCCTTGCCCGCATCGAAGTGCCGGAGGGCGAGCTTGAGCATATCGCCGGCGAACTGAATGGCATTCTTGCCTGGATCGAGCAACTGCAGGCGGTGGACACCACCGGGGTTGAGCCGATGACCAGCGCCGTTGCCTCAAGCCTGCCCCTGCGCGCCGATTTGGTCAGCGACGGCGGCATCCTCGACAATCTCATGGCCAATGCCCCTGATCCGCATGACGGCTTCTTTACCGTTCCGAAGGTGGTGGAATGAGCGCGCTCACCGATCTTAGCCTGGCGGATGCCCTCACCGGTCTGGCGGCAAAGGACTTCTCTGCCCGCGAGCTTGCCACGGCCCATGTTGAGGCTGTCGCAGCCGCCAGCACCCTGAACGCCTTTGTGGTGGAAACGCCCGAGCGGGCGCTGGCCGATGCCGAGGCGTCGGACGCACGCCGCGCCCGGGGCGAGGCCTTGCCGCTCGACGGCATTCCGCTGGCCATCAAGGACCTGTTCTGCACCAAGGGCATCCGTACCACGGCGGCCAGCCGCATTCTGGGCGACTTCACGCCGACCTATGAATCAACCGTCACCAGCCAGTTGTGGCGGGATGGCGCGGTGATGCTGGGCAAGCTCAACCTCGACGAATTCGCCATGGGCTCGTCGAACGAGACCTCGGCCTTTGGTCCGGTGAAGAATCCCTGGCGCCGCACGGGTGACACAGCCGTGCTGGTGCCCGGTGGCTCCTCTGGCGGCTCGGCGGCGGCGGTGGCGGCGCGCCTGTGCCTGGGTGCCACGGGAACCGATACCGGTGGGTCGATCCGCCAGCCGGCGGCTTTCACCGGCATCGTCGGCATCAAGCCAACCTATGGCCGCTGCTCGCGCTGGGGCATTGTCGCCTTTGCCTCGTCCCTCGACCAGGCGGGACCGATGACCCGTACGGTGACGGATGCTGCCCTGATGCTGCGCTCCATGGCCGGGCACGACCCCAAGGATTCCACCAGCGCCAACCGCGCCGTGCCCGATTACACCAAGGCACTGACCGGCGACGTGCGTGGCCTGAAGATCGGGATCCCAAAGGAATACCGTATCGAGGGCGTGCCGGCTGAAATCGGCCGGCTGTGGGAACAGGGCATTGAATGGCTGAAGGCCGCCGGTGCCGAGATCCGTGAGATCAGCCTGCCCCATACCAGCCAGTCCCTGCCGACCTATTACATCGTGGCCCCTGCCGAGGCCTCGTCCAATCTGGCGCGCTATGATGGTGTGCGCTTTGGCGCGCGTCAGCCCGGCCGCACCCTGCCCGAGATGTACGAAAAGACGCGCGGGGCAGGCTTTGGCCGCGAGGTGCGCCGCCGCATCCTGATCGGCACCTATGTGCTGTCGGCCGGCTATTATGATGCCTATTACCTGAAGGCCCAGAAGGTGCGTAGCCTGATCGCCCGCGACTTCACCGAAGCCTATAAAGAGGTTGACGCGATCCTGGCGCCGGCCACCCCCAGCGCCGCCTTTGCGGCCGGTGAGAAGAGCGCCGATCCGCTGGCCATGTACCTGAACGACGTCTTCACGGTCACGGCGAATCTCGCCGGCCTGCCGGCGCTGGCGGTGCCCGCCGGGCTTAATTCCCAGGGCCTGCCCCTGGGCCTGCAGGTGATTGGCCGGGCGTTTGACGAGGAAACGGTGCTGCGCATCGGCCATGTGATCGAGAAGGCCGCCGCCTTCACGGCCCGGCCTGACAACTGGTGGAGGGTCTGAGCATGGCACGCGAAAGTGCAGCCGCCACGGTCATCGAAGGCGCCACAGGCCCCTGGGAGATGGTCATCGGGCTTGAGGTTCACGCCCAGGTCGTCTCTGTCTCCAAGCTGTTCTCTGGTGCCCCGACAGTCTTCGGGGCGGAGCCGAACACCCAGGTCAGCCTGATCGACGCGGGCTTCCCCGGCATGCTGCCGGTGATCAACGAGGTCTGCATTGCCCAGGCCGTGCGCACGGGCCTTGGTCTGCAGGCGCAGATCAACCTGCATTCCGTCTTTGACCGGAAGAACTATTTCTACGCCGACCTGCCCCAGGGCTATCAGATCTCGCAGTATCTGCAGCCTATCGTTGGCATGGGCTCCATGATTATCGATCTGGCGGATGGCACCAGCCGGACTGTGGGCATCACCCGCCTGCATCTTGAGCAGGATGCGGGCAAGAGCCTGCACGACCAGCATCCCAGCCTGTCCTATATCGATCTCAACCGGGCGGGCATCGCCCTGATGGAGATCGTGTCCGAGCCCGACATGCGCTCGGCCGAGGAAGCGGGCGCCTATGTCAAGAAGCTGCGCACGATTCTGCGCTATCTCGGCACCTGCGACGGCAACATGGAAGAAGGCTCCATGCGGGCCGATGTGAACGTCTCGGTCCGCCGCCCGGGCGAGCCCTATGGCACGCGCTGCGAGATCAAGAATGTGAACTCGGTGCGTTACGTCATGCAGGCCATCGAGGTGGAGGCGCGGCGCCAGATCGACATCCTTGAGGCAGGCGGCAAAATCGCCCAGGAAACCCGCCTGTTCGACCCCGGCCGGGGCGAGACGCGGTCCATGCGCTCCAAGGAGGAAGCGCACGATTACCGCTATTTCCCTGATCCCGACCTGCTGCCCCTGATCCTGGATCCGGCCTTTGTCGAAGCACTCAAGGCCGATCTGCCGGAACTGCCCGACGCCAAGAAGGCGCGCTTTGTGGCCGATTATGGCCTGTCGCCTTATGACGCCGGCGTGCTGGTGGCCGACCGCGCCTCGGCTGATTTCTATGAGGCGGTGGCCAAGGGGCGCGACGCGCGGCTGGCGGCCAACTGGGTGACGGGCGATTTCTTTGCCTCGCTCAACTCCCAGGGCTGGACCATAGAGACCAGCCCGATTACGGCTGATCATCTGCGCGAACTGATCGACCTGATCACCGATGGCACACTCTCTGGCCGCCTGGCCAAGGAAGTGTTCGAGGTCATGGTGGAAACCCACCAGGCCCCCGGCCAGATCGTCGAGGAGCGCGGCCTGCGGCAGGTGACGGATACCGGCGCCATCGAGGCGGCCATCACGGCCGTGATGGGGGCCAATGCCGACAAGGTGGCGCAGTACCGCAGCGGCAAGGACAAGCTCTTTGGCTTCTTTGTTGGCCAGGTGATGAAGCAGACCGAGGGCAAGGCCAATCCGGCCGCTGTCAACGAACTGCTGCTGACCATGCTGAAGGGCTGAGGCGCCCTTCTTGGCTGGTGCCCTTCTGGCCTAATGCCATTTGGGCCTAGTGCCCTTCTGGCTTAATGAAAGTCGCCCTTGCGGCGTGCGATGGCTGCAGCCATCGCCGCCCGCTGGCGCAGGGTGAGATAGATCCACCACAGGGCCACGGCGCCCAGCACCGGCCAGAAGGCGGGTGGCCACATGCGGGCTGCCGCCACGCCCAGCCCGGCGGCCACAAGGCCGCCAAGGCACAGGCTGGCAAGCATCAGGACAGGGTTCACGCCGCCTTCTTCAGCGCTTTTTTCTGCGCCTTCAGGCCGTCGGCCTCAAGCTTCAGCACCGCCTGCCAGTCGAGGATGAACACGGTCTTGCCGGCCTCATCGATGAAGTTCACGGCGCCATGGTTGGTGAAGACAAAGACGGTCTTCAGCGGAAATTCCGTGAGGTCGTGGACGATGCCGTTGGGCTCATAGCCATAGTCGCCGGCATTGGCCGTAATACCGCCGTTCTTGGCGCCGCCGCGCACCTCCATGCGGCCCGACACCATGAAGTATTCGCCCGCCCCCAGGTGCGTGTGGCAGGGGAAGCTGGCGCCCTTGTCGGCCTGCACCAGCACGGACCACGTCCCCGTCTCGGCGCTGACACGCAGCAGCTTGAACTGGAAGCCTGGATAGAAGGGCAGCCAATCCTTGGCGGCGGTGTTCACATAGACATCCTTGGGCTTGCTCATGGTCTTCTCCCGGCGTGGCGCCTCGATGTGGGCGCCTTCGCAGCAATCGTCGCAAGTGAGAGGGCGCACGGCAAGTATTCCCTTGTCGGCCATCCGGCCTATGATCGGACAGAGTCAAGAATGCTCCCCATCTGCCAGACAGATGGAGCAACAACGAGGAGGAAGGCCAATGGCAAAAGTGGAAGGCACCGTTGATCCGCGCTTTGCAGCGCTGCGCGACGTCATGGAGAAAAACCTGGGCAACGGCCTGGAAATCGGCGCTGCCGTTTCCGTCGTTATCGATGGCAAGATGGTTGCCGATCTGTGGGGCGGGCATCGCGACCTGGCGAAGACGAAGGCCTGGGAGAAGGACACCCTCGTCAACGTCTATTCCGCGACCAAGGGCATTGCCACCATGGCGGCGCTGCGCCTCGTGGACCAGGGCAAGCTCGACCTCGACGCCAAGGCGTCCACCTACTGGCCGGAATTTGCCGCCCATGGCAAGGGCGACGTGCCGGTGCGCTGGCTGTTCTGCCACAAGTCGGGCGTGCCTGCCGTGCGCCAGCCCATTGGCCTCGACGATCTCTATGATTTCGACCGCTATGCGGGCCTGATCGCGGCAGAAGAGCCGTTCTGGACGCCGGGCACGCGCCATGGTTATCACGCCTTGTCCATCGGGCATCTGCTGGGCACCCTGATCAAGCGCATCGACGGGCGTTCCATTGGACGCTATGTGAAGGAAGAACTGAGCGATCCCTTCGGCCTCGATTTCCATATTGGCGCCGGCCCCGAACTTGATGCCCGCATTGCCGACATGCAGATGCCGCCGCCGCCGGAGCCAGGCGATTTCGATGTGCTCGGCGCCATTCTGGCCAATCCCGGCTCGGCCGGCTTCCAGGCCTTCTTCAACCCGCCAGCCATTCATCCCGATGTGGTGAACACCCGCGCCTGGCGGGCGGCGGAACTGGCAGGTGGCAATGGCCATGGCAATGCCCGGGGCCTGGCCCGCATCTATGGGGCGCTTGCCACCGATGGCCGGCTTGATGGCAAGGTCGTGCTGACGCCGGAAACCATCACAAAGGCCAACACGGAACAGACCCGTGGTCCCGATGTGGTGCTGGCGGAACAGTCCACCCGCTTTGGTCTTGGCTTCATGATGACCCAGGGCGATGTTGCCCATGCCGCCTTTGGGCCAAACGCCCATGCCTTTGGCCATCCCGGCGCCGGTGGCTCGCTTGGCTATGCCGATCCCGATGCCCGCATCGGCTTTGGCTATGTCATGAATCAGATGCGTCCGGGCCTTGTCACCGGCCCGCGCGCCCAGGAACTGATCGACGCGCTTTACGCCTGTCTCTGAGCGCGACGCCAGCCACCCCGGGGCCCCTGCTCAGTCCAGGGCATGGGCCTCGAGGTCGGCAAGCGTGACATAGGCGAGCGCGGCCTCGTTGGTGGCTGAGAGGACAACCTTGGGGGCAACACCCGCCGCCGAGGCCTCGCGCCAGCGCAGCGCGCACAGGCACCAGCGGTCACCGGGCTTCAGGCCCGGGAACTGATAGGCCGGCACCGGCGTGACAAGATCATTGCCGCGCGCCACCGAGAAGGCGAGGAAGGCTGCGTCCATCACGGCGCAGACGACATGGCGCCCGTGATCGTCGTCGCCGGTTGAGCAACAGCCGTCCCGGTAAAACCCCGTTACGGGATCGAGTGAGCATTCCGCCAGCACGCCGCCCCGCACATTGCGGGCAAAGCCACCGCGGCCCCCGCCGCCAAAACCGCTTCTGTCCATGCTCGCCCCCTCAGCGCAGGATCTCGAACGGGCCGCCCCGTTCCAGCGCCCGGGCATAAGCGGGCCGGGCATGCAGGCGTGCAAGCCAGGCCAGCAGGCGCGGGAATTCCGGGCCCAGCTTGCCCCGGGCGGCGGACGCCTCCATGGGAAAGCTCATCAGCACGTCGGCCGCGCTGAAGGCGTCGCCGGTCAGATAGGGCTTGTCGCCAAGCTCCCCCTCGACAAAGGCCAGCATCATGGCGTTCTGCTCGTCGGCCCGAGCCACCAGGGGGGCGCCAGCCTCGCCCATGCGCCCGGCAAAGAGCTTGAGCAGCAACGGCGTCATCATGGAGCCTTCGGCGAAGTGCATCCAATAGCGATAGCGCTCCCGCCCGTCTGCGTCGCCGGGGACCAGACGCCCGTCGCCATAGGTCTCGGCCAGGTATTCCACGATGGCGCCGGATTCCGCATGCACGCGGCCGCCATCCTCGATCATTGGGGACTTGCCAAGCGGGTGGATCTTTTTCAACTCCGGCGGGGCCAGCATGGTGGTGGCGTTCCGCTCATAGCGGATCACCTTATAGGGCACCGCCAGCTCTTCCAGCAGCCAGAGGACGCGCTGCGAGCGCGAGTTGTTGAGGTGATGCACCTTGATCATGGCAGGCCCTTCCAGTCTGAACGGCGCTATCAAAGCCCATCACCCGCCGTCAGGCTAGGCACCGGGCCCAAGACGCGGCCAGAACCTCAGGCGAGAATGGAGCTTATGAAGGATTTCAGCCGCTCGCTTTCCGGCGCGTCAAAGATCCGGTCGGGCGTGCCCGACTCCTCGATATGGCCGCCCGCCACGAAATGCACCTTGTCGGCCAGATGGCGGGCAAATTTCATTTCGTGGGAGACGACGACCAGGGTCATGCCTTCCTCGGCCAGGGCACGGATGGTGTCGAGCACGCCCGCCACCAGTTCGGGATCAAGGGCCGACGTGGGCTCGTCGAACAGGATCAGGCTCGGGCGCATGGCCAGCGCCCGGGCAATGGCCACCCGCTGCTTCTGGCCGCCCGAAAGCTGGGCCGGATAAAAGCTGGCGCGGTCGGCAAGGCCCACACGGGCGAGGATGGCCAACGCCTCTGCCTCCACCTCGGCGCGCGGGCGCTTTTGCACCACCAGCGGGCCTTCGGTCACATTCTGCAGGACGGTGCGGTGGGCAAACAGATTGAAGTGCTGAAAGACCATGGGCATGCGCGCCCTGGCCTCGCGCAGGACGCGTTCGGGCGCGTGGTGAAAAAGGTTACCATCCTCGTGGCAGAGGCGCTCGCCATCAAAGATGATTTCACCACCCGACGGCGTCTCCAGAAAGTTGATGCAGCGCAGCAGGGTCGACTTGCCGCCGCCAGAAGGGCCGATCAGGAAAGTAACCTCTCCCTTGGCAACCATGAGCTCGACACCGGCCAGCACCTCTGTCTGGCCATAGCTTTTGCGCAGGCCCCGGATTTCCACCAGGGGGCGGGCGGCGGGGGCGCTCATGCCGGCACCCGCGCGGCTTCGGCCCTGCGGCTCTCGGCCTTGGCAGCGCCGGCGCGCAGATAGGTGGGGGTAAGGTGCTGTTCCACCATGCGGACCGCGATGGAGGCAACAGAACTCATCACGAAATAGATGATGGCGACCATGAAGTAGATCTCCATGCTGCGATAGGTGTTGGAGATCAGGATGGTGCCGTGGCGCAGAAGGTCGCTGACCGAGATGAAGGAGACCAGCGAGGAATCCTTCAGCAGCGAGATGAAATAGCCACCAATGGTGGGCACCGCGATCCGCAGCGCCTGGGGCAGGATCACCCGGATGAACACGGTCAGGCGCGACATGCCGATGGAAAGCCCGGCATCACGCTGGCCGGAATCGATGGAGGTGATGGCCGCCCGGAACACTTCCGAGAGATAGGCCCCCACATTGAGGCTGAGGCCCAGCACACCCGCCCAGAAGGCAGGCAGCGAAATGCCCGCCTGGGGCAGGGTGAAGAAGATCACCATCAACTGCACGATCAGTGGCACATCGCGCCAGATTTCCACATAGACAGCGATCACCCGGGGGAGCACGCGCCCGCCAGAAAGCCGGCCCAGCGCACAGGCAAGCCCGATCAGCACGGCAAACACCATGCTGAGAAGGGAGATTTCCAGCGTCACCAGGGCGCCTTCCAGCAGGAAAGGCATGTGGCGCGGGATGAGGACGAAGAAGAAGTCGTACACGGCGGACGGTCGCCTTCAGCAGGGAGGGGAGGGGACCCAACTCAAAGGAACGGGGCGACCCGCAATGGATCGCCCCGGCCGCCTTACTTCATCAGGCTGATCTGCTCGTCCGACCAGGCGCCATAGGCCACCAGGATCTTCTTGCGGGTGCCATCCTTGTCCATGTCGCCAAGGGCCTTGTTCACGGCGGCCTGCAGGTCGGTGCATTCCTTGCGCATGCCAACGGCGGTGCCGCCGAACTTGTAGGGCGCCTTGGCCTCGGCCGCGACCCAGTCGGGCTTGGGCATATAGGGCAGCGGCGGGCCGACAATGCGCAGGCCACCCTTGTCGGCCTGCATGCCATAGAAGGTCGCCTGGTCCAGCACCACGGCGTCGGCCTGCTTGTTGGCCATGGCCACGAAGGGCTCGTTGAAGGTGTTGAACTCGATCACCTTGCCGGCCTTGCCGCTGTCCACCAGCATGTGGGCATTGTTGGCATCCAGCGTGCCCAGCGGTACCGCCAGCGACTTGCCCTTCAGGTCTTCCATGGTCTTGATCGGGGAATCCTCAGCCACGATCACATGGTCATAGAGCAGGTAATAGGGATCGGAATAGATGATGCCAGCACCCTGGATGCGCTCCTGCGTCACGCTCATGCCCGACAGGATGATGTCCCAACGGCCGGCCTTCAGGCCGGGGATCATGGTCGTCCACTCGGTAACGGCATAGTCCCACTTGGCGATGCCAAGGCGCTTGACCAGTTCGTCCAGCATGGCGGGCTCATAGCCCTCGTACTTGCCCGTCTGGTCATTCTTCCAGGCATAGGGCTTGGTGCCCATGAGGCCGTTGGCCGACAGCAGCACGCCCTTCTGACGGATTGTCTCCAGGCATTCCGCCGAGGCGGGTGCGGCCGACATGCAGATCATGACACCCGCCGCCACCGCAGCGCCCAGCCGAGCCAGTTTCACAGCAATCGTCATCATGTCCCCCAAATGTGGTTCCGGTGCAGACCGGATCAGGGGTTAATTTGCAAGCGCCATGCCATGGCCCGAAAGCGCGGTACAAGGCCTTTTCCAGCCTTGCGCCGCACGCGGATTGATCAATGGGGCGGCAAGGCCTGCCGTGGAATTGTGCAACGAGGCATCAGGTGCGGCGCCGCGCCACGCAGTCGATCTCGATCTTTGCCCCACTCAGCAGCGCCGCCACGCCCACACAGGTGCGCGCCGGATAAAGCCCATCCGGGAAGAAGGACTGATAGACGGCATTCATCCGGGTGAAGTCACCAAGGTCGGTCATGAAGACGCCCACCCGCACCACATCGCCAAAGCCCAGCCCCAGCCTCTCCAGCACGCGTCCCAGCAGGGCCATGGCGGCGGTGGTCTCCTCTTCGATGGAGCCGCTTTTCCCCCGCCAGGCCGGGTCATCCTGCGCCAGCTGGCCAGCGAGGAAGACCAACTGGCCGTCGTCCACGGCATGGCAATAGGGCGCTGCCTCCACCATCAGATCGTCAAGGGTAATGCGGCTCAGCTCGGTCATGGAGGGCTCCGGTTTGTGTGGGTCATGCGGGCGGCACGATGCATGGACGGTGCCATTCGCCTGCTTATTTCGCCCTACCCCTTCCGGCATCCTTGACCAAAGCCCCCGGGCCTCGTAATCAAGGGGTCCGCGGAGGGGTGGCCGAGAGGCTGAAGGCGGCGGTTTGCTAAACCGTTATAGGATCAAAAGTCCTATCGTGGGTTCGAATCCCATCCCCTCCGCCATTCTCTTTATTTAAGTCGTTGATATAAAACGCATTTTATTTCGCGCAGGAAATCCTACCCCCAAATCTACCCCCAAGTCCGCTGACGTGCCTCGCGGTTTTGCCCGTGATTGTCCACGCCCATCCCCTTGTGTCCCGACCCGGCTATAATGGTTTGGGCTTACGCAACCAAGGGAGAAGGGGATGCTGCCGCTACGGGCTGAGACGCTATCACTCTGGGATATTGCCGAGCATTGCGCCCGCGAGTTGGGTGGGCGCAGGTCAGAGGTCGAAATATGCAACGAGCTTGAGCAGAGTTGGCTCAGGGGGGATTTGCAGTGTACCCGGCCCGAGCTCCGGCTGAGCTTTCTAAGAGCTCTGCATCGCGCCCAAGACGGCAGGCACTATTTTTTCGTTTCTGGCGACGATCCTGAACCCAACCGGGCCGCGGGGTTTGAGGACGGTTCTTGTCAGGTAGACCTCCGTCTCGCCATACCCATTCCATCCCATGACCCTGACCATTGGACGCTGGAGAACTGCGCCAAGGCATTCGACATCCTTGGTTCTGACTGGAAGGAAGAACTCGCCCCTGACATTGTCCGTCCCACCATCGGGGCGGTCATCATGACCCAAAAAAACTTTATAGATTACACTAAGGCCCGTGGTTACGACGAGATCAGCTTCTGGGCCACCCCTCGCCTGGATACGGCATTTGTGGACCCGGCCGACCCCAAACCTCGCATAAGACCCAAACGACTCAAGTCTCCGGACGAAGCCAAGCGGTTGGTCAAGAGATGGCTTGCGGATGGAACGCTAAGGCGCCCTTCAGTACGAAACGTTGAAAAGCGTCTCCGCGATGCGGGGTACCAAGGTGGGCTGAGGCCTCTCTTCGAGCGTGTTGTTCGTGCAATGAAGGCCGAGGGGGGGCTCCCAAAGCACCCCGGTCGGCCAAGGGTAAAAACATGATATAAATCATAGTCTTAAGTAATTCACCAACGAATTTTGGCTTGGTGAATTGTTCAATTAGTTTGGCGAATTTTCGGCGGCTACCCCTGAGCATGTCCAGAACGGTCTGGGCGAATGTAAAAGGGAATACCAAATGCCTGACACTTCGACCCCCTCTACCCGGATTTTCATCACCACCGAAGACCCCCTCCTGAG
>CANCOY010000004.1 GCA_947379865.1 Acetobacteraceae bacterium
GTCTTTAGAATGACCCGGGTTGAGCGCGCCAGCAGTCAGACCCTCAGCACTGACCCTTGCAGGTCTTGCGTGCGTCGGCAACGATTTCCACCAGCTGGTCCAGTTCCGCAAAGCCGGGGATCAGTGTGTCGCCGATGACGAAACTGGGCGTCCCCGTGATGCCAAGCTTGGTGGCAAGGGCGTGGGTCGCCTTCAGTGTCTCTTCGATGTTGGGATCGGTCATGTCGTGCATCAGTTTTGCGACATCAAGCCCCACCTGGCGGGCGGCAGTGCGGATGGCGTTTTCATCGATGGCGCCGCGCGTATCCATCAGCACTTCATGGAAAGCCAGATATTTGTCGGCACCCTGTGTGCGGGCCGCCAGGGCTGCCTGGGAGGCCACAAGCGAGTCGGGCCCGAGAATCGGCAATTCCTTGTAGACCAGCCGGATCTGCGGGTCGGCCTTCAGCAGCTGGGCAATGATGGGCCGCGCCTTCTTGCAATAGCCGCAGCGGTAGTCGAAGAACTCCACCAGAGTGATGTTACCCTTTGGATTACCAGCCACGCCGCCACCCTTGTCCGACAGGAGGTCGGCGCGGTTCTCGGCGATGGCTTGGCCGGCCTGCTCGGTCTCGGCCAGTTTCTGGCGCTTTTCGTACTCGCCCAGGGCGTCGACCACCACTTCCGGGTGGGCCAGCAGATAGGCCTTTACGATGGACTCGATATTGCTCTTCTGCGGGTCCGAGAAGTCACCTGCCGAGGCAGGGGGCACGGTGCCCATCATCAGGGTCGCAAAGGCCAGAATGGGCAGGCCAAGGCGGCGAAGGTCGTGAAGGATGGGCATCAGCGGTTATCCATGGCTTGTTCGATCATCGCCTGAAGGTCCTGGGCGCGCAGGTGGCCGGGGGTGCCGGCGGAAAGTTCGTTCTGGGCCCGCATCGCCTGGATCCGGGCATCGCGCAGGTTGCCAGTCATCAGGAAACGCTCGGCACTGGCAAGGCTTGCCTCGCCAATGCGGCCCTGGCGGCCATAGGCCATGGCCAGCAACTGCCAACCGGCGGTGTTGTTCTCGTCGAGCGCATTGGCCCGTTCCAGCACCGCAATGGCCTCGTCCAGATGCATCGTGCTTACCTCGTCGCCCACCAGAGACTGGCCCAGACCCACTGCCAGCAACGGCTCCCTTGGGGCCAGTTCCACGGCGCGCCGATAGGGCGCCAGCGATTCTTCCATGCGTCCGTTCTCGAACAGCATCTGGCCCTTGAGTTCGTAGAAGAAGGGATCGGTCGGGCGCTCCTTGATGAGTTCATCAATCAGCGGAATGGCCTTCTTCAGATCGGGCAGGCGATAATAGGCAATCGCCCGGGCATAGCGGGCGGGCAGGCTCTGGTCGCTTTCGGGGTAACGCAGCAGGGCATCCGCAGGTTCGCCAAGAAAGGCATAGAGCTTGGCCTTGATCCGGGCCAGGGACTGCACATCTTCCGGGCTGTCGGTCGTATTGGCAAAGGGGCTCTCGGCGACCCGGCTTTCCAGGATGGCGACGCGTTCACGGCCCAGCGGATGGCTGCGCACATAGGGATCCTGCCGCCGGCTGAGCAGGGCTTCCTGGCCGCTGAGCAGGGCGAGGAACTCTTCCAGGCCCCGGGCGCTCTTGCCCAGCTTTGTCAAAGCCGTGACGGCGAACTGGTCGGCCGCACTTTCCTGGGTGCGCGAGTAAAGCATGAAGTCGCGCATGGCCATGGACGAGCCTGAGGCCATCACGGCCATGCCGGCCTGGCCTGCGCCGCCGACCATGGCCACAACCCCCAGCACCGTCATGAGGATCTGCTGGACCGAGGCATTGCGCATGGCGTCGTCGCCGCGCACCAGATGGCCGCCTGCGATATGGCCAGTCTCATGGGCAATCACGCCCATCAGTTGCAATGGCCGTTCAACCGTCGTCAGAAGACCGGTGTTGATGAAGACATTCTGGCCGCCTGCCACAAAGGCATTCACGCCACGGTCGCGCACCAGAAATACGCGTACGGAACTATCATCGAGGCCGGCCGCCTCGAAGATTGGCTTGGCCCAACTACGAATGATATGCTCGATCTCGGCGTCCCGGATCAGCGAGATCGATTGCGCCGACGCCTGACGCGGCGTCATGGGCACAACCAGAGCCATGATCAACACGATTGCGACAAGACGTTTCATGAAAAAAGCCAAGGCATCCACTCCGCGCGGCGTCGTCGTACCCAAGGGCACCCCGATCGGTCAGTTCACCCCGCGCCTTCCGGGCGCGTCCCTGCGGACGCGCGGGTCAGGCCATCCCCTGCGCGATCTTAGCATGGCCATGGCCATCGCCGTAATGCTTCCACTGGCTGCCTGCCAGGGGGGCGCAGGCCTCAGCACGAACATGCTGGGTGCCGATTCGGGATTTCGCGGTGGCGTCTCTGCCGACGAGCCCCATGCGGCGCTGGTCGGCCGGGATGTGCTTGAGGGCGGCGGCAATGCGGCAGATGCGGCTGCGGCCATGGGCCTCGCTCTTGCGGTTACCTATCCCCATGCGGCCGGTCTTGGCGGCGGCGGCATGTGTGTTTTCTATGACCAGGCAAAGAACGAAACCGCCAGCTATGACTTCCGCCTGCGGGCGGCAGCGGGTGGCGGCGCGATCGGTACCCCCGGCCTGGTGCGCGGCCTGTCGCTGCTGCAGGCACGCCACGGACTGCTCGAATGGGCAAAGGCCGTGGCCCCGGCGGAAGGCCTCGCCCGCGCAGGACTTACGGCCAGCCGTGCCATGGTGCGCCCGCTGAACGAGGCGGCTGCCGTGGTGCGGGCCGACCCGGACCTGCAGGCTTTGCTGGGTCGCGCCGATGGCTCGCTGCTGGCCGAAGGGCAGGATTTGTCACAGGTTGCGCTGGCCACAACGCTCGCCCAGATCCGCCAGCGTGGCCCGGGCGAGTTCTATCAGGGGCAGGTTGCGCGCCAATATATTGAAGCCGCCGGCAAGGCTGGTGGGCATCTGTCCACTGAGGACATGCGGACCTATGTGGTGGCCGAGAGCAAGGGCACCATTGTTGACTATGGCAAGCACCAGCTGGTGCTGCCCGGCGTGGCAACGCCGGGTGTCGCAGTATTCAATAATGTACTTGCGGCGACCCTCGACAAGGCCGATGCAGCAGCGCCCGAGCGGGCCACACTTCTGGCCAAGGCCAGCCGCGCCGCTTATGCGGCCTCGACCAAACTGGTGGCTGGCCGTGATGATGGCAGCGCTGCCCTTGCCGTGATTGATGCTGGCGGCTCTGCCGTTGCCTGCACCCTTTCAATGGGGGATCCGCTTGGCGCAGGCAAGGTGTCGCGTGAACTGGGTCTGGTGCTGGGGGCAGCACCTGCCGGGGACAAGGGGCAGGGCGGCCGCCACATGGTCCCCGCCCTGGTCGCGAACCTTAATTCGAAGAGTGCCTATTGGGCCGGTGCCGGGGCAACGGATGATGCGGCCCCCGTGGCTCTTGTTCAGACCTTCCTCGACAGCATGGGCACCAAGGCTGAGGAACTGAAGCCGGCGATTGCCGGGCCACGCCTGATCGATGTGGGCGGCGGCATCGTTTATGAACCGGGCACGGCGCCCGAGGTTGCCGACGCTCTGAAGGGCATGGGCGAGAGGACCGTGGAAGCCGGCCCCCTTGGCCGGGTTGCCGCCGTCTGGTGCCCCCAGGGTCTGCCCGGCCTGTGGCGCAGCTGCCGCTTTGCCGCTGATCCGCGCGGCGCCGGCCTTGCCTCCATGGCGCGGCTACAGAAATAGCCGCGCCGGGAGATTTATCAGAACGCGAAGGACCAGCGATCAGAACGCGAAGGAAACATGGCCGTTCACGTACTGGTCCTTGCCGCCACCCAGGAAGGTGGTGTCATAGCCCACGCGGGCCACAAGACCCGGCTGCAGGTCCATGCTCAGCCCGCCGCCGATGTGGCCGGTGGTGAGATAGGGCTCGCTTCCCTCGGTCCGGTAGCTTGCCGAGCCGGCAAAGCCATAGCTGAGGATCCCGCTGCCCTGATGCAGGTCGCGGTCAAAGGCGAGACGCAGAGTGGGGGTAATTTTTGAGGTTCCCATCTGCCACTCAGTGCTGGCCTCGACCCCGAGGGTGCCAACAAGGTTGCTGGCGCGCTGGCGGCCATATTGCAGCGACAGGATGCCACCACCGGTCTCGGTATAGGATTTCATGGAAACCCGGGTGTAACGCAGGCTGGTGAAGGGCTCCACCGTGTAAGCGCCCATGTTCACGGCATAGCCAGCGCGGCCGGATAAAAACACGGTGTTGCCGTTGGTGCTGCCCGTCGCCACCGGGTCGCTGGCAAAGCCTGTCTTGCGGTTCAGGTCGCTGTAATCGTCATAGGCGGCACCCGCCTGCACATCAAAGCGCAGGGCGTCGATCTTCTTCACGCCAAAGGCGGTCAGCGACCAACTCTGTTGCGAGGAATGGCCGGCCCCGTCTGCAAGGCTGGCGCTGGCGTCCGCAAAGCCGAGGGCAAGGCCGACATAGCTTGTGGCGTTGAGCGCGTAATCCACGCCGGCTGTGGCGGTGTAGATCCGATAGTCGAAACCCGCGCGGTTGCCAGTGGCGTCGCGATCGCCGTCGCCATAGCCAGCGCGCAGGAAGCCGGCGACACCGTTCTTGCGGGCACTGTTGCCATTCAGCGTCGGCATGGCATCGGTTTGTGCCAGCTGCATGGAGGAGGCGTCGGCATAGCGGGCGCCGTCACCTGAGCCGTCCATGGAAACGAAACTGGCTGCCCCGCCGCCACTGGCGATATCGCCCATGCGCCCATCAAGCTGGGCCACCATGGCACCCGCAACGGCCCGGCCCACCTGCGGCGTGGCCGCCGCATTGAGTGGCGCCGTCAGGATTGTCTGGACGACCCTGGCAACATATTCAGCCAGAATCTTGTTGCCAGCGGTGGTCAGATGGGTGTTGTCCCACCGGAAAATACCGGGGGCATCAATGGTACCATCCGCGTTCACCGTAGAGCCGCAATTTCCTGTAACTGTATGGTATCCATTCTCCGTATAGTGCGAGAGGTCGCTATAGTCGATACAGCGGCTCAAGCCGCTGGTCAGGCCATATTTTCCTGGGTTCGCCGCTACATCGTCATACAGCGCCGACGCATCGATAATGATGATGCGCACGCCCAGTTCATTGGCCAGCGTCGTCATCTTTGCAGGCAGGTCGGCATTGAATTTGGCGATCTCTGTTGCATAAGTATCTGGAACGCGACTGTCGCCTTTCCAGATGTCTGGAATGTTCATAACCGTGAAGGTTTCTCCGCCTACGGCGTTCAATCGTTTGATGGCTGTCGATATGTTTTCAATCGACGCAGCATTTTTGGCTTGGGCGATTTTGTCGAGTTCTGTTTTCTTGGTGTTTGCATCTGCAGATGGATTGTTACTGAGGTAGGTGTTGGCCGCATCGACGAAATCATTCACGCCGCCATTGATGCTGACGAGGGCACCTTTCGGGATGCGATAGTCTTTGACGAAACCACCCGCATCGCTGCCGACCTGGTTGTTTCCCAATATGCCACGTTCAACGCCGTTGGAATTTACATAGGCCCAAAAAGAACCCGTCTGAAGGTCGACACCAGTCTCGGCACCTGAAATGGCGAAATTCTTGACGGCGTTTTTATCAACGCCGATCAACCCGGGCAGGTATTCACCCCAGGTGATGCCGTTCGACGGACGGCCATTGTAATAAGGCTGTGCGAATACCGGATAATAGCCAAAGAGCTTTTTGGCGGTCTGGCCCAGATTACCGGGGTCCGACAGGCTGTCGCCGAAAACATAGAGGCTGGTGAAGTCACCCGCCCGGGCAAAGGCTGTTTCCGGTGCCGTCAGCATCGTGGCGCCGGCAAGGGCAGCCAGCAGAACTCTCTTCGTCGACATCATCGCTTCTCCCAGGCGGAATCCATCCCGCACGCTGTGCGCAAATGCCGGATGAGACTCCAAGCGTTTGCGGCTATGTTTGGGAGAACGTATCAGGGCATAGGTTAATCAGACGTAAATGGAGAACGGTGTGCGCCCAGAAAGGGTATCGAAATTAACGAATCCGCCATTCTGGATTATACCCCGGCCATGAGCGCGACCTTGTCCGGCCTGTCCCGGCGGGGACAGGTGCCCGTGTTCCAGGCGACCCGCGTGCTTGCCGCCGCCAATGCGCTTGAGGCGGCCGGCCGCGACATCGTGCACCTGGAAGTGGGTCAACCGGCAGGTGGTGCGCCGCAGGTCGCGGTTGCGGCAGCGCAGGCTGCCCTTGGCACGCACCCGCTTGGTTATACGGAATCGCTGGGCGTGCCAGACCTGCGCCGGGGCATTGCGGCGCTCTATGGCCGGCGTTACGGGCTTGACCTTGATCCCGGCCGCGTGATCGTCACCACCGGGTCATCGGCGGCCTTTCTGTTGGCCTTCCTTGCCCTGTTTGATGCAGGCGCGCGGGTGGGGGTGGTGGAGCCTGGCTATCCCGCCTATCGCAACATGCTGGGGGCGCTGGATCTGGTGCCTGTGGCCCTGCCGGTGGATGGCGCCACCGGCTTCAATCCCATGCCGCAGCATCTGGCGGCGGCGGGCAAGCTTGATGGCCTGCTGGTCGCCAGCCCCGCCAATCCCACGGGCGCCATGCTGGATGGCGCGGCGCTGGGGAGCCTGGTTGATGCCACACGGGCGCGTGGGATCAGGCTGATCTCTGACGAGATCTACCACGGTATTTCCTATGGCAAGCCAGCGGTTACGGCGCTGTCCCTTGATCCCGAGGCCGTGGTGGTCAGTGGTTTTTCCAAGTATTTCGGCATGACGGGCTGGCGCATTGGCTGGATGATCGTGCCGGCAGCACTGGTGCCCACGGTGGACCGGCTGGCGCAAAATTTCTTCATCTCTGCCCCCAGCCTGTCCCAGATTGCCGCCTGCGCGGCGCTGGAGGCCGAGGAGGAACTTGATGCGCGGGTCGCCATCTACGCCCGGAACCGGGCGCTGCTGGCCGAGGCACTGCCAAGGCTTGGTTTCCGGGATGTGCTGGTGCCGGACGGTGCTTTCTATCTCTATTCCGGCCTGCCCGCTGGCGAGACCGATTCCGAGGCGTTCTGCGCCCGCCTGCTGGATGAACGCGGCATCGCGCTGACGCCGGGCACGGATTTCGATCCTGTGCGGGGCAGGGGCACCGTGCGGTTTTCCTTCGCCGGTGCCCATGTGCGCATCGTGGAAGCCGTGCGGAGGCTTGAGGGCGCGCCTCTTTAGCTGGCTACACTCAGGTCCTGAGGGCGGCTTCGATGGCAGTGGTCACGGTGTCGCCATCAGGCTCGGTCGCGCTGGGGAAGGCGTTGATCAACTTGCCGTCGCGGCCGACCAGATATTTGTGGAAGTTCCACTTTGGCACCCGGCCCTTGCCCAGCACCTCTGCCGCCCAGCGGTAGAAGGGGTGGGCGGAGGGGCCGATCACATCCACCTTGGCCGCCAGGGGGAAGTCGATGCCAAAGGTGGTCTCGCAGAATTCCTTGATCTCCGCCGCCTTGCCGGGTTCCTGTCCGCCAAAGTCGTTGGAGGGAACGCCCACCACCACAAGGCCCCGGTCCTTGTAGGTGGTCCAGACCTTTTCCAGCGCCGTGTACTGGGGCGTAAAGCCACACATGGAGGCGGTGTTGACCACCAGCAGTGCCTTGCCGCGCCACTGCGCCAGGGGCATGGCCCCGCCTTCCAGGCTGTCAAAACTAAAGTCGAACGCTGTTGCCTCCCCCGCCTGGGCGATGCCGCCAAAGGCAGGCAGGCAAAGGGCCGTGCCCAGGGCAAGGCGCAGCAGATGGCGGCGGTCGAGGGCGGTGTCCATTGAGATCTTCCCTAACAGGCGGGTCCGTGATGTAGCGTTTCTACGTGTGCCGATGGCTGCTGGATCAAGCAACCCCGCTTGAAGCAGCGCGTCGCCATCGCCACACTCGCCCCTCAACCAATCAACCAGAAACGGGAGCAGGCGATGACAGGACGGCTGGAGGGCAAGGTGGCCCTGATCACCGGTGGCGGCAGCGGTATCGGCCGCGCCACAACCCTGCGCTTTCTGGCCGAAGGGGCGCGGGTTGTCATCGCCGACATGAACACCCAGACCTCTGACGAGACCATGGGCCTGGCCAGCCAGGAAGGCCATCGCGGCACCGTCCGCTTCATCCGTACCAATGTTGCCGAGGAAGCCGACGTGGAAGCGGCGGTGGCGCTGGCCCTGCGGGATTTCGGTCGCCTTGATTGTGTGTTCAACAATGCCGGCGTCGGCGGCGCCTTTGGCCCCTTTGTCGATACACGGGTAGAGGACTGGGACTTCACCTTTGATGTGTTGGCGCGCGGTGTCTTTCTCGGCTGCAAGCACGGGGCGCGCGCCATGATCGCCCAGGGCGAGGGCGGCACCCTGATCCAGACGGCGTCTGTGGCTGGCATGGGAGGCGGCGGTGGCCCCACGGCCTATTCAGCGGCCAAGGCAGCGGTGATCAACCTCACCCGCATGATTGCGGTGGAACTGGCACCCCATCGCATCCGCGCCAACAGCATTTCGCCGGGCGGCATCATGACGCCGCTGCTGCACCGGGGGGCGGCAGAACAGGCGGCAAAGCGCATGATTGAAGCCCAGCCCTGGCAAGAGGCCGGCCAGCCCGAGGATATCGCCGGTGCCGCTCTTTATCTGGCCAGCGACGACAGCCAGTTTGTGACTGGCATAAACCTGCCGGTGGATGGTGGGCTGACCGCCATGGGGCCAAATATGGTGGGCCGCTCCCAGGGGGAAGGACCGCTCAACCGCGTGCTGTCCACCCGCAGTGGCCGCGACAATGGCACCACCGGCGAGGCAGCCGTCGTCTACCCCGCAGGAGCCTGAGCATGACCGACTCTGTTTTGACTGAACGCCCCGCCCCGGGCATTGCCCGCCTGGTGCTGAACCGCCCGGAAAAGCGCAATGCCCTGTCGACGGAACTGCGCGAAGCCCTGATCGTCGCCGTGGAGGCCGCCCTTGGTGAGGCAGAGGTCCGCGCCCTGATCCTGACCGGGGCAGGGGGCGTGTTCTGTGCCGGGGGCGATATCTCCTCCATGGGCAAGCACGATGTCCACTCTGGGCGCGCGCGCATGCAGGCCAACCATCGGCTGGTGCGCCTGCTGGCCCTGGCGGAAAAGCCTGTGGTGGCAGCCGTAGGGGGCGTGGCCTTTGGCGCAGGCTCAGGCATTGCGCTGCTGGCCGACAGCATCGTGGCGGGTGCCGGGGCCAGCTTTGGCTTCAATTTCTTCCGCCTGGGCCTGGTGCCGGATTACGGCCTGCTGGGCACGCTCGCCGCCCGCGTCGGCCGGGCCAAGGCGCGGAATATCCTGTTGCACGGCAAGTCGGTGGGGATTGTAGAGGCTGAGCGGATCGGCCTGGTAGATCTGGTGGTGCCAGATGATGAACTGGCGGCGGCAGCCCTGGCTGAGGCCGAGGCACTGGCGGCCCAGCCACCGCACGCCTTCCGCCTGGCCAAGCGCATCCTGACCGAGGCGCCGACCACGCTTGACGCCCTGCTGGATGCGGAACTGAACGCCCAGACCCTCAGCTATGTCTCGCCCGAGCACAAGGAAGGGGTCGCCGCTTTCCAGGAAAAGCGCAAGCCGCGCTTCTGATCAGGCCTGGCTGGCGCCCTTAGCCTGGGCGTCGGCCATGGCTGCAATCACGGTTTCGAACGGCAGGCGGACGCAGATATGGCGGCTGCGGGTCTCCTGCACCGGGGCAAAAACGGCCAGCTCTTGCCAGTCACCCTGAGGTGCAGCGTCGCCGCTCTTCAGCATGTTGGCCACGGCCGTATCCACGGCGGCAAGCTCAGCTGCGGTGTGGCCGGGCGCGCGGGCGGCAATGATCGAGGAACTGGCCTGGCACAGCACGCAGGCGCGCGTCGTCTGGGCAATCTCCTGCACCCGTCCCTCGGCATCAACCGTTACGTCGAAGGTTACGCGATCACCGCACATGGGATTGTCCAGCGTGGCGCTGCCACCCGGCTGGGGCAGGCGGCCATGGCCATAAGCGGCGCCGGCAAGGCGCAGCAGGTCGGTCTGATAGATCTGGTCGCTCATCGTTACCTAACCTGCAGAAAGACGTGTCAGGGCATCATCAAGGCCCGACAGCAGGGCATCCACGTCAGCGTCGTCATTATAGAGGGCGAGGCTTGCCCGCGTCGTCCCCGCCAGATCGAAATGCTCCATCAGCGGCTGGGCGCAATGGTGGCCGCCGCGCAAGGCCACGCCATGGCTGTCCAGCATCTGGCACAGGTCATGGGGATGGGCGCCGGCAATGTCAAAGCTGATGACCGGCAGGCGGGCCTCAAGGCTGGTGGGGCCAATGACGCGGATGCGCTGCCGCCCCCGGTCAAGCGCCGCAAGGCCATCAAGGATCCGGCCCGTCAGCCGCGCCAGATGGCCTTCAACGCCCTGGTGGTCGAGGGCGCTCAGGAAACGGGCGGCTGCGCCCAGCCCCACAGCCTGGGCAATGGGCGGGGTACCAGCTTCGAACCGCATGGGCGGCTTGGCATAGATCGTCCGCTCCAGCGTGACCGTGCGGATCATCTCGCCACCACCCAGAAACGGCGGCATGCTTTCCAGCAGATCGAAGGGTGCCCACAGGGCGCCAATGCCATTGGGGCCGAACATCTTGTGGCCCGACAGGGCATAGAAATCGACACCCAGGGCTTGCACGTCCACAGGGCCATGGGGCGCCATCTGGCAGCCATCCAGCAGCACCCGTGCATCAACCTTGCGGGCGAGCGCCACCACCGCCGCCACCGGCGTTATCGCCCCCGTTACGTTTGAGGCGTGGGTAATCGCCACCAGCCGGGTGCGCGGGCCGATGACCTCTGCCAGGTGCTCCAGGTCCAGCCGGCCCTCCGGGGTGACGCGGGCGGCCTTCAGCACGATGCCTGAACGGTCGCGCAGCATCTGCCAGGGCACGATGTTGGAATGATGGTCGAGGGTGGAAATCACCACCTCGTCGCCGGGCCTCAGGCTGGCGCCAAAGCTGTGGGCCACCAGATTGAGGGCCGCCGTGGCGCCAGACGTAAACACCACTTCTTCTGGCTGAGCCGCGTTGAGGTAGGCGGCAACCGCTTCCCGCGCCCCCTCGAAGGCGCGGGTGGCGCGCTCGGCCAGGGTGTGGACGCTGCGGTGCACATTGGCCCGGGCATGGGTTTCATGCGCCACCATGGCGTCCAGCACCGCACGCGGCATCTGGGCGGTGGCGGCATTGTCCAGATAGTGCAGGGGGTTCGCGCCGATGCGTTCGGCCAGAATGGGGAACTGCGCCCGCAGGCTGGCGGGATCAAACGGCGTCATTGCGTGCCGCCTTTCAGGGCTGCCAGGGCCTCGGGGGTATCCACGTCCAGCAGCACGGCGGCATCCCCCATTTCCACTTCCACGACCTGGTCGGCATGTTCCCCTATCAGATGGCGCGCGCCCACGTCGCCGGCAACACCCTGCATGTCGGCAAAGAAGCGTCGGCCCCACAGCACGGGGTTGCCGCGCTTGTTCCGATAGGTCGGCACGCAGATCGAGCGCCCCTCAGCCGGGTTGAAGGCCGCCAGCAACTGGTCGAGATGGGCCGGCGTCAGGCGTGGCATATCCCCCAGACAGACCAACGCTCCGTCCACGTCGCCCGCCAGCAGCCGCAGGCCGGCCTTGAGCGAGGTTGAAAGACCCTCGGCAAAATCCGGATTGTGAACCAGGGTAACAGGCTTGCCAGCCAAGGCCGCCTCAACCCGCTCCCGCTGGTGGCCGGTGACAACCACAACCGACGCCACGTCGGCGGCGAGCGCCGTATCAACGGCGTGGGCGACCAGGGCCTTGCCGTCCACTTCCTCAAGCAGCTTGTTGGGGCCGCCCATGCGGCTGGATTTGCCCGCTGCCAGCACCAGCGCCGCCACACGGGGCGCGCGGGGCACATTGGGGAGTGGTGCCTCATCCTCACCCTGCCTTGGCTGGGGACGGGTGGGGATTTCCTTCAGCAGGCCGCCGGCCCCCATCAACTGGATATCGCGCCTGGTCACCAGAACATCGGCCAGCAGCCGCTGCAGCACCCAGTCAAAACCGTTCAGCTTGGGCGAGCGGGCGCAGCCGGGCAGGCCGATCACCGGTACATCACCGAGGCGCCCCAGCAGCAGCAGATTGCCGGGGTCCACCGGCATGCCGAAATGCTCCACCACGCCGCCTGCTGCCACAATGGCGGCGGGGATCACATCGCGGCGGTCAACAATCGCGGACGCGCCAAAGACCAGGATCGGGCTGCACCCGGCATCCCGCAGGCGAAGGATTGCTGCCGCCAACGCTGCCTCGTCATGGGCCACCCGTTCGCGGGCCGCCACCTGGCTGCCCATGGGGGTGATCCGCGCCTCGACTGCTGCTTCGGTCTTGTCGAAGACACTCGGCTTGGTGGCGGGCAGGGCGGTGAGGGCAAGGCCGATCTTCTTCGGCACAAAGGGCGCCAGCCAGACCAGCGGCGCACGCCGTGCAATGGCTTCAGCCTGCGCGACCACATCTGCCGGGGCGCCAAAGGGGATCACCTTGACCGTGGCCAGCATCTGGCGCGGCTCAACCATCTCGAAGGGTGCCACCGTGGCGATGGTCAGGGCCTCGTCCAGCAGATTGATTTCGTCCACGCGGGCCGCATCAACCATCGCCAGGCCAGGCGCCTCGGCATAGAGATTGGCCCGGCCGGTAAAGGCCGCGCCCACCCGCGCGTTAACCCCCGCTGCAACCTCGGCAAGACGGCGTGCAGCCTTGTCTTCGGGAACGTCCGTTTGTTCCAGGCGGGCCACGACGACGGTGGTGCATCCAGCTTTGTCGAGCTGCCCAATATCTGCGGCCGAAAGAACGCGGCCCTTCTTGAAGCTGTGTTCCCCCACCGCAAGCCCATGGGCAAGGATTGCGCCCTCGGCTTCGGCAAGCGGGACCGGCCCGAATTTCAAGCCGGGGTCTCCGCCTTGGCCCGGCTGCCGGCTTCGCGCAGCACGGCGGTGATCTGGGCGACGATGGAGACGGCAATTTCGGCGGGCGACTTGGCACCGATGGACAGGCCCACCGGCCCGTGGATGCGGGCGCAATCCGCGTCGGAGAAGCCGGCCTCTTTCAAGCGGTCCAGCCGCTTGCCATGGGTCTTCCGGCTGCCCAGCGCGCCGATGTAGAAGGCGTCAGATTTCAGCGCCTCGACCAGGGCGGGGTCGTCCAGCTTGGGGTCGTGCGTCAGGGTAACCACGGCGCTGCGCCGGTCAGGGCGAAAGGCCACCAGCGCCTCATCCGGCCAGTCGTGTGACAGGGCGATGCCCGGGAAGCGCTCGGCACTGGCAAAGGCCCGGCGCGGGTCGATCACCGTCACGTCGTAATTGGCGAGGCGAGCGATCTGCACCAGGGGCTGTGCGATATGGACGGCACCCACCACCGCAAGCCGCAGGGGCGGGTTGAATACATTGAGGAAAACCTGCCCCTCATCCGTTTCAACAATGCGCCCCTGATCCGCCACAAGGGCTTCACGTGACATCTCATCAAGCGAAGATAAATCATTATTTTCAGAAGGATAGAAGATAGTTTGAATGCCAGTTGTGAGGTTGGTTGCCAGCACGAACGGGCGCTTTGCGGCCCGGTTCTTCAGAATCTGGCTGAGGATATCGTCCTGCATCAGGCAATCCTCTCGACAAAGACCTGGATGGTGCCGCCGCAGGCCAGGCCCACCTGCCAGGCCTCGGCATCGCTGACACCGAAGGTGAGCAGGCGTGGCTTGCCATCGGCCATGGCGTCACGCGCCTCGGCCACCACGGCACCTTCAACACAGCCGCCCGAGACCGAGCCGACCATGGCGCCCTCAGCGTCTACGGCCAGTTGGCTGCCCACGGGCCGGGGGGCAGAACCCCAGGTGGCCACCACGGTGGCAAGCGCCGCCGCCCGTCCCTCGGCCCGCCAGCGGGCAACCTGGGCCAGGATCTGGTCGCGGTCATCAAAGGACGGCAGGTCGCCGGGTGCTGTCAGGTCTGTCATGCCACGGCTCCAAAAAGGCGGAAGGGATCGCGCGAGCGGTCTGGCGGGCCCGACAGGGCCTTGGCCAGTTCGCCCAGGCTCTCCAGATTATGCACCGGCCGGAACTCGTCCACATGGGGAAGCAGGGCCTTGATCCCCTGAGACTTTGGCTCGAAGCCGTCAAAGCGCAACAGGGGATTAAGCCAGATCAGCCGTCTGCACGACTTGTGCAGCCGCTCTGCCTCGATCGACAGTTCCCGCCCGCCCTCGCGGTCAAGGCCGTCCGAGATCAGCAGCACCACCGCGCCCTGGCCCAGCACCCGGCGCGACCAATGGCGATTGAAGTCGCCCAGGCTGGTGCCAATGCGGGTACCGCCAGACCAGTCCTTCACCTCGTCCGATACCCGGGCGAGCGCCGCGTCCACATCCTTGGCCTTGAGGAAGCGGGTGACATTGGTCAGGCGGGTGCCAAAGGTGAAGGTATAGACCCGGTCGCGGTCGTTCGTCAGGGCATGCATGAAGTGCAGGAACAGCCGCGAATACTGGGTCAT
This sequence comes from Acetobacteraceae bacterium, assembly GCA_947379865.1. Lineage (GTDB taxonomy): Bacteria > Pseudomonadota > Alphaproteobacteria > Zavarziniales > Zavarziniaceae > CANCOY01. Next base: position 14,539 of record CANCOY010000004.1, read on the forward strand.
GGAGCCAGAGATATCGCACAGCACCACCAGCGGTGGCGGCCGGAAGATCGGCGCCTTTGACTTCAGCGGGATCAGCGCGCCCCCCGACCGCAGCGAGGCGCGCAGGGTGGCCGGCATGTCGATGCGCGGCCCGGAATGCGCCCGGGCATAGCGCCGGGTCCGCACCTTTTGCAGCGGCAGCGTCAGGCGGGCAATGGCTGAGCGGGCGCGGGCGACCTCCTCGTTCGACATGGCCTCAAAATCCATCTTCTGAAGCTTTTCCTGCTCCGAGAAGGTGAGGCGGGCATCGAACTCGATCTTCTCCAGCACTTCTTCCGAGGACTCGCCCTTGCCGCGCTTCGGCGCGAAAGCCTCGGCAATGCGCTTGAGGGTGGAGGGGACGTCTTCCTCGCCCGGCACCTTGTCGATCTGGGGCAGCAACATGCCCATCACCCGCTCCAGCAGGCGAGGATTGCGCCAGAAGATGTGAAAGGCCTGGTCAAACAGTTCCCGCTGGTCGCGCCGGTTCACGAACACCGAATGGAGCGTCCAGTAGAAATCCTCGCGCCGGGTAAAGCCCGCCACTTCGATGGCGCGCACCGCCTCGATCACCCGGCCCGGGCCCACCGCCAGCCCGGCCGCGCGCAGGGTGCGGGCAAAATGCATGACGTTCTCAACGAGCTTGCCCGAGACGGGCGCCTCGTCGCCATTGTCATGGGCGGGCAGAACGCCATCGACCCCGCGTGGCAGCCGCATGTCAGACCCCTGATGGCGGGCGCGCCGCAGAAATGGCGGCCAGGAAGGCTGCCGTATCGGAATAGTCGCCCAGCACGTGATGCGCGCCGTTCGACACCAGCCCGTCACCCCGGCTGCCCGCTGCAATGCCCACAAAGGGCATGCCCATGTCGCGGGTGGTGACGAGGTCCCAGATACCGTCGCCCACATAGACCATACGCTCGAACCTGGCCCCCAGGGCCTCGGCAGCGCGGGCGCTGGCAATCTCGATGATGCCAGACCGCTCCTCATGATCATCGGCAAAGGCACGGGGCAGGTGGGCAAGGTCGAGGCCGGCAGCGGCAAGCTTTGCCTCCGCCGTGCGCTTCCAGCCGCCACTGGCGAGCGCCAGGGCAAAGCCTGCCTGCTCCAGGGCGGCGAGGGCTTCAACAACGCCCTTCATGGGGCGCACAGGCTCCCGCGCATGGCCTTCGGCCAGCAGGTCCACAAGGCGCCCCGTCAGGCGCTCCAATTCGGCTGGCTCGGGCGGCGCACCACGGGATGTTTCCAGAATTTCCCGGGCAATGCCGGAATCCGTCGACGTACGATAGCGCGACCAGTCCACGTCGATCTCAAGCCCGAACAGTTCGCGATAGGCACGGGCGATGTTCGCGTCATCAAGGGTCGTGGTGTCGGTCAGCGTTCCGTCGATGTCGAAGATGACGATCTGGCGCGGGCTCATGACGCGTCGCTCAGAACTGCTTTTCGGCAATATCCGCCTTGACCTCGTCGAGCAGGGCTGCTGCCGCCGACCCACGCATCTTCTGGATGTCGTCCTGATATTTCAGCAGCACGCCCAGGGTGTCGTCGATGGTGGTGGGGTCAAGGGCGATGCGGTCCAGCGCCGTCAGTGCACCAGCCCAGTCGAGGGTTTCGGCCACACCCGGCAGCTTGAACAGATCGATCGAGCGCAGCTTCTGGACAAAGGCGACGACTTCCTGCGCCAGACGGGCATCGGCGCCCGGCACCTTGTTGCTAACAATGGCCAGTTCACGCTCGGCATCGGGATAGTCGACCCAGTGATAGAGGCAACGCCGCTTCAGCGCGTCATGGATCTCGCGCGTGCGGTTGGAGGTGATGATGACCAGCGGAGGCTCGGCTGCCTTGATGGTGCCAAGCTCGGGAATCGTGATCTGAAAATCCGAGAGTACTTCCAGCAAGAAGGCCTCGAACGGCTCGTCCGTGCGGTCCAGTTCGTCGATCAGCAGGATGGGCGCGCCCGCCAGATCGGGCTCAAGCGCCTGAAGCAGGGGGCGCTTGATCAGGAAGCGGTCTGAGAAGATGTCGCCGCCAAGTTGCCGCCGGTCGGTCACGCCCTCGGCTTCGGCCAGGCGGATCTCGATCATCTGGGCGGCATAGTTCCACTCATAGACCGCCGCCGAGACGTCGAGCCCCTCATAGCACTGCAGGCGCACTAGCCGCCGGCCGAGGGTCGCTGCCAGAACCTTGGCGATCTCTGTCTTGCCGACGCCCGCTTCGCCCTCAAGGAAGAGGGGGCGGCGCATCTTCATGGCCAGGAACAGGACCGTCGCAAGGCTGCGCTCGGCCACATATTCCCCCTGGGCAAGAAGGCTGAGGGTGTCGTCAATGGACGCAGGAAGGGCAATGGTCATGGCCGGACCCTAGGACAGGGAAAGGGATGGGGAAAGGCCCCCTGCAGACACCCAGCGGCTTCCCCATGTGAAGCCGGCAGCAGGTGCAAAAGGAAAAGGCGCCCATCCTTCCCGACCAGCGGGGGATGAGCGCCTTTTCAATCTGGTTCAGCCCAGCGCGACAACCGCACGCTTGGCCAAAACGCCAATCAGATGGGCGCGATAGTCGGCGCTGGCGTGGATATCGCTGTTGAGGTTGTCGGCCGAGGCCTTCACACCGTCGAGTGCTGCGGCCGTCAGCGACTTGGACAGCGCCGCCTCGGCATCGTTCCAGCGGAACACCGTGGGGCCGGCGCCGGTGATGGCAACGCGCACGCCAGACGCAGTCTTGGCGACAAAGGCGCCGACCATGGCATAGCGCGAGGCCGGGTTCGGGAACTTCTGATAGTTCGCCTTCTCGGCCTTGGGGAACTCCACCGCCGTCACGATCTCGTCGGCCTCAAGCGCGGTTTCGAACATGCCGGTGAAAAAGTCGTCGCCCGCGATACGGCGCTTGTTGGTGATGACGGTAGCGCCCAGTGCCACGACGGCGCCGGGATAATCCGCCGCCGGGTCATTGTTGGCGATGGAGCCGCCAAGGGTGCCGCGGTTGCGAACCTGCGCGTCGCCAATGTTGCCAGCAAGGGCTGCCAGCGCCGGGATGGCGGCCTGCACGTCCTTGGAGGCGGCGACTTCGGCGTGCAGGGTGCCCGCACCGATGGTGACGACGTTGCCGGCAACCTTGATGCCCTTGAGCTCGGCGATCTTGGAGAGGTCGATCACGTCCGACGGCGCCGCCAGGCGCTGCTTCAGCGTCGGGATCAGGGTCTGGCCGCCAGACATCAGCTTGGCATCGGGGTGCGATGCGATCAGGCCGGCAGCTTCGGCAACGCTGCTCGCCTTGTGATAGGAAAATTCGTACATCGGTTTCTTCCCTGTCTTGTCGTGGCCGGCGCTTGGGGGCCAGATGCCTTGGCTGGATTATTCGGCCGCGCGGGGCAGCCGGGTGGACTGGATGGCGCGCCAGACACGCTCGGGCGTGGCAGGCATGTCCATATGGCGGATGCCGATGGCATCGGTTACGGCGTTGATCACGGCGGGAGGGGAGCCGATGGCCCCGGCCTCGCCGCAGCCCTTCACGCCGATGGGATTGTGGGTGCAGGCGGTCTCGGTCGCGTCGATGGTGAAATTGGGCAGATCATCGGCGCGCGGCATGCAGTAATCCATGAACGAGCCGGTGATCAGCTGGCCGGTTTCCTCGTCATAGTGGCAGCCCTCGAGCATGGCCTGGCCGATGCCCTGGGCGATGCCGCCATGCACCTGTCCGTGCACGATCATGGGGTTGATGATGCGGCCAAAGTCATCCACGGCAGTGAATTTCACGATCTGGGTCACGCCGGTCTCGGGGTCGATCTCGACCTCGCAGATATGGGTGCCCGAGGGGAAGGTGAAGTTCTGCGGATCATAGAACGCGTTCTCGTCGAGACCGGGCTCCAGTTCTTCCAGCGGATAGTTATGCGGCACATAGGCGTTGAAGGCGACTTCAGCGATTGTCATCTGCTTGTCGGTGCCCGCGACCTTGAAGACGCCAGCCTTGAACTCGATGTCATCGACCGACGCTTCCATACGGTAGGCCACGATCTTGCGGCCCTTGGCGATGATCTTGTCTGCCGCCTTGATGATGGCACTGCCACCGACCGAGCCGGAGCGTGAACCATAAGTGCCAAGGCCATACTGCACCTGGGCCGTATCGCCGTGGATGATCTCGATATTGTCGAGGGAGACGCCCAGATGCTCGGAGACGAGCTGGGCATAGGTTGTCTCATGACCCTGGCCATGGCTGTGGCAGCCGGTAAAGACCTGCACATTGCCGGTGGGGTTGAAACGCACCTGCGCGCTCTCGAACAGGCCAACGCCGGCACCAAGGGCGCCCGCCACCCGCGAGGGGGCCAGACCACAGGCCTCGATATAGGCGGAAAAGCCGATGCCGCGCAGCTTGCCACGCCGGGCCGCCTCGGCCTTGCGGGCGGGGAAGGTGCTGTATTCCGCCAGTTCCAGGGCCCGGTCCATGGAGGCGTCGAAATCGCCCACGTCATATTCCAGCGCCACAGGCGTGGCATAGGGAAACTTGCGAATGAAGTTCAGGCGGCGCAGCTCTGCCGGATCCTTGCCCAGATCGCGCGCCGCGCATTCGACGATGCGCTCAAGCAGATAGGTCGCCTCAGGGCGGCCGGCGCCGCGATAGGCATCCACCGGTGCCGTGTTGGTGAAGACCGCATCCACCTCGACATAGATTGCCGGGGTTGTGTACTGGCCCGCCAACAGGGTGCCATAGAGATAGGTGGGAACAGCGGCCGAGAAGGTGTGCAGATAGGCGCCCATGGCAGCCGTGGTGCGCACATGCAGGCCAAGGAAACGCCCCTCGGCATCCACGGCGAGTTCCGCATGGCTGACATGGTCGCGGCCGTGGGCATCGCTGAGGAAGGCCTCGGAACGGTCGGAGGTCCACTTGACGGGACGGTCCACCTTCTTGGCGGCCCAGACACAGACCGCCTCTTCGGAATAGATGAAGATCTTGGAGCCAAAACCACCGCCCACATCGGGCGCCACCACCCGCAGCTTGTGCTCTGGCGCAATGCCCACAAAAGCCGAGAGGACCAGACGGGCAAGGTGCGGGTTCTGGCTGGTGGTGAAGAGGGTGAAGGTGCCGGTGCCGGAATCATAATCGCCCACGGCCGCGCGCGGCTCCATGGGATTGGGGATCAGGCGGTTGTTCACCAGGTCAAGGGAGACGATATGGGCCGCGTTCTTGAACGCTGCCTCGGTCGCGGCCTTGTCGCCCAGTTCCCACTGGTAGCAGAGGTTGCTGGGCACGTCGGCGTGGACGAGGGGGCTGCCCGGCTTTGCCGCGTCGGCAGTGGAGACAACCGCCGGCAGCACGTCGTAATCAACCGCCACGGCTTCCGCCGCGTCCTTGGCCTGTGAGGCCGTTTCTGCGATCACCACCGCAACGTGGTCACCAACGAAGCGGACTTCGTCGAGGGCAAGGATCGGATGAGCGGGCGCCTTCATGGGGCTGCCATCCTTGGAATGGATGGTCCAGCCACAGATCAGGCCACCCAGCTTGTCGGCCGCCACGTCCTGCCCGGTCAGGACCGTGAGAACGCCAGGCATGGCCAGCGCCGCCGAGGCATCAATGCCCCGGATGCGCGCATGGGCATGGGGAGAGCGCACAAAGTGCGCATAGGACTGGCCCCGACGATTGATATCGTCGGTATAATTGCCCTTGCCGGTCAGAAAACGCTGGTCTTCCTTGCGTTTTACGGACGCGCCGAAACCTTCGGCATTGCCTGTGGCAGTCATGGGCCAGCCCCTCCTTGTTGGATCAGCTGCGCATTGCGGCGGCGCCGGCGATCACGGCCTTCACGATGTTGTGATAGCCCGTGCAGCGGCAGATGTTGCCTTCCAGCTGCTCGCGCACCGTGTGCTCATCAGGATTGGGGTGGCGCGACACCAGATCAACGGCGCTCATCACCATGCCGGGCGTGCAGAAACCGCACTGCAGGCCATGATGCTCGCGGAAGGCAGCCTGCATCGGGTGCAGTTCGCCATCCTTGGCCAGGCCTTCGATGGTCGTGATGGCCGCGCCCTCGGCGGTGGCCGCCAGCATGGTGCAGGACTTCACAGACTTGCCGTCAACATGAACGACGCAGGCGCCGCACTGGCTGGTGTCACAGCCGACATGGGTGCCGGTCAGCTTCAGCGTTTCACGCAGAAACTCGACAAGCAGGGTACGGGGTTCGGCTGCAGCGGTGACTGCCTTGCCATTGACGCTCATGGAAATCGTAATCGAGGACATTGTTGTCTCCCTGTGTTCCTCATCGGCGCGAGCGACGCGTGCCTCGGATCGGGCACGTTGCCGCCTTTTTGTTGTGCCTGCCGCACCCGCTTGACCCCAAGTCTCATCTGGGGGAAGGCATGCGGTCAAGCGTGGCGTGCGGCGTGTTTCCGCCGCTGCCTGAATTTGATCAGCGATTCATCAGATACAGAACCGCCAGGACGGCAACCACAAGCCCGGAAATCCAGACAGCCGTGGGGATGCCGCGTGAAGGTTCAGCCAGGGCCACCGCCGGGGTGGGCGCGGGGGCTGTCGCGGCTTCAGTGGTTGTTTCCACACTGGAAAGCGCCACAAACCGGGTAAAGAATTCGTCGGCCATTTTCTTGGCCGTGCCATCGATCAGGCGCGAGCCGATCTGGGCCAGTTTGCCGCCCACATTTGCCTTCACCACATAGGTCATGACGGTATCGGCGCCGTCCTCACGCAGCGACACCTGTGCAGACCCCTTGGCAAAGCCGGCGGCGCCGCCCGTGCCTTCACCGGTGATGGTGTAGCTTTCCGGCGGGTTGATGTCGCTGAGCGTAACCTTGCCCTTGAAGCGCGCCTTGACCGGGCCCACGGCCGCCGTGACAGCCGCTTCCATGTCGGTGTCGGATGTCTTGGTCACGCTTTCGCAACCGGGGATGGCCTGGCGCAGGATCTCCGGATCGTTCAGGGCAGCCCATACACGCTCGCGCGGTGCCGGGATGCGGTATTCGCCGCTCATGTCCATCTGATCATCCTCAACGTCTTGGCATGCCGACAGGTTCTGCCCCGCAGCATGTTCAGGGGCGCACTGTGCACCGGCCGGGCGGCGGGCTCAACCCAAGGCCCTAGCTGCCACCAGCCGGTTTCATGGGTTTGCCAAGCGCCTTCAACTGGTCGCGAAAGCGTTCACATGGGTCCGTGTCATCAACACGGGCGGTGAACCATAGATAATCGAAAGGCAGGCGATTGTCGAAAGTCTTGCCATAGGCGACGGCGTCTGTTTTCCCGTCGGCCACTTCAAGAAACGAAACAATGGTCGCAGGCGCCGGATCCAGCAGGGCCAGATACCAGGGGGCGCCCCTGTCGCGCCGGACGTGCCCGTTGCCCGCGATAAGGATGGCGCCGTCGCTGCCAGGCTTGGCCAGCGCCTCGGCCATGAGGCCATCGCGCACCCGTTGGACACGGATCATCGGCGCGATGGAATCATCCGGCAGCAGGCCACAATGGCTCGCCCGCATTTCCTCGCTCATGGCGGCGCGGGTTTCCTCCGACGGCTCGGTGGTAAGGGCAAGGCGGCTGACCCGCTCGGGGGCAAGTGCCGTCCAGCCTTCACTGGCGACAGCGTGCACACCATCGCGGGAAAGATTGGCCGTGCGGATCGGCAGCCCCGCCGCAAGGGCGGCTTCGGCGATGGGGGCATAGAGCACCCAGTCAGGCCAGCCGGTGGCTTCCCAGCCGATGGCGGCACCCAGTCCGGCGGCGCTGGTCGGCTTGCCCGCCAGGAAGGCGTCGAGTGCCGGCCCCTGACCCTCGTCAATCATCTCGAAGGCCAAGGCCGGTTTGCGGCCAGCCTTGATCAGGGCTGCAACGACCCGTGCCTGAAGCTGATGATGCTGCGGATTGTCGTGCTTTTCACCCAGCAGCACATAACGCCGCGCCGCAAGCCGCTCGAAAAGCTCGTCCTCGGTTACAAACCGGCTGTCGGCAACGGACCAGATGCGCCCGACAAGCGGATTGCGGCGTCCCAGTTGGTCGGGCTGCCCGGTGGATGCGCAGGCTGCCAGAAGGGTTGCGACCAGCGCAAATGCGAGCGCCCTCACGCTGAAGCAAAGCCCCAGAAGATAACCACGAGTGCAGCGAACTGGGCGACATTGATGATGACGCTTTCCCTGTGCAGGCGCTCGAACGTGTGGCCCGCCGCAGCATCACCGGCAAGTTCAGCATCCCGCAGCCGGTTCATGCGAGGCATGAGATCGAGGGTGAGCCAGACAAAAAGACCGGCAACAACCGCCAGAATCAGCGACGGCCAGAAGGACCAGACGGCTGCTGATGCAAGGCCGGTAAGGGCCGCCATCAATGGGTAATAGATCCGGAACATGGCCCGAATGAAAGCGCCTGCCTCCGCCTTGGGCAGGCGGGCAAAGGCAACCGGCGCCACGACAAGCGAGAAGAACGCCATGCCGCCGAGAGCCAAGGCAACGAGATAAGCCGCCAGGACCGCCATCAGCCAGTTCTCCTCTCAAGAATGCGATTCAACCATCTGACGCTACAGCATATATCAAAATCGGGCACTCGGGCAGGGCTGGAAACTGCCGGGTGGGGGATATTGCTGAACGCACCCTGCAGCCCGGATCTCTGTCCGTCCTGCAAAGAGCGCAAGCAGGCTGATGTCCGCGTCTGTCCGCAGTCTGGAGTTTTTCCTGCCTATACATTGCCAAAACGTAAATCGAGGTGTGACAGCAGGAAGGCGTACTGATAGGATTGTCAGTATAGGGGAGTTCAGTAGACGGTTGCTTGTCTGCGCGGGGGCGCAAGCAAGCTCTGGCTAGTGTCTGGGGGGCTTGGTGCAAGAATGTTGATGGACCCGCATGCCGAAGCCGGCGACCTGATGGAGTCGGCTGAAATCATTGACGTACACGGCATTGTCAAATGGTTTGATGGGCTCAAGGGATACGGCTTCATCTCTCAGCCCGGCGGCGGCGATGATGTTTTGCTTCATCTTTCTGTTCTGCGTCAGGCTGGCTTCGACATAGTTCAGGAAGGCACAACCGTACGTTGCCAGGCGGTACGCCGCGCCAAGGGCCTGCAGGCCCTGAAGGTCGTCGCAGTCGACGCCTCAACCGCCATTGTCCCCGATCGCTCGGGCCGGGTTGCGCCGCGTGCGGTCCCGGTGGAGCAGGTGCTCGCCCAGGGCGACCTCCAGACTGCCATCGTCAAGTGGTTCAACCGCATTCGCGGCTATGGCTTTATCTCTCGCGGCGAAGGCACCCAGGATATCTTTGTCCATATGGAGACCCTGCGGCGGGCCGGGCTTGCCGAGCTTCACCCCGGTCAGCCCGTCCGCGTGCGCATTGTCGAGGGCAACAAGGGCCCCCAGGTCACCGACCTTCTGATTGAAGGCGATTGACCCTTCACGCCCCGCTGCCGTGACAGCGGGGAGGGTGACCGTTCAATCAACCCAAAGCGCCGGTCAGGGTATTTCCTTCAGCGTCACGGCGTAGTCCGTGGCGGGCCGACCCGTCTTGATCAGCTTTTCCCCAGCCATGAAGCGTGACAGCCGGGCATAACGCACCGGGTCGAGAGCCCCCGGGCTTTGGGCAAAGCGCGCCAGGGTCAGGTTCAGGATCTGCCGGTTCTGGGCATCGCCAAGGTCGGGATAGGCCTTGGCAAAGGCGGCCCACGCCTCATCCGGATGGTTGTGCAGAAAGGCGGTTGCCCGCTCAAGTGCTGCAACAAAGCGCGGCAGGCGGGCGTCATCCAGGTGGTCATTCCGCGCCACAAGGATCAACTCGTCATAAAGGGGGATGCCTTCCTCCTCTACCGGAAAGGCGCGTCCGGGCTTTTTCTCGGCCGCCATTTGCACCAGTTCGACATTGCGATAAGCGCCGATCACAGCATCCACCTGGCCCGAGAGCAGGGCCGGCAGAAGCGAGAAGTTCACATTCACCAGCGTGACGTCGTTCAGTCCCAGGCCATTCTTGCGCAGCATCACCGACAGCAGCGTGTCCTCGAAGCCGGCAATCGAATAGCCGATCTTCTTGCCCTTGAGGTCGGCGACGCTGTGGATTGGGCCTTCCTCAAGGGTGACAAGGCAATTGAGGGGGGTTGCCACCAGCGTGGCGAAACGCTTCAGCGGCAGGCCCTGGTCAACCTGCAGGACCAGTTGGGGCTGATAGGTGACGGCCACGTCGGCCTTGCCGGCGGCGACAAGCTTGGGCGGGTCGTTTGGATCACTGGGCGCAATCAGTTCCACGTCGAGGCCGGCATCAGCGAAAAAGCCCTTTTCGCGCGCAATGATCAGCGGCGCATGGTCGGGGTTCACATACCAGTCAAGCAGGACAACCAGCTTGTCCGCCGCCTGTGCCTGGGGGGCTGCAAAGCCACCAGCCACCAGTGCGGCTATGGACAGGATGGTTGCCAGCAGGCAGCGCCCGGGGAAACGTCGTTTCATGGGTTCGATCCTATGTTTCTTTGCAGATGTGTCAGGCATTTGCCGCAGCCTGCGGGCGCCAGGGCATGGCCCGGGCAAGCAGCCAGTCGACGCCGAGATAGAGGGCAACCGCCATGGCGGCCAGGGTCAGCAGGGCTGCGAACATCAGGTCGATCTGAAGGCGGCCGTTGGCGTGCAGCATGAGATGGCCAAGGCCAGCACCAGCCCCCACCCATTCACCAATCACGGCACCGATGGGGGCAATGGCGACGCCTACCCGGATGCCAGAGGCCAGGCTGGGCAAGGCAGCAGGCACCCGGACCAGCAGAAAGCCGCGCAGCCGTGAGGCCATGGTCAGCTTCTGCCCCTGCATGACCCGCACCAGGTCCAGCCAGCCGGGCTCAACCTGCCGCAGGCCATCGTGGAACGAGGCCGTAACCGGAAAGAAGATGATCAGCGCTGCCATGGCAATCTTTGAGGCCATGCCATAGCCCAGCCAGAGGACCAGCAGCGGGGCCAGGGCAAAGACCGGAATCGCCTGGCTTGCAACCAGCAGGGGCAACAGCCAGCGCCGGGCCACCGCACTTGCCGTTACCAGCATGGCCGCCAGCGCACCGCCCACCACCCCCGCAATCAGACCAAGGCAGACCTCGCCCAGCGTGACAGCCGTGTTGGCGATCAGGGTCCCGGCATGGGCCTGCCATGCCAGCAGAACGGCGTACGGCCCGGGCAGGATGTAGGGCGGGACACCTGTGAGCGACACCAGCATAGACCAGGCAGCAATCAACCCGCCAAGGATGACGAGCACGCGAACGGCAGCACCCATCCCTAAATCTCCCCGGCAGCCAGACTGAGGGCGGCAAGCAGGCGGGCATGGGCCTCGGCAAGGTCGGGCGCGTCGACCGGGCGCGGCACGCCACCGAGGGGAGGCTGGATCTCCTGGATCGTAACCGGGCGTCCGCTCATCACCAGAATTCTGTCTCCCAGGCGCAGGGCTTCCAGGGGGTCATGTGTGACCAGCAGCACCGTGCGCCCGGCAAGCAGGCGGGCCGCAAGTTCCTGCAGGCGATGCCGTACGATGGCGTCGAGACCGGCAAAGGGTTCGTCCATCAGGACAACCGGGCGATCCTCGAAAAGCGTGCGGGCAAGGGCGACCCGGCTGCGCATGCCGCCCGACAGGGTATCGGGCCGCGCCCCGATCACGTCGCCGAGCCCTACGGCGTCGAGCAGGGCGCAGGCCCGTTCCCGATCGGGCGTCTCGCCGCGCAGGCGGGCGCCGAGAAGAACGTTTTCAAGGGCGCTTGCCCAGGGCAGCAGCAGGTCGCGCTGGTCCATCCACGCAAGGCGGCCTGCCAGAGGCCTGTTGTCAGAGGCCAGCACCCTCCCGTCGGCACCCTGGGGTGCCAGGCCAGCAATCAGGCGCAAGAGGCTGGATTTGCCAACGCCGCTTGGTCCCAGCAGGCAGGTTATGCGCCCTGGCTCCAGCGCAAGGGAAAGACTGTCGAAGAGCTGCAGCGGGCCATAGGCCAGACGCGCGCCCTCGATGCGGACAGCAAGCCCGTTGTCCCTGGGGTGCTTGCCACCCGCCACAGGCCAGACTGGCCCGCCCGCTACGTCATTCATGACTCACCCGTCCCTACGCCGGTCCTAACCGGATCAGGTTCAGGGGTCGTCCCGCGACGGGACCTCTCAGCCGGCGCTCCGGCTCCCCCCAGTGAAGGCATTACTCTAACATGACGGTCTCCCGGTGAAAGCCTCCACCCCACACTTGCCGGGCCAGGGCGATGGCCCTATCACCGGTTTCATGCGCAAGACCCGATTTCACAACACCCGCTTGCCGCTTGTCGGCGTGCTCTGCCTTCTGTTTGTGGCAGTCGCCGCTTATGCCCCGGTGGCCTGTGCCCAGTTGCCGTTTGACGAAGGGGCCGCCGCCCCCTTAGGGCCGACGGAGCCCCTGGGCATTGAGACGGCCGAGGGGGTGCGCCAATTCATGGTGGAGATCGCAGCGGACGAAGCGTCCCGGGCCAAGGGACTGATGTTCCGCACAGCCGTTCCCGCAGGTACCGGCATGCTGTTTGATTTCAGCCCCGCCCGGCCGGTGGCATTCTGGATGAAATCCACCCTCATTCCCCTCGACATGATCTTCATCGGATCTGATGGGCGCATTCTGAACATTGCCGAGCGAACCATTCCCCAGTCCCTGACGCCGGTTCCCTCCGATGGGTCGGCCCGCGGCGTGCTCGAGATTGCCGGGGGCGCCGCCTCCCGCCTTGGCATCCGGCCAGGGGACCGGGTGCATCACCGGCTGTTTCCAGAGTAACCCGAGGCGGGCGTGCATTGCGCCGGCCTTGCTTTGGCTGCCCCGATTGCGACTTGCTGCCCGTTCGTGTATGTCCGGGGTCTGGAGCGGGGCGTAGCGCAGCCTGGTAGCGCGGCAGTTTTGGGTACTGCAGGTCCCGAGTTCGAATCTCGGCGTCCCGACCAGATCCTCCAGCCTTTGGCAGCACCGATTATTGTCCTGTTGCAGGCCGGGCCTGTGACATTCCCCGGGCAGGTGTTGACGGAACTGGGGCCAAGACGGCATTTTGAGGCGTGGTTGGCGCCCCGCAATGTGCGCCACCAGCCGATTTCCAGGGAGCTCCGCGCAATGCACGCCCGAATCTATCTGCCCGCCAAGACAGCCATGCAGTCGGGTCGCCGCAACACGCGCCGCTGGATTCTGGAGTTCGAGCCGGAGATGGCCAAGCGGATGGATCCTCTCATGGGCTGGACCGGCTCGGCCGACCAGAACGGCCAGGTGCGCCTCAGCTTCGCCTCGCGAGAGGAGGCGGAAGAATACGCAGCCCGCCACCACATCCCCTTCCAGGCCGCAGCCCCGCACGAGCGCCGTCTTGTGCTCAAGGCTTATGCCGACAATTTCAAGTTCGACCGCGTCGTCTGACTGCTGTTCTGGCCCCGTAGCTCAGCTGGATAGAGCAGCCGCCTTCTAAGCGGCAGGTCGCAGGTTCGAGCCCTGCCGGGGTCGCCAGTGGCAGTCTGTGCACGCGCACCCCCCAGGAGAGACGGATGCTGCAAAAGACGTACAACTGGGCCATGGGTGCCGCCGCAAGGCCTGGCGCCGAGCGCACGCTGGCCATTGTTTCGTTCGTCGAAAGCTCCTTCTTTCCGATCCCGCCGGATGCGTTCCTGATACCCATGGTGCTGGCCCGCCCTGACAGGGCCTGGCGGCTGGCCACGATCTGCACCGTGGCCTCAGTGCTGGGCGGCCTGCTGGGCTATGCCATTGGTGCCTTGCTGTTCGACACGCTTGGCCAGTGGCTGATGCAGACCTACCACCTGGAAGCCGGGTTCGAGAAGTTCAAGGCCGGCTTTGACGAATGGGGCGTCTGGATCATTCTGGCCAAGGGGCTGACGCCCATTCCCTACAAGCTGGTCACCATTGCCAGTGGCTGGGCCCACTTCAATCTTGCGCTGTTTGTGCTCGCGTCGATCGTGACGCGTGGCCTGCGCTTCTTTCTGGTTGCCTTGCTGCTCAGGCTTTATGGCCCGCCGATCCGCGCCTTTATCGAAAAGCGGTTGACGCTGGTGATGCTGGGCTTCCTTGCCATCATCGTTATTGGCTTTGTGATTGTGCTGAAGGCCTGACGGCCAGATCTGCGAGGGCACTGGCATGACCCGTTCGAATCGTCGTTTCGTTCTGGCCCGGCGCCCGGCAGGCCTGCCGGTGGCGGACGATTTTCGCATGGAAACGGTGCCGGTGGCCGACCCTGCTGCAGGGCAGGTGTTGGTGCGCAATGTCTTTGTCTCGGTCGATCCCGGCATGCGGGCGCGCCTTGATGATGTCGCCTCTTATGCTGCCCCCACGGCGATTGGCGGCACCATTGAGGGGGCCAGCGTTGGCCATGTCGTGGCCTCGGCAAACGAGCGCTTTGCGGTTGGCGATGTGGTGGCGGGTGGTTTTGGCTGGCAGGAATGGGGCCTGTCTGACGGGCGCGGCTTGCGCAAGCTTGATCCGCAATTGCCGCCGTCGGCCGCCATCGGCGTGCTGGGTGTACCTGGCCTGACCGCCTGGGTGGCGCTGCGCGAACTGGCACCACCATCGTCCGGCCAGACCGTGTTGATCTCCTCTGCCGCTGGTGCCGTGGGGGCAACAGCCGGGCAGATCGCAAAATCCATGGGTGCCCGTGTCATTGGCATTGCAGGTGGCGCCGCAAAGTGCGCCTGGCTGCACGACGAACTTGGCTTTGATGCCGTGATTGACCGCCGTCACAGCACAAACATGGAAGACGCCATCGCGCAGGCCGCCCCTGATGGCGTGCACGTTTTTCTCGACAATGTCGGGGGGCACATGCTGGACGCAGCCCTTGCCAACATGGCGCAGGGCGGACGCGTGATCGTCTCGGGCCAGGTGGCGGATTACAACGTGCCCTTCGCCAGCCGGGAAGGGGTGCGCAATGGCTCCCTCTTCATCACCCGCCGCCTGACCATGCAGGGCTTTGTTGTTTACGACCACGCGCGCTCATTCCGCGATGCCTGGGCTGAACTCGAGGCCGGCATCCTGAGCGGTAGCCTGAAATGGCGGGAGGAGATCATCGACGGGGTCGAGAACCTGCCTGACGCCTTTATCGGCCTCTTCCGGGGCGACAATTTTGGCCGTC
Source organism: Acetobacteraceae bacterium (assembly GCA_947379865.1). GTDB lineage: Bacteria > Pseudomonadota > Alphaproteobacteria > Zavarziniales > Zavarziniaceae > CANCOY01. Next base: position 29,596 of record CANCOY010000004.1, read on the forward strand.
GCCTGGTCGGGGTTGGCGTGCTGCCCTGACACCAGTATTTCCGCTTTCGCCTCAGAAGGCCTGCTTCGGCTGGCTCAGTGAGAGGCGGTAGAGGACACCGGCGCGCATCTTGTCCTTGGGCACACCCAGACCCTCGTCATACATCACGGCAAGGTTGCGCTGCGCCATGGGAAAGCCCTGGTTTGCCGCCAGACGATACCAGCGGACCGCCTCCAGATAATCCTGGGTCACGCCAGATCCCGTATCGTACATGGTACCGATTTCAAACTGGGCAAAGGCATGGCCACGTGAGGCTGCCAGCCGGTACCAGGCCAGGGCAGAGCCATAATCCTGAGGCAGCAGCACGCCATCGCGATAGGTCGTGCCGATGCGGAACTGGCATTCGGTATCGCCCATCTCCGCGGCGCGCTTCATGGCCTGCATATAGTCTTCGTAATATCCGCGCCGAAAGAACTCGTCAGCACCGTCGCAATCAGGGCGCAATTCTTCCTCAGCCATGGCGGGTGCGGCCAGCAGCGTCTGGCCAAGCAGTGTCGGGCCAAGCAGGGTCAGGCCAAGAAGGGCAAAGCCAGAGAGACGTGAACGCATTCCAGGTCGCATGATCACCAAGTCTCCTCAACTGCGCGCGGCTGAACCCGCCATTCGCATCTTTGTCCCATCACGGTATAATTCCAGATCAACACGGGTTCGGGGAAGCAAAATGAACGGCACGCGCTGGCGTAATTGGTCCGGTTCGGTGAACGCCTCGCCCGCACGCGTCCTGGCGCCCCTGGACGAGGCGGCAATTGCCACGGTCGTGCGGGCGGCGGGCCAGCGGGACGAGGGGGTGCGGGTTGCCGGCAGCGGTCACTCCTTCACGCCGCTCGTGCCAACTGATGGCACCTTGCTGCGCCTGAAGCATGTGACAGGCCTTGTCAGTGTTGATGCGGCAGCCGGCACCGCCACCGTGCGGGCTGGCACCACCATTCACGATCTGGGGCCGCTGCTGCTTGCCCATGGCCTTGCCCTCGAAAATCAGGGCGATATCGACGCCCAGGCAATCGCGGGGGCGGTTGGTACGGGCACCCATGGCACCGGGGCAGCACTTGGCAGCCTGTCGACCCAGGTTCAGGCCCTGCGGCTGGTGACGGCAGACGGGGAGGTGATCGCCAGCGACGCCACCTGCGAGCCAGAGATTTTCAATGCCGCCCGTGTCAATCTGGGGGTGCTTGGGGTGGTCAGTGAACTGACACTCCGGGTGCGGCCGGCCTATCGGCTGGCAGACACGCGCTGGCGCGAGAACCTGGATGATCTTCTCGGCCGGATTGATGCCCTGGGGCAGGCACACCGCCATGTCGAGTTCTTCTGGTTTCCCCATGCCGAAGAGGCACTGGTAAAGACCCTCGACGAAACTGACGAGCCGGCGGCACCACACTCCATAGGCCGTTTTCTGGGGGAGACCTTGATCGAGAATGGGGTGTTCTGGGCCTTGTGCGAACTGGCCCGGGCCAAGGGTACGCGCGCGCCTGCCCTTGGCCGCTTTGCTACCAGTACGGCAAGCCCCTCACGCCATGTTGATACGGCCGCGCGCATCTTTGCCTCGGCCCGTCTGGTGCGCTTTAATGAGATGGAATATGCCCTGCCGCGCGAGGCAGGGGTCGACTGCCTGAAAGAGATCCGGGACTGGATCGAAAAGACCCGCCCTGGCGTGGTGTTTCCGGTGGAATATCGGCTGGTTGCCCCCGATGACATCTGGCTGAGCCCGTTTGAGGGGAGGCCAAGCTGCACCATCGCCGTCCACCAATATGCCCGGCAGGACTGGAAGCCCTATTTTGCCGGGATCGAGGCAATCTTTCGCAATCATCGCGGCCGGCCGCACTGGGGCAAGCACCACACCCGCACGGCCGCTGAACTGGCGGACCTCTATCCCCGCTGGGATGATTTCCATGCCGTTCGCCGCCGCCTGGACCCAAAGGGGCGCTTCCTGAACCCCTATCTGCGGGAGCTGTTCGGGGAGGGGGCTGGAATCTGAAGCCGCCCTCAGGTCTGCATGGCACCAAAGCGGGCCGGGATGACATCGACCAGCGCGTCTCCCGTCGCCGCCTGGTAAAAACAGTTGGAGGCGCCCGTATGGCAGGCCGCACCCGTCTGTTCGATCAGGGCAAGCAGCGTATCGCCGTCGCAATCCACGCGCATCTCGATCAGCTTCTGCACATGGCCCGAGGTTTCGCCCTTGCGCCACAGTTCCTGGCGTGACCGCGACCAGTAACACAGGCGCCCGGTCTTCATCGTCTCCTCAAGGCTTTCACGGTTCATCCAGGCCATCATCATCACCTCGCCGGTGCGATGCTCCTGGGTGATGACGGGAACGAGGCCGGCCGCATCAAAGCGGACGGCATCAAGAAGGGTCTTTGCTTCATCTGCCATGGGGTGCCTCCTCCCTGTGCCTAAACGCTGGCGGGCTGCAGCGCAATGCGGATATGGCCCGCCTGATCCGCTTACGGTTGGCGGGCGGGCCTGCGGCGCGTATCCTTGCGCCATGGCGATCGACGCTGCCCCACCGCCTTCCGGCGGCCATGACCATGATATCTGCGTGGCTGATGCGCTCGCCGCAGCCGAGGCCATCTGCCATAGCCGGGGTGCGCGCCTGACGGCAGTGCGGCGACGGGTTCTGGAACTGGTATGGAGCGGCCATCGCCCCGTCGGCGCTTATGACGTGCTGGCAGCCCTTGCCCCACAGGGGCGGCCGGCCGCCCCGCCTACTGTCTATCGCGCCCTCGATTTCCTGATCGAGCAGGGTCTTATTCACCGCATCGCATCCCTGAATGCCTTTGTCGGCTGCGCCCATCCCGAGGCAGCCCATGCCGGGCAATTCCTGATCTGCCTTGGCTGCCGGGAAGTGTCCGAGTTCGACGACCCGGCCATCACCGCCGATGTCGCCCGCCGCGCCGCCGCGCGCGGTTTCACCGTGAGTGCCCAGAATCTGGAAGTGACCGGGCTGTGCCTGCACTGCCGCGACGGCGAGGCCCGCCCGGCGCCCTAGGCCCGGGCCGCCTTCAGCCGGGCAAAGCCCGCGTCCAGGTCTGCGATCAGATCATCGATGTGCTCCAGGCCTGCATGAAAGCGCAGCAGGGTGCCATCTTCCGTCCAGGGCACGGCGCTGCGGGCATGCCGCACCTGACCCGGTATCACCAGGCTTTCATAGCCGCCCCATGAATAGCCCATGCCGAACAGCTTGAGACCGTCGAGCATGGCGGCCAGCGCCGCACGCTCCTGGGGATGCAGCACCACGCCGAACAGGCCCGAGGCACCCTTGAAGTCGCGCTTCCAGAGTTGGTGGCCAGGGTCCTGGGGCAGGCCCGGGTGCAGCACCCGGCGCACTTCCGGCCGGCCCTCAAGCCAGCGGGCGAGAGCGAGGCCATTGGACTGATGCCGTTCCAGCCGCACCGCCAGTGTGCGCACACCGCGCTGGGCCAGATACATGTCGTCGGCGCCAGCAAACTGGCCAAGGTCGCCGTGGCCTGCCATCAGTGTCTTCCAATGGCGTTCGTTGGCGGTGACCGCCCCCATCATCGCATCGGAATGACCCACGATGTACTTGGTCGCGGCCTGGACCGAGACGTCAACGCCGTGGTCAAAAGGCCGGAAGAAATAGGGAGAGGCCCAGGTGTTGTCCATGATCGTGACGATGTCATGGGCCCGGGCAACCTCGACGATGGCGGGCACATCCTGCACCTCGAAAGTGAGGGAGCCGGGGCTTTCCAGATAGATCACCCGGGTCGTCGGCCGGATCAGGCCCTCGATGCGGGCGCCCATGGTCGGGTCGTAATAGGTGGTCTCCACCCCGAAGCGCTTCAGGATGCCTTCGCACAGGGTGCGTGTCGGGCCATAGGCCGTATCAACCATCAGCAGATGGTCGCCCGCCTTGAGGAAGGCGATCAGCGCCACGGCGGCGGCCGCCAGCCCAGAGGGTGTCAGCAGCGTATCAAAGCCACCTTCGAGGCCTGCAATGGCGTCGCCAATGGCCCAGCTGGTGGGGGTGCCGCGCCGCCCATAGACGACCTTGCGCTCGCCCGGCGGCGCAGGGTCGTGGGCCGCCTCAAGGGCGGCCAGGGTGGGGAACAGCACGGTCGAGGCGTGGAGGACCGGTGGGTTCACCACGCCATAATTGCTGTGGGGCTTGCGTCCAAGGTGGACGACTTCAGTTTCATCGCGCATGGGCGGGATGATTGCAGAGGCAGGGCGGCGCGAAAAGGCCTAAGTCACCCTGGTGGGTGTTAACGGACAATGTTGAGGCTTTGGTCCGGGGCATGTTAGCGTTGTTCACCTTAAAGGGCCGATCACCATGATTGTCCCTCAAACGCAGGGGGCTCCATGAACCGTATTACCAAGCTGGCGCTTGCAACGCTGACCACCATCACCCTCGCGGGCGCTGCCCAGGCGAGCACACTTGATGACGTGAAGAAAAAGGGCTTTGTCCAGTGTGGCGTAAGCCAGGGCCTTGCGGGCTTTTCCAGCCCGGACGACAAGGGCAACTGGTCTGGGTTGGATGTTGATCTGTGCCGGGCCGTTGCGGCCGCGGTGTTTGGCAATCCCCAGGCGGTGAAGTTCACGTCGCTTTCCGCCAAGGAGCGCTTCACGGCGCTGCAATCCGGTGAAATCGACGTGCTCTCGCGCAATTCCACCTACACGATCGGCCGCGATACCTCGCTTGGCCTCGATTTCGTGGCGGTCAATTATTACGACGGCCAGGGCTTCATCGTGCACAAGTCGCTGGGCGTGAAGTCCGCCAAGGAACTGAACGGTGCCAGCATCTGCACCGAGACCGGCACGACGACGGAATTGAACATCGCCGATTACTTCCGCAGCCACAAGATGGAGTACAAGGCGATTGCCTTCTCCAACAATGATGAGGCGGTTGCGGCCTATGACGCCGGTCGCTGCGACGTCTATACCACTGATCAGTCTGGCCTTTATGCCAACCGCCTGAAGATGGCAAAGCCGGAGGAAAACATCGTCCTGCCGGATATCATCTCCAAGGAGCCGCTTGGTCCGGTCGTTCGTCACGGCGACAACCAGTGGGGCGATATCGTCCGCTGGGCGCATTTTGCCATGGTGACGGGCGAAGAAATGGGCATCACCAGTGCCAATGCCAAGGACATGCTCAAGTCTGAAAACCCCGAAATCCGCCGCCTGCTTGGCGTCGACGACAATCTGGGCCAGGGCATGGGACTGCCCAAGGAATGGGCATTCAACATCCTCTCCCAGGTCGGCAACTATGCCGAAAGCTTTGAGCGCAATGTCGGCGCCAAGTCGCCATTGGGCATCGCACGCGGCCTGAACGCACTCTGGTCGCAGGGCGGCCTGCAGTACGCACCCCCGGCCCGCTGAGGAAGTGGGGCGGCCGGCTCGCTGCCGGTCGCCCCTTTCTCCGCTTCCATGCAGGCGGACCGATTGGACCCTTGATGTATTCTGACCCAGGCGGAGACAGTTCCATGGCTGTCGAGGCTAAAGCCACATCCTCTGCCCCCCGCACGCCGGTGTGGCGCGACCCGGCGATCCGCAGCCTTGCCATCCAGGCCCTGCTGCTGGTGGTCGTTCTTGGCGCCGGCTGGTGGCTGCTCGACAACACGCGGCAAAATCTGAACCGGCAGGGAATAGCTTCGGGCTTCGGCTTCCTCGATCACACCGCCGGTTTTGCCATTGTCATGCACCTGATCCCCTATTCGGAGGCATCAAGCTATGGCATGGCGCTTGGTGTTGCTCTGATCAATACCCTTCTGGTTACATCGCTTGGTATTTTCCTTGCGACAGTAATCGGCTTTTTTGTCGGGGTGGCGCGCCTGTCGTCGAACTGGCTGGTGGCCCGGCTGGCGGCATTCTATGTTGAGGCCCTGCGCAATGTCCCGCTCTTGCTGCAGATCTTCTTCTGGTATTTCGCGGTGCTCCGCGCGCTGCCGCCGCCAAGGGAATCGGTCACCCTGTTCGGCGCCTTCTTTCTGAACCTGCGTGGTCTTTATGTGCCGGCACCGGTTGCAGCGTCCGGCTTCGGGCTGGTGCTGCTGGCCGGTGGGGTAGCGCTTGTTGCAGCGCTGGGGTTGGGCCTGTGGGCCCGTCGGCGACGGGTGGCAACCGGGCAAGACTTTCCGGCGGCTGCAGTATCTCTGGGCCTGCTCATCGGCCTGCCGCTGCTTGTGGCAGCCGCAACCGGCTTTCCCATGTCGTGGGAACTGCCCGCGCTGAAAGGCTTCAACTTCCAGGGCGGGCTTGTGCTGATCCCTGAGTTCGTTGCCATGGTGCTGGCGATCTCGCTCTATGCGGCAGCCTATATTGCCGAGATCGTGCGTTCGGGCATTCTGGCCGTTAACCGTGGACAGACAGAGGCTTCGCTGGCGCTGGGGCTCTCACCTGCCCAGACCCTGAGGCTCGTGGTGGTGCCGCAGGCGTTGCGGGTGATCGTGCCCCCGCTGACCAGCCAGTATCTGAACATTCTGAAAAACTCGTCGCTGGCTGCCGCCATCGCCTATCCGGAGCTGGTGTCCGTGTTTGCCGGCACCGTCCTGAACCAGACGGGGCAGGCGATCGAGGTGATGGCGATCACCATGGCGATCTATCTCTCGGTCAGCCTGGCGATCTCCGCCTTCATGAACTGGTACAATGGGCGCAATGCCCTGAGGGAGCGTTGAACATGGACGCCCAGGGAACCAGTCAGGGTCCGATCCTCCCGCCGGCGGGTGTTGTCCATGGGCCGCTTGGGTGGCTCAGGGCCAACCTCTTCTCAACCCCCTTCAACAGCCTGCTGACCGTCCTGTGTCTTTATCTGCTCTGGATAACAGTGCCGCCCCTGATCAACTGGGCGATCATCGATGCGACGGTTTCCGGCACCGACAGAACCGCCTGCGCCGGGGCGTCGGGGGCCTGCTGGACATTCGTGAAGATGCGCTTTGGCCAGTTCATTTACGGCCTTTATCCGATTGAAGAACGCTGGCGCGTCAATGTGGTCTTTGCGGTTGGCATCCTTCTGGTGCTGGCGGCACTCTCGCCCCGCGTGCCGGGCAAGCTGTGGTCGGGTGGTGCCTTTGTGTTCGTGTTCCCCGTGCTTGCCTATGTGCTGCTGGGCGGCGGGCTTGGGTTGCCGGTGGTGGAGACGCGCCTGTGGGGTGGCCTTATGCTGACGCTGGTGGTGGCCACCACCGCGACCGTGGTCTCGCTGCCGCTGGGCATCATCCTGGCCCTGGCGCGGAGCTCGCGCATGCCCATCGTCAAGGGCACAGCGGTGGTCTTCATCGAGGTGGTCAGGGGGGTGCCCATGATCACGGTGCTGTTCATGGCCTCGGTCATGCTGCCGCTGTTCCTGCCCCCCGGCATGAATTTCGACAAGCTCATGCGTGCCCTGATTGGTATCTCGCTCTTTGCCTCGGCCTATATGGCAGAGGTCATCCGGGGCGGTCTCCAGGCCATTCCCAGGGGCCAGATCGAGGCGGCGCAGGCGCTTGGCCTCAACTATACCCGCACCATGGGGCTGATCGTGTTGCCCCAGGCCCTCAAGCTGGTCATTCCCGGCATCGTCAACAGCTTCATCAGCCTGTTCAAGGATACCACCCTGGTGGCAATCATCGGGCTGTTTGATCTGTTGGGCATGGTCCAGACCGCCTCTACCAATCCCGAATGGCTGGGCTCATCGGTTGAAGGCTATGTCTTTGCCGCCTTTGTCTTTGGTTGCTTCTGCCTTGCCATGTCCCGTTACAGCCAGGCTCTCGAGCGCCGCCTCGAGACCGGCCACCGTCGTCGATGAGGACCGCATCATGACCCCCGCCACACCCAGTACCGGTCCCGCCATCCAGATCATTGGCATGCACAAATGGTATGGTGACTTTCATGTGCTGAAAGACATCAACCTGACGGTTGAAAAGGGTGAGCGCATTGTGGTCTGCGGCCCCTCGGGGTCGGGCAAGTCGACCATGATCCGCTGTATCAACCGGCTGGAAGAGCACCAGCGCGGCCAGATCGTGGTTGATGGCATTGAACTGACCTCGGACCTGAAACGGATCGACGGGATCCGCCGCGAGGTCGGCATGGTGTTCCAGCAGTTCAACCTGTTCCCGCATCTGACCGTGCTGGAAAATCTCTGCCTGGCACCGATCTGGGTCCGCCACATGCCACGGCCCGAGGCTGAGGCCCTTGCCATGTCCTATCTTGAGCGGGTGCGCATCCCCGAACAGGCCCGGAAATATCCCGGGCAGCTTTCCGGTGGGCAGCAGCAGCGTGTCGCCATTGCCCGCGCCCTGTGCATGAACCCGCGCATCATGCTGTTCGATGAACCAACCTCCGCCCTTGATCCTGAGATGATCAAGGAAGTGCTGGATGTGATGGTCAGCCTCGCTGAGGACGGCATGACCATGCTCTGTGTAACCCACGAAATGGGCTTTGCGCGCACCGTGGCAAACCGCGTGGTGTTCATGGACCAGGGCGAGATCGTGGAGGCCGCAGCCCCCGAGCAGTTCTTTAATGCGCCGTCGTCTGAACGTACCAGACAGTTCCTCAGCCAGATCCTCCATTGATCAGGCTTGACCCCGCGGGCGCGAAGGCGCCCAACTGAGCGTCATGGTCACCACCAAAGCTTCTGCCGACACCATCGATCTCGACATCACCGGCATGACCTGTGCGGCCTGCGCCGGCCGGGTGGAGCGCGCCTTGGCGGCGGTGCCGGGGGTGACCGCAGCCAGCGTAAACCTGGCCCTTGAGACGGCACGGATCAGCCTTGCGGGGGCTGGCGTTGCCCCTGATGCTCTGATTGCTGCCGTTGTCGATGCCGGTTACGAGGCCACGCTGCATGAAGCGGTAACGGTCTCCAGCCCACCCCGCGCCGATGCCACCGGCAGCCATGAACACCTGTTCCTGATTGTATCGGCCCTGATTACTGCCATCCTGATGGCCCCCATGGTGGCCGAGCTGTTTGGACGCATGCTCCATATGGCGCCGCTGGTGCAGGCTGTGCTGGCGACCGTGGTGCAATTCGGCATTGGCGGGCGCTTCTATCGCAATGCCTGGAAGGCCCTGAGGGCAGGGGCCGGCAATATGGATCTGCTGGTGGCCCTGGGCACCTCGGCCGCCTATTTCTACAGCTTCTGGCTTGTCTTTGCCGGCAAGGCCATGGAAGGGCACCTCTATTTCGAGGCGTCTGCGGCGATCATCACCTTTGTGATACTGGGCAAGTGGCTGGAAGCGCGCGCCCGCCGTGGCACTGCCGCTGCCGTCCGCGCCCTGATGGCCCTGCGGCCTGACCTTGCCCGGGTGGAACGCGACGGCGTCGAAGCCGATATTGCCGCTGCCGAAGTCCTCGTGGGCGATCTAGTGGTGGTACGTCCGGGCGAACGCGTGGCCGTTGATGGCATCATCGAGGACGGCAGCAGCGACCTTGACGAGGCGATGATCACGGGTGAAGGGCTGCCGGTTGAAAAGCTCCCCGGCGACCGGGTGATCGGCGGCACCGTCAACGGCCCCGGTCGTCTGAAGGTGCGCGCCACGGCCGTGGGGGCGGCAACCACACTCGCCCGCATCGTGCGCCTTGTGGAGGGCGCGCAGGCCAGCAAAGCGCCCGTGCAGCGCCTGGTGGACAAGGTCTCGGCTGTGTTTGTCCCAGTGATTGTGGCCCTTGCGGTGCTGACCTTCGGAGGCTGGCTGCTGGTGGGGGCGGGGCTTGAGGGGGCGCTTGTGGCGGCCGTCTCGGTTCTGGTCATTGCCTGCCCGTGCGCCCTTGGGCTTGCCACGCCGGCGGCACTTGTCGCCGGCACCGGTGCAGCGGCTCGCGCAGGGATCCTGATCCGCGACATCGAAGCCCTGGAGCGCGCCCACAGGGTGGACCTTGTCGTCTTTGACAAGACGGGGACCCTGACCCAGGGCCGCCCCATTGTAACGGATATCATTCCGGCGCCAGGCATTGAGGAACAGGATCTTCTGGCTCTGGCGGCATCGGCCCAGCGCGGCAGCGAGCACCCGCTTGGCCGCGCCATATGTGCCGAAGCAGAAGTCCGTCGCCTGTCCACCTCCGACCCCCAGGCCTTCCGGGCGGTGCCGGGGCAGGGTGTTCTGGCCACCGTGGCCGGTCGGCAAGTGATCCTTGGCAATGCCCGGCTGATGGAGGGGCAGGGGATTGCCATGCAGCCTCTGGAGGGGGCGGCAGCCCGCCTCATGGCGGCCGGGCGCTCCCTGATGTGGGTGGCCGACGCCGAAGCTCACCAGGCCCTTGGCCTCATCGGTCTGGCTGATGCCGAAAAGCCTGAGGCGCTGGCGGCCATTCGCGCGCTGGCAGAGATGGGGATCGCAACCCTGCTGCTGACGGGCGACGCCGCCCCTGTGGCCGAGACCGTGGCGCGCGACCTGGGCATTCCCCGCGTCCGGGCCAATGTAGGCCCGGAACAGAAGGCTGCAGTGATCGCCGAGCTTCGGGCCGAGGGGCGTGTGGTGGCGATGGTTGGCGACGGCATCAATGATGCGCCCGCCCTTGCGGCGGCCGATGTCGGCATTGCCATGGCAACCGGCACGGACGTGGCACTGGAGACCGCAGGGATTGCCGTCATGCGGGGCGATCCACGCCTGGTGGCCGATGCCCTGCTGGTGGCGCGGGCCACCTGGAACAAGATCCGGGGTAATCTGTTCTGGGCCTTTGCCTATAACATTGTTGGTGTGCCGCTTGCCGCTGCCGGCCTTCTAAGCCCGGGCCTTGCTGGGGCTGCCATGGCCTTCTCCAGCGTAAGCGTGGTGACCAATGCGCTTTTGCTGCGGCGCTGGCGCCCACGCCATTATCCCGACCAGCCGGCCGGGGCACGACGCCCTTCCGCCTGAAGGGCGCATAAATTAAAGTTGCCTCTGGCGCGAGTCGCTTTGGGGGAACATGCCGTGGCCCACGGATGGCATGAAACGGATCAGGTTGAGCCGCCACCGGTGCCGAAAAAGCGCGCCCCGTGGTCGACCCGTCGCTACCTGGTTCTGGCAGGCGCTGTGCTGACTTTTGCCAGTGTCGCAATGATCACCGGCATTTATGCGCGCACCGTGCCAACTGTATCGGCTGACGTCACCATGTCGCGTGGCGAGCCGGCCAGCACCAGCTGGGAAAAACCCGCCTGGGCCGTGTGGCCGCTGCCGCAAAACAGGGTTGCCGCCCAGATGGAGCCCCCGGACCTGACATTGGTTCCGCAACCGCTTCCTCCCCCGGCTGCGGTACCCGTTGTGCCACCGACGCCACCCTCGGTGTCACCAGCTGCGGCCGTTCCAGCCGCCGTTCTTGGGCCGACCTCACCGGCATGGCGGCTCAATGCGGGCAAGGCGTCGGCGGACGATGGGCGACCGATGATTGCCATCCTGATCGATGATGTCGGGGTGGCGCGGCAAAACGCCGAACTGGCGATCGCCCTCGATGCACCCGTGACCCTATCGTTCATGACCTATGCGTCTGATGCGCCGGCACAGGTGGCGGCGGCGCGCGCCCGTGGCCACGAGATCATGCTGCACGTCCCCATGGAGCCGCTGGACCACCGCGAAGACCCAGGGCCGAACCCATTGGCGGTCGGGCTTGCCCCCGCCGAACTCAGCCGCCGCATTGTCTGGAGCCTTGGCCGCTTCGATGGTTTTGTCGGGATCAACAACCACATGGGCAGCCGCTTTACCGCTGATCCCGATGGCATGAGCATGCTGATGGAGGCGCTGAAGCGCCGGGGGCTGCTGTTTGTCGACAGCCGCACCACTGCAAGCACGGTGGGCACCGAGATGGCCCGCCGGCATGGGGTACCAACCGCCAGCCGCGATGTCTTTCTGGATAATGAGGTTGATACGGGCGATATCGAAGCCCGGCTGGCCGAGACCGAGCGCCGGGCGCGCGCCCAGGGGGCCGCCATTGCGATTGGCCACCCTCATCCCGAGACCATCGCCACCCTGCGCCGCTGGATACCCCAGGCGCAGGCGCGGGGTTTTGTTCTGGTGCCTGTCTCAGCCGTGGTGGCCAGGGGCCTTACGGACTGAGACAGCGTACCTGCAGACCTATTGGCAAACCCTATTGGCCGCGCTCGGCTGATGAGGCAAAGCGGACCGCTTCCTCGGCCGCACGCACCAGGGCGCGGGCCTTGTTCACGGTTTCCTGATATTCCATTTCGGGATCGCTGTCGGCCACCACGCCGCCGCCAGCCTGGACATACATCACGCCGTCCTTGACCACCGCCGTGCGCAAGGCGATGCAGGTATCCATGCTGCCATTGGCCGAGAAATAGCCAACGCCGCCGCCATAGATATTGCGCTTTTCCGGCTCCAGCTCGTCGATGATCTCCATGGCGCGCACCTTGGGTGCGCCCGAGACCGTGCCGGCCGGAAAGCCACCCAGCAGGGCATCGATGGCGTCATATTTGGGGTCGATCTGGCCCTGCACATTGGAGACAATATGCATGACGTGGCTGTAGCGCTCGACAATGTTCTTCTCGGTCACGCGGACCGTGCCCACGCGTGAGACACGCCCCACATCATTGCGCCCAAGATCCAGCAGCATCAGATGCTCGGACAGTTCCTTGGGGTCCGAGAGCAGGTCCTGCTCCAGCGCCAGATCCTCCGCCGGGGTCTGGCCGCGCGGCCGGGTGCCAGCGATGGGACGGATGGTCACCTCGCCGTCGCGCAGACGCACCAGAATCTCCGGTGACGAGCCCACAACCGCAAAGCCGCCAAGATCCAGATAGAACATGAAGGGCGAGGGATTGGTCCGCCTCAGCGCGCGGTAAAGCGCCAGGGGTGGCAGGGCAAAAGGAATGCGGAAGCGCTGGCTTGGCACCACCTGGAAGATGTCGCCCGCCCGGATATATGCCTTGGCCTTCTCAACCATGGCGTGATACTCGGCGCGTGTCACGTTTGACTGCGGGGCGGGTAGGGGGGCAAGCGCTTCTGCAGGTGCCGAGGCTATGTGCAGGCTGCGCTCGAAATCATCAACCGCATCATTCAGGCGTTCTTCTGCGCGGGCATAGGCTGCCTTGGCGGCAACCCCCGCTTCTGGCCAGACGGGCGTGATGACCGTGATGACATCCTTGACGGAGTCAAAGATCGCCATAAGCGTGGGGCGCATGAACAGGCCGTCGGGAACACCCAGCTTGTCGGGGTTCACATTGGGCAGGCGCTCCACCAGGCGCACCATGTCATAGCCGAAATACCCGATCAGGCCGGCCGCCATGGGGGGCAGTTCTGGCGGCAGATCAATGCGGCACTCCGCCACCAGCTTGCGCAGGCTGGCGAGCGTATCTTCTGCCACCGGTTCAAACGCATCGGGCCGGGTCCGCGCCTGGCGGTTGATTTCCGCCGTCGTCCCATGGGCGCGCCACACGAGATCGGGTTTCAGCCCGATGATCGAATAGCGCCCGCGCACCGCGCCGCCCTCGACGGACTCCAGCAGGAAGCTCATCGGCTCCCCGCGACCAAGCTTCAGCAGGGCCGACACCGGCGTGTCGAGATCTGCCACAAGGGTCGTCCACAGCACGGCCGGCTTGCCAGCCTCATAGCTTGTGCGGAAGTCCTCAAAGCCTGGGGAATTGGCCATGATTAGCCCCGGGTATCGCCGCCAAGGGCACGGCGGATCAGGGTTTCATCGGTGGTCAGCCCCACATCTGCCTGGGACGAGGCCTGGAACTGCGCGAGCAGATCATCGGCCAGGTTCCGGCCCAGCTTGTCGCGGGTGGACTGGACCGCAATGGCTTCTGCCTTGAGGTCAACCGGCAGCACGGTTTTCAACCGGGCAACCACGGCGCCGTCACCCTTTGGCGTTGCCGCTGTGATCACATCCCCCACCTGCGCAGCAAAGAGTTTCCCCAGCAGGACCGCCGCAACATTGGGATCTGCATCCTCGGTGGTGCGGGTAAGGGGAAGGGTGGCTGACAGCGGGCTGCCCGCCGCCTTGGCAAGATCCCCAAGGCTCTTGCCGCCACGCGCGGCCTCGGCCTGCTTGTCGGCAGCAGCAAGGGCACGACGCTGCTTTTCCTCGGCTGTCCAGGCTGCGGTCACTTCGGCCCGGACAGTGTCGAGGGGCTTGAGGGAGGCCGGTGTCACGCTGTCCACGCGCACCACAACGATACCGCCGGTGGCCGTCTCATGCAGATCGCCATTTGCCCCCGTGGCGGCTGCAAAGGCATCGGCAAGCAGCGTCTCATAGGGAGGCAGGGCTACTTTGGCGCCCTTGAGATCAAGGCCACGGACGTTGGTATTTTCGATCACGCGGACAGTGGCGCCAAACTTCTGCGCCGCATCCTCAAGCGAGGTGCCGCCGGCCAGGGCGTCCTGCAACTCGTTGCTCAGGGTTGCAATGCGGTCGCCAGCATGGGCCAGGCGCACCTGTTCCGTAACTTTTCCCTTCACATCATTCAGGGTCAGCTTCAGGCCGGGTGTGATGGAGCGCACCATGAACACGTGAAAGCCGAACGATGACTTGAGGGGCTCGCTCACCTTCTTGGCTGCAAGAGCGAATACGGCATCGCCCAGGTCGCCCGGCAGATTGTCCTTCTCGATCTCGCCCAGGGCCACATCGGTTTCCTTCAGACCGACAACCTCGGTGGCGACCTTGAGGAAATCTTCGCCGGTGGCGATCCGCTGTTGCGCCGTGCGCGCCTTGGCCTCGTCCGAGGTCACGATCTGCAGCACATCGCGCTTTTCGGGCGTCACGAATTCGTCGATGCGCTCGTCATAGGCGGCCTGGATCTCGGCGTCGGTGACGTCGAGGGACTTGGCAATATCAGCGGGCTCTGCTTCCAGCAGGGTCAGCTTGCGGTACTCGGGCGCGGTGAATGTTTCGGCATTGGCCTTGTGATAGGCCTCCAGTGTCGCATCGTCCGGTGCTGTCACACCCTTGATCGAGGCAGCTGTGATGACGAACAGTTCGGCGACCCGCCGCTCACCACGATAGATATGCAGGGCTTCACCAAGGCTGGCGGGAACTGGCACGCCGGAAACAACGGACTCCACCAGTTGGCGCCGCTTCAGGTCGCTCTTCAGCTGCGCAACGAAGCGGCCTTCGGAAAGTCCATTCTGCTGCAGGATGGATTCGTACTGAATGCGGTCGAACCCGGCGGGTCCCTGGAACGCCTTGATCTCGGCTATGGAACGACGGACCGTTTCATCGGACGCCGCAACATCAAGGCCTGCAGAGCGGGCATCAAGAACGGCGCGTGAAATCGTGTCTGCCAGCACCTGGCGGTCAAGGCCAAAGGCGATTGCCTGCTCGGCGGTGACAGAGGGGCCAAGGCTTTGCTGAAAGCGGCGCAGTTCGCGCTTGAACGCCTCGGCAAGCTCGTTTTCAGAGACCTCGACATCTCCCGCCTTGATCGCGGTTGTCCTCGTCCGGCCACGGAAGATGTCACCGATGCCCCACACCGCGAAACTCACGATCAGGAGACCCAGGAAAACCTTGATGATCCAGGAGCCTGCGCCCTGGCGGATCCATTGCAACATATGCAGAGTCTCAGCTTGGTTGAAGAGCGGCATGATAGGTAGGCCCCCATCGCGCCGCAAGGCGTGCAGGCTTCGCATCAACAGACGGGTCTTTCTGTCTTGCTGGCCTGTCACCGGACCGGTCGGGGGTTTCCCGTGGCAGGGGCATTCTGCTAAAGCCGCAGCGCACGGAGCGAGGCCGTTCCGGCCTGGGCAGATGGGGTGATCATGAGCGCGATCAGGCGGCCGCTTGTAGCTGGCAACTGGAAAATGAATGGCACTCTGGCAAGCCTCGACGAGATCGATGGCTTTCTCTCCCTTGCCGAGGCAGCGGGTTGGCCGACGGCCGATATCGTGATCTGCCCGCCGGCCACGCTGACCGGTGCGGCGGTCCAGCGGGCTGGCGGCTCACGCCTGATGATTGGCGGCCAGGATTGCCACGCCATGGCCAATGGTGCGCACACGGGCGACATCGCCGCCGCCATGCTGGCCAGTCTTGGGGCCAGATGGGTGATCGTGGGCCATAGCGAGCGGCGGGCCGAACATGGCGAAAGCGATGCCATGGTTGCCGCCAAGGCCATGGCTGCGCACGCTGCGGGCCTGGCACCCATCGTCTGCCTTGGCGAATCCCTGGCGGAGCGCGAGGCCGGCCATGCCCTTGAAGTGGTCGCGCGACAGCTTGCGGCCTCGCTGCCAGCCGACACCAAGGCGTCAAACACCGTGATTGCCTATGAGCCCATCTGGGCCATTGGCAGCGGCCTCACCCCCACCAACGACCAGATCGCCGAGGTTCACGCCCATCTGCGAGCCCGCGTTGCCGATGCGTTTGGTGACACGGTGGCCGCCGGCATGCGCATTCTTTATGGCGGCTCGGTCAAGCCGGCGAATGCGGCCGCCATTCTGGGTCTTGCTGACGTTGACGGCGCGCTGGTTGGTGGCGCCAGCCTGAAGGCGGCCGATTTCTGGGGCATCGCCTCCGCCGTCCCGACGGCCTGAGGATTTGGGGCCCTGGCGCGGCTGGCTTTCCAAATCAGCGTGCGGGGTGTAGAAGTCCGCCGATGGCCACCCTCCGGGGCGGCATAATTGTTCACGCGCCCGGCTGAGGCCGCCGGGGGCAGAGATCTGGACCTGCTTCATGCTTGCCGCCCTGATCGTCGTTCATCTTCTGATTGCCGTCGCCCTTGTGGTGGTGGTGCTTCTGCAACGCTCCGAAGGGGGCGCGCTCGGCATTGGCGGAGGTGGCGGCTTCATGAGCGGACGTGGCGCTGCCGATGTCCTGACCAAGGCAACCTCCATCCTTGGTGGCCTGTTCATGGCCACCAGCATCGGTCTGGCAATCATTGCCAATCTCAACAAGGCGCCCACCTCGATCATGGATGTGCCTGTGGCCCCGGTTTCGGGCGCACCATCGGCGCCTGCCCAGCCGGCGACGCCTGCCGTACCCGCCGCGCCAAGCGTTCCCCAGAACCCCTGAGGCCAGAACGATGATCATGCTCTTGTTTCCGGCGGGCTTTCTCGCCGGAACCTTTCGGTATGGCGACTCGCCCCGCCTCGGTTATACTGTCCGCCCATGACGCGGTTTATCTTCATCACCGGCGGCGTGGTCTCCTCACTTGGCAAGGGGCTCGCTTCCGCAGCCCTTGGCGCGCTCCTCCAGGCGCGTGGCTATAGCGTTCGACTGCGCAAGCTCGACCCCTATCTGAACGTCGATCCCGGGACCATGAGCCCGTATCAGCACGGCGAGGTCTATGTGACCGACGACGGGGCCGAGACCGACCTTGATCTGGGGCACTACGAGCGCTTCACGGGCGTGCCCTCGCGCCAGTCCGATAATGTGACGACCGGGCGCATCTACCAGACCATCCTGCAGAAAGAGCGCCGCGGCGACTATCTGGGCGGGACGGTGCAGGTGATTCCCCACGTCACCGATGCCATCAAGGACTTCGTGCTGGCCGATACCGAGGGCACCGATTTCGTGCTTGTGGAGATCGGCGGCACCGTTGGCGATATCGAGAGCCTGCCGTTCCTGGAAGCCATCCGCCAGTTGGGCAACGATCTGCCGCTTGGCCGCTCGCTCTACATCCATCTCACCCTGGTGCCCTATATTCCGTCTGCGGGTGAGCTCAAGACCAAGCCGACCCAGCATTCGGTGAAGGAACTACGCTCCATCGGCATTCAGCCCGACCTTTTGCTGGTGCGTTGCGACCGCCAGGTGCCGGAGGCTGAGCGGCGCAAGATCGGCCTGTTCTGCAATGTCCGCCCGGAATTCGTGATCCAGGCGCTGGACGTTGGCTCGATCTATGACGTGCCGCTGTCCTATCACGCCGAGGCCTTTGACGACCGCGTGCTGGAGGCCTTTGGCATTCCTGAGGGCGCCCCGCCAGTCCTCAAGCGCTGGGAAGACATTCACGAGCGCGTCACAAGCCCCGAGGGCGAGGTGAACATTGCCATCGTCGGCAAGTACACCGGCCTGAAGGATGCCTACAAATCATTGGCCGAGGCGCTGGTGCATGGTGGCATTGCCAACAATGTCCGCGTCAACCTTGAGTGGCTCGAGTCCGAGATCTTCGAGGATGAGGACGCCGTCGTACATCTTGAAGGCGTTGATGGCATCCTGGTGCCGGGCGGTTTTGGCAAGCGTGGCGTCGAGGGCAAGATTGCCGCCGCCAATTTCGCCCGCACCCGCAAGGTGCCCTATTTCGGCATCTGCTTTGGCATGCAGATTGCCGTGATCGAGGCAGCGCGCAATCTGGCCGGCCTGCATGGCGCATCCTCCACCGAATTCGGCCCCTGCGATGATCCCGTGGTTGGCCTGATGACCGAGTGGCTGCGCGGCAATCAGGTTGAACGGCGCACCGCCAGTGGCGACCTGGGCGGCACCATGCGCCTGGGGGCCTATGAGGCGCATCTGAAGCCTGGCACCCGCATTTCCGAGATCTATGGCGGCGCCACCACCATCCACGAGCGGCATCGCCACCGCTTTGAGGTGAACATCAACTATGTGGAGCAGCTGGAGGCGCGCGGCCTGCTGTTCAGTGGCCTGTCGCCCGACGGCGTTCTGCCGGAGACGGTGGAGATCCCCGACCATCCCTGGTTCGTGGGCGTCCAGTACCATCCCGAGTTGAAGTCCAAGCCCTTTGATCCCCATCCCCTGTTTGCGGCCTTTGTACGGGCTGCACTGGCCCAGTCGCGCCTCGTCTAGCCACAGCATCTGCCCAAGGTTCAGGAGTATTGCCCATGAGCGCGCCCCGTCACGTCAAGGTTGGCGATGGTCTCGCCGGCGCGGTGACGCTTGGCAACGATCTGCCGTTCGTGCTGATCGCCGGACCCTGTGCCATGGAAAGCCGCGACCATGCCTTCGACATGGCGGGATCTCTGGTCGAAATGGCCCGCTCTGTCGGAATTGGCCTGATCTATAAATCGTCCTTCGACAAGGCAAACCGCACCAGCGCGCGCTCCAACCGGGGCATCGGCCTTGATGTGGCGCTGCCGATCTTTGCCGAGATCCGGGCAAAATTTGGCTGCCCGGTGATCACCGATGTGCATCTGCCCGACCAGTGCGCCGAGGTTGCCAAGGTTGTCGACGTGCTGCAGATCCCGGCCTTTCTCAGCCGGCAGACGGATCTGCTGGTGGCGGCCGGCAACACGGGCAAGCCGATCAATGTCAAGAAGGGCCAGTTCCTGGCACCCTGGGACATGCGCCATGTCGCGGCCAAGATAGACGGCACCGGCAACATGAACACCCTTTTGTGCGAACGCGGCGCCTCGTTTGGTTACAACACCCTTGTCTCCGACATGCGGGCCCTGCCGATCCTGGCCGAAACCGGGTGCCCCGTGGTTTTTGATGCCACCCATTCGGTGCAGCAGCCAGGCGGGCAGGGGGAGACCAGCGGTGGTGACCGCCGTTTCGTGCCGGTGCTGGCGCGCGCTGCCGTGGCCGTGGGTGTGGCCGCCGTCTTCATGGAAACGCACCGCGACCCGGACAGCGCCCCGTCAGATGGCCCGAACATGGTGCCGTTTGACCAGTTGCCGGCCCTGGTCGCCAAGCTTGTCGCCTTTGACCGTCTTGCCAAGGCGGCCGCTTGAAGCGCACGCCTGCCGCCTGTAGGAACACCGCCAGATCCAGCCGGGAGCCATCATGACCGCGATTATCGATATCAGGGGCCGCGAAATCCTCGACAGCCGGGGCAATCCCACGGTTGAGGTGGATGTGGTGCTGGAAACCGGCGCCGTCGGCCGCGCCGCCGTGCCCTCTGGCGCCTCCACGGGTGCCCATGAGGCGGTGGAAAAGCGCGATGGCGGCAGCCGCTATGGCGGCAAGGGCGTATTGCAGGCAGTGGACGCCGTCAATGGCGAGATCTTTGATGCCCTGTCGGGCTTCGAGGTGGAAGACCAGCTGGCCCTCGACGCCGTGATGATCGAACTGGACGGCACCCCCAACAAGGGCCGCCTTGGCGCCAATGCCATCCTCGGCGTCAGCCTCGCCGCAGCCAAGGCGGCGGCGATCGAGGCGGGGATCCCGCTGTGGCGCTATGTGGGTGGCCCGGCGGCCCGGGTTCTGCCGGTGCCCATGATGAACATCATCAATGGCGGCGCCCATGCCGACAATCCCATCGACGTTCAGGAATTCATGATCCAGCCCGTCTCGGCCCCCAGCCTTGCCGAGGCCGTGCGCATGGGCGCCGAGATCTTCCACAAGCTGAAGTCGGCCCTGTCCGCCGCTGGCCTTGCCACCGGCGTGGGCGACGAGGGCGGCTTTGCCCCGGCGCTGAAGTCCACCGCCGATGCCCTTGATTTTGTCATGCGCGCCATCGAGGCCGCCGGCTACAGGCCCGGCGAGGACGTGACGCTGGCCCTCGATGCGGCCTCAACCGAGTTCTACAAGAAGGGCAAATATGAGCTGGCGGGGGAGGGGCGCAGCCTCGATTCTGCCGGTCTGGTTGCCTATTGGCAGGACCTGACGGCGCGCTATCCCATCGTCTCCATTGAAGACGGCATGGCCGAGGATGATTGGGAGGGCTGGGCCGCCCTCACCAGCGCCCTGGGGTCCAAGGTCCAGCTGGTGGGCGACGATCTGTTCGTGACCAACCCCAAGCGCATTGTCGATGGCATCGCCAAGGGCTGTGCCAATGCCCTGCTGGTCAAGGTAAACCAGATCGGCACCCTGTCGGAGACGCTGGAGGCCGTGGACATGGCCCACCGCGCCGGCTGGAACACTGTGATGTCGCACCGTTCGGGCGAGACCGAGGATGCCACCATCGCCGATCTGGCGGTGGCGCTGAACTGCGGCCAGATCAAGACGGGCTCACTCGCCCGCGCCGACCGCACCGCCAAGTACAACCAGCTGATCCGCATCGAGGAGCAGCTGGGCAATGTCGCCCGTTATGCCGGGCGTTCCATCCTGAAGCGCTGAGGGGATCCCCCTCAGTCGGTCCAGACGCCACCTGCATTGGTGCGATAGCCAAGCGCCTGATAGGTGGCGTCGACCAGGGACTGGCCACGGGGGTTGAGCAGCAGGCCCAGCCCCATCTGGTTCATCGTATAGCCAAAGGACAGGCGGCAGGCGGGATCGGCAAAGCCGATGGACCCGCCTGCACCCACATGTCCGAAGGCAGGGTCAGACAGGATCACGCTTGAGTCCGGCGAATTTTCCAGCCGGCGATTGTCCATGGCCTTCATGAAGCCGAGCGCAAAGCGCGTGGGGATGCACAGCGTTGCATCATCATGGGTGGCCGAGACCACGCGGCCCATGCGCGTCAGCGTATCCGACCCCACAAAATGCTTGCCTCCGATGCTGCCCCCATTGGCGAGTGCCGCATACATGCCCGCCAGCGCCCGGCCATTGGCGATGCCATTAGCCGAGCCGATTTCGGCGGCGTGGCAGGCGCGGGAATTGACGTCGAGTAACCGTCCGGTATCACGCAGGAAATAGCTGGCGGCCGAGGTGCGGTCGCCCATGGCCTTGGCAACAAAGCGCGTGGGTGGCGCATTGGGATCGAACCGGGCCGCGTGCATGCGGGCCACCCGTGGCTCCAGTTCCTCCGGCAGGCCCACCCAGAAATCGAGGCCAAGGGGGCCGGCGATCTCATCGCGGAAAAAGGCGCCAAAGCGCTTGTCGGCGGCGCGGTGGACAAGTTCGCCCACCGTCCAGGCCATGGTCATTGCCTGATAGCCAACCCGCGACCCCGGCGACCAGAAGGCCTCTTCGGCTGCGACCACATCGACCATGGCCTGATAATCATTGAGGCAACCCGGCTCCAGTTTGGCGCGAAAATGGGGGACGCCGGCCGAATGAGAGAGCGCCATGGAGACCAGCGCCGTTTCCTTGCCACCAGCGCCGAATTCGGGCCAGAGATCGGTGATCGGCGCATCAAGATCGAGCAGGCCACGATCCACCAGCATGTGGGCCGCCAGCGCCAGCGCCCCCTTGGTGGAGGAAAAGATCGTGCACATGGTATCCGACGTCCAGGGGGCGCCTTCCTTGGACTTGCGGCCGCCCCAAAGGTCCACCACCGGCTTCCCGTCGAGAGTGAGGGCGACGTTTGCCCCAACCTCGCCCCGGCTTTCGAAATTGGTGACAAAGGCATCAAGCACGCCTTCGAAGCGGGTGTCGCAGAAGCCTTCCAGAAGCCCTGCCTTCGTCTCGATGGAAATCCTGCGCTCGCCCATTGTCGCCCCCCAAGGTCTGCCTGCGCCATGCAGGGTGTTTGGGCCACCTTGCCTCATCCCCAAGGGCTTGCAAGCCCCGGTGGGGGGAGGGACCTTGCAACAGGGCGGGGCGGCGGCGATGACGAATTGTCATTGCCTCCTCCTGAATTCACTCTACTTATAAATGGCATGTGCGCGCTGCGTCCGAAGGATTAACCATGAACGCCCCCACCGACCGCCAGGCCTTCGAGACACCTGCCGACCGCATGGCCAAGTTGCCCCTGCGCGATTTCGACGATCTGGCTCATCTGCCCGGCTATCCCCGCAGCGAAAAGGGTATTTTCCGCATGCTGAGGGTGCTGCGCGATCCCCTGGGCGAGGTACAGCGGGCCTATGCCGCCTTTGGGCCGGTGTTCCGGACGAATTTTGGCGGATGGGGCGTTAACCTTATCGGGCCTGAGGGCAACGAGCTTTTGCTGTTCAACAAGGAGCGGATCTTTTCCTCGGAACAGGGCTGGCATGCCTTTTTGTGGCGCCTGTTTCCCCGTGGCCTGATGCTGATGGACGATCCCGAGCATCGTGCCCACCGCAAGACCCTGTCCGTCGCCTTCAAGCAGGAGCCGATGCGCCATTACTTCGGCGCGCTGAAAGACGGCATTGCGCGCGGCGTGGACGCCTGGCCCGGCGAATTCAAGTTCTATCCGGCGATCAAGAAGCTGACGCTCGACCTTGCCGCCACCTCGTTCCTGGGTCTGCCCTGGGGGCCGGAGGCCGAGCGGATCAACCGCGCCTTTGTCGACATGGTGCAGGCCGCCGTCACCCCCATCCGCGTGCCCATTCCCGGCACCCAGATGTGGCGCGGCGTGCGCGGCCGCAAATACATGTCGGCCTTCTTTGCCCGCGAGATTCCCTCGCGCCGGGGGCGGGAGGGGGAGGACTTCTTCACCCAGTTCTGCAATGCCCGCGACGATGACGGCAACCTGCTGAGCGACCAGGAAGTCATCGACCACATGAACTTCCTGATGATGGCAGCGCACGACACGCTAACCTCGTCGCTGAGTTCCACCATCTATTACTTGGCCGCCAACCCGGAATGGCAGGAGTGGGTGCGGCAAGAGATCCGGGAAAACCCCGAGATCACCTATGAGAACCTCGGAAGCTTTGAGCGCCTTGAGATGGCGTTCAAGGAGGCCATGCGCCTGCTGCCGCCCGTGCCCGGCATCCCGCGCCGCGTACTGACGGATCTGGTGGTGGGCAACCACACCATCCCGGCGGGCACCATGGTATCGGCCAGTGTCATGCTGACCCACCGCCTGCCGGAACTGTGGCCCGATCCCGAGCGCTTTGATCCCACCCGCTTCACGGTGGAGAACACCAAGGGCCGCCACAAATACGCCTGGGTGCCTTTTGGTGGCGGGGCGCATATGTGTCTGGGGCTGCACTTTGCCTATATGCAGGCCAAGGTCTTCCTGCATCACCTGCTGGCAACCAACAGCATCTCACTGGCGCCAGAGGCAAAGCGCGATGACTTTGCCATGTTCCCCATTCCGCGCCCGCGCGACGGCATGCCGGTGCGGCTGGAGCGGCTGGGCTGATTGTGGGTCAGACAATGCGGTTACTGAGCATGCCTAGGCGATCCACGCAGATGGTGACGAGGTCACCTTTCTGCAGATAGGTGCGCCGGGAGGTACTCCGGGAAATGTAGCGTTCAATCACCTGCTTCAGCAGGGGCCGCCTGCACCCTGTCAGCAGCCATTGCAGGAGGCCGACAATCCGGTCACCCTTTGGCACGCCCTGGAAGATTGTGCCGGCTGGTGTACCGGCCATGATCAGCGTGCGCGCAGGTATTGCCCCGCTGTCAGTAAAGGCGAGTTGCGAAATGCCCTCGCGCCATTGCCATTTCACATGCCGTTTGGCGTGCGCCTGCTTCAGGATTTCCGCGAAATCCCAGATCCAGTCGGTGACAGGCCCAGATTGCCGGCTGATGCCATTTACCGAGAGCTTCAGTTCAAGTCCGGCGATGAAATGGTCAAGGTCACGTGGCACGATGAACAGGTCTCCCACCGGCAGGAAGCCTGGGCTGCTCTTGCCCGTAGTGAAGCCCTTTCCGGATTGTGGGTCGCGCAAATCGACATTGCGCAGCAGGGCGGCGCGGTCGGTTACATCATTGCCCAGAATAAGGCCACCCACCGCACCTTGTTCCGCACCCAACGGGGCCAGCGGCACAAGGCAAAGCTCAACCTCATAATCAAGCAGGCCATCGCCAGCGGGAATTTCGGCCTGGGCTGACGTTGGCTGAACATATTTTGGGAACAGGAAGGGCCGGATATTGACGGCGGATTCCCGCGCGTGCTCGGGATAGTTTGTTCCCACCGCAATATGTGTCTGGCTGAGGTTTACCGGCACGTCAAGTTCTGTTGCATCAACCTCAATCTTCGCCTTGCCAGTCGCAATGGCGGCCTCCAGTGCGTCATGCCCCAGGCGATTGAGCAGATCAATGGCATCCTCGGCTGGCGCCTCACGCAGAAACGACAGGTCAACGCCCGCAACCCTGCCATTTTGATAACTCGTTACAGCCAAGACCTTGCCGCCAGAGGCCGCATTGAGCCGGGCAAAGGTCAGGGCGTCGGCAATGGGCGCGATGGTGACACTGTGACCCATCTCAGACCAGGCCACGATAGGAGCCGCCGTCCAGCTGCAACTGCTGTCCGGAAATAAAACCGGCCTGGGCGCTGCACAGATAGGCACAGGCATCACCGAATTCTTCCGGCCGGCCAAAGCGTTTGGCAGCGATGGAATTTGCGATTTCCTCGCGTGCCTCCTCATACGTGATTTTCTTCATTGCCATGGCAAGGCGCGCCATGTTCTGTTGGCGCTCGGTATCAAAGCGTTCCGGCAGTAGGCTGTTGATGGTTACATTATCGGCTGCAACCTCTGGCGCTAGAGCCTTGCATGCGGCGGTCAGGGCCGTGCGCGCAGCAGTGGACAGGCCCATGGGGGCAAGCGGTGATTTTACCATGGCGCTGGTAATGTTCACGATGCGGCCGAATTTCTGCGCCTGCATGCCTGGCAGGAAACTGCGGATCAGCATCAGGGCTGGCAGCATGTTGGCCTGCACGGCCCCAAGCCACGCTTCCTCGTCCCAATTGGCGAAGTAACCGGGTGGCGGGCCGGCATTGTTATTCACCAGAATATCGACGGCGCCGGCCTGAGCCACAAGGTGCGCCCGGCCTTCAATCGCGCCAAGGTCGGCCACAATGGCATGAACGGTGGCGCCGGTTTCCCCCGCAATGCGGGCGCGGGTGGCCTCAAGCTTGGCGGCGTCACGGCCATTGACCATGATCTCGGCGCCCTCTCGCGCCAGCGCAAAGGCACAGGCATAACCAAGCCCCTGGGACGAGGCACAGACCAGGGCCCGACGGCCTTTCAATCCAAGATCCATCACGCGGTTCCTTGCAACTGGGGACGAAGGCAGCCGGCCAGGGCCTGACCCAGGCGGCTGATATCTGCGGCGTCGTCTGTGAGGGCGATAGCGAGAATGTGACCATCCGGGCGCACCAGCACGGCGCCCGTTGCTGCCAGCCCCATGCGCTCTGACCATGGTGTGCCGGGTACGCTGAAATCCGCTCCTTCCACCTTGCAGGCAAGGGGTGCCCCAGCCAGCGGCACCAGGGCGTGCCAACTGGCACCCTCGCGGCCGGTGATCAGCGTGAAGCCATCGGGATTGACGAGATTGAGGGTGGAGGCGCTGTTCTGTAATGCAATATGTGGCAGACGCGCACCCTCCACACATTTCTGTGCGAACTCGCTGATGGGGAGGTACTGGTCGCCCGCCAAGGCATCGGAATAGGCATAGCCCAGTTGCAGGCGCAGGCTGTCGAAATGGTCCTTCTGATAGGCGATGGCCTCGTCGATGGTGGCGCGCCCCGCCGGGTCGGCCAGGCGGCCATGGAAGACATCGGCGGTCACCGTCTGGTCTGGCGCATAGCCCAACGCCTCGAACAGGGTCCGTATGCGGAAGGCGTTGGCCAGGCTCTGCCCCATGTTGGTCTGGGCAATGATGCGCCGCTCCGGCTCATAGCTTTCCAGCAGGTCGGGGCTGGCCCAGCCGGCCTCCACGGTGGCGATCTTCCAGGTCAGATTGTCGATGTCGGCAATGCCGGTGTTCAGGCCAAGCCCACCTGTGGGCGGGAAGCGGTGCCCGGCATCGCCGGCCAGAAACACCTGGCCATCGCGATAACGCCGTGCCACCTGCGCCGACATCATCCAGCCCCGCACGCCCTTGATTACAAGGTCTGGCACATCCGCCCCAACGGCTGAGAGAACCGCAGCGCGGCACCGCGCCTCGTCGAATTCCACCTCGCTTGCGTCTGGACCGCAGGGGTGCATCAGCACCCAGGTCTTTTCAATGTCATAGGCAATCAGCACGCCATTGATGCCGGGGCCGAACAGGAAATAGAGGATGCCCGGGATGTCCTTCACCACTGGCCGCAGATTCGCCTCGAAGTGGATCATCATGTGATTGGCTAGGCCCTCCGGCCCATCCATAGCAATGCCCACGCCATCGCGCACGGCGCTGTTGGCGCCATCACAGGCAATCACATAGCGGCTGCGCACCTTCACCGTCTCGCCCGATGTCCGGTCGCGCAGGGTGGAGACGACGCTGTTGCCGATCTGCAAACATTCCAGCCACTCCAGCCCCCGCCGCAATTCGACACTGGGCAGGGAGTGGATGGAGCCTTCCACGATCTCCTCGAAGCGTGGCTGCTCGATGTTGATCAGGGGCCAGGGGGTAAGCGCTCGCACAGCCGCATCCTGGCGCTCATAGGTGATGGCGCCGATGGGTGCCTTGCTCAGGGTTTCCACCATGCGCACATAGGCCCCATCTTCCGTGGGCGTTGCGACGGCATGGATGGCGTCCATTGGCAGGCCTGCCGCCTCACAGATCTCCAGCGAGCGTGGATTCAGGGCGTGGGCCTTGGGGGCCTCCAGGCGCGCGGGATATTTCTCGGCCACCAGGGTCTTCACCCCCCTGCGACCCAGCAGTTGCGCGCCCACAAGGCCAACGGGGCCGCCGCCGACGATGAGGACCGTGGTTTCAATCTCGCTCATGACAGGCCTCAGGCGGTTTTGGGGGCGATGGTACGGCCAAAGGTGGCCGGCATGTTTGGCCCCCACTGGCTGACGGCGCCGATGTCGATGGAATGGTCGCCAGCCGCCACGCTGGCGTCGAACTGGTCACCATCGGTCCAGTGTTCGTGTATGTGCCCCCAGGGATCACGCCAATAGTCAAACACCTGGCTGCCCAGCAGGTGGCGGCCGATGCCCCATTCATGGGTGCGCCCCTTGGCAGCCAGATGCTCGCGGCCCACATGCACATCGTCGATATCGCAGACTTCCCACGACAGGTGATTCAGGCCAGAAACGCCGCCCGATGCCATGTCGCTGGCGAACAGCATCGTGTGATGGTCTGTCGGCTCAGTCCCGCGGTCGCAGCGCGTGAAAATGGCAACGGGCATGCCGGGTGCCACGTTCACCCGGTCCGAGGCCAGCAGCCCAAAACGCGCATGGTACCAGGCCAGTGTCGTCGCTGGATCGCGGACATTGAGTGCAAGGTGCCCAAAGCGCTTGATGCGGCTGGGGCCAGACTTGATGCGCTGGGTAGCGCCAATGCGCTGGAACTGCTCGCCCATGTTGAGGGGGCGGGGGTCGAGGCTGCCGCGTGCCGCAACCGCCTCAATGCCAAAAACCACCTCAACCTCAAGGCCCAGGGGGTCGCGGGTGGCGGTGCGACAGCCGCCACCGGGGGCATCAATAATGGTGATGGGGCTGAACCCCTCGCTGTCGGCAATCCGGTCGAGATCGCTGCGACTGGCGGCCTCCAGGGCAAAGCCCAGGAAGGCGGGGGCGCCCTGGTGGATGACGTGAACATAAGGGGCGGTGCCGCTGCCGCGCACGAACAGGCGATCATCGCGCCGTTCGGCACGCGCCATGCCAAAGTCCTGTAGCCAGGCTTCCATGATGTCGAGGTCGGGCACCTGAAGGCGGGGATAGGCCACGTCCCTTACCTTGATGATCGGCTGAACACCCATGCGCCTCTCCTCCCGATATTTCTGCCTGTCGAGCCGGCATTTTATGAGAGTTTAGTCATAAATGGGAGATTGGTCAATTTCTTATTCCGCGCTAGAATCAGGTAAAGCCGGAGACAGAAGCCTTGGGACCGACGCGACTTTTCACCAATGAGGCCCGCAATCTGGGCAAGAGTGCACGGACCCGTGCACGCCTTATGGACGCCGCTGTGGAGCTGTTCGCCCGTGATGGCTTTGAGGCGCCCTCAGTCAATGAGATCGCCCGCCTGGCCGATATGGCGAACGGCACCTTCTATGTGCATTTCCGCGACAAGCAGGACATTGCCCTGGCGGTGACTGTCAGCATCGCCCAGGAACTGGTCCGCCAGCTGGACGAAGCCATGGCTGACGTTGACGACGCGGTGGAACGCGTGGCCATGGCGACCCGCCGTTTCATTGATCTGGCAACGTCCGAGGCCGACTGGGGCAACGCTTTCTTCCGCGCGATCTGGGCCTTCCGCGATGTGCGCGGCAATGTGATTACCTATTTGCGGGCGGATCTGGAGCGGGGGGCGCGGCAGGGCGCCTTCACAGTGGAGGTCGACGATTTCCTGATCGACACCTTCGCCTCCATGACCATGACGGCCCTGTTCGGCGTTCTCTCCGGTGACTTTGGCGGTGAAGCCGGATCGCGCGTGGCGGAACTGCAACTGCGCATGCTGGGTGTGCCAGCCGGGCGGGCCAAAACGGTTGCCTGGCGCAAGCTGCCTAACCTGCGTCTCACTATCGCGACCCTGCCGAGGGACCCGGCGCCCAGGGTACGCAAGCCTTCGCCCCGGGCCTGATCTGTGGCACTCTGCCGCTTGAGGGAGAGTGAGCCATGTTGCGCGCTGCTGATCATCTGAGCCATGCCGAAATCGCCAGCCTGAAGGCCAAGTCCGACCTGCGGGCGGGCCTGTGCATTGCCCACGCCTGGGCGCTGATTCTGGGCGCCATGGCAGTGTTCGTGGCGTGGCCAAATCCGCTGACGTTCGTTCTGGCCGTTGCCATCATCGGCACGCGCCAGCTGGGCCTCGTCATTCTGATGCACGATGCGGCCCATGGCCTGCTGTTCCGCAAGGCCTGGCTGAACGATTGGGCGGCCAACTGGCTCTGCGCCTTCCCGGCCTTTGCCGACCTGCGGCCCTATCGGCCCTATCACTTCACCCATCACAAGCACACGCAGCAGGCTGAGGACCCCGACCTGCCCCTGTCGGCGCCCTTTCCCATCACGCGCAGCAGTTTCCATCGCAAGCTGTGGCGCGACATCTCGGGCCAGACGGCGTTCGACCAGCGCGCCCGCCAGCTGGTGGCGGCCTTTGGCCCGGCGGGGATGGGCTGGCGCCAGCGTCTGGCACAGGCGAGCGCCAGGATGGGCGGCATGTTTGCCACCAATGCGCTGCTGTTTGCGGGCCTTGCGGCCACGGGCCACTGGTGGCTCTACCCCGCCTTGTGGCTGCTGCCGCTGGCGACCTGGTACCAGTTGGTTACGCGCGTGCGGAATATTGCCGAGCACGCCATGGTGCCCGACAACAACGATCCACTCGGCAGTGCCCGCACCACCCTGGCCAACCCGCTGGCGCGCCTGTTCATCGCGCCCTATTGGGTGAACTACCATGTGGAGCATCACGCCCTGATCTTTGTGCCCTGCTATAACCTGCCGGCGGCGCATGCCTTGCTGAAGGCAAAAGGGCTGGGCCACCGCATGGAAGTGAAGCACAGCTATTGCGAGATCCTGGGGCTTGCCACCAGCCGCATGGCTGCCTGAGAGATCGGATCATGGCACGTTACAAGGTGGCGGTTGGCGGCTTCCAGCACGAGACCAACTGCTTTGCCCCGGCCCCGGCCGACTGGGCCGCCTTTGTGCAGCCGGATTCCTGGCCGGGCCTGCAACAGGGGGCGGGCCTGCTGGATGCCTTTCCGGCCATGAACATCCCCATATCGGGCTTTATCGAGCGGGCGCGGGAACGTGATTTCCGCCTGGTGCCGCTGGCCTGGGCCAATGCCACCCCCTCGGCACAAGTCACCGAAGATGCGTTCGAGCGCATGTCGGCCCTGCTGCTGCACGGCCTGGCAGAGGCGGGGCCGGTGGATGCGGTCTATCTTGACCTGCACGGCGCCATGGTGGCCGCCCATGTGGATGACGGCGAGGGCGAGATCCTGGCCCGGGTGCGGCAGGCCATCGGCCCGCGCGTGGCCCTGATCGCCAGCCTAGACCTGCATGCCAATGTTACCGAGCGCATGGTGCACACGGCCGACCTGATGGTCGCCTATCGCACCTATCCCCATGTGGACATGGGGGCGACGGGCGCGCGGGCGGCGGACCTGCTGGGTGGCCTGCTGATGCGCGCCGACCGGCCGGACAAGGCCCTGCGCCGGCTTGATTATCTGATCCCGCTCACCTCGCAGTGCACCTTGGTTGAGCCGGCGGCCAGCCTTTACCGTGCCGTGGCGTCGGTGGAGGGGATGGGGGTGGCCACGGCCTCCTTCTGCCCGGGCTTTGCGCCGGCAGATTTCCATGATTGCGGCCCCACCGTCTTTGCCTATGGCGGCTCGGCCCATGAGGTGAATGCAGCGGTAGATGGCCTCGCCCGATTGGTGGCCGAACAGGAGCCGGCCTTTGCCAGCCGCCTGTGGCAGCCGGACGAGGCGGTGCGCCATGCCATGTCCCATGCCGGCCCCGGACCTGTGGTGCTGGCCGATACCCAGGACAATCCCGGTGCCGGCGGCAATGGCGACACCGTGGGCCTGCTGGAGGCACTGGTGCGCCTTGGGGCAGAGGGGGCGGCGCTGGCCAATCTTTTTGACCCGGCCTTTGCCGCAGCCGCCCACCAGGCGGGGATTGGCGCCACCCTGAGCCTGCCGCTCGGCGCCACCTCTGGTCAACCGGGCCATCAGCCGCTGCACCTCGACTGGCAGGTAGAGGCGCTGTCGGACGGTAGCTTCACCGCACGCGGGCCGTTTTATGCGGGCGCGCGCATCAGCCTTGGCCCCACGGCGCTGGTGCGCCATGGCGGCGTGCAGGTGGTGGTCACCTCGCGCAAGGTGCAGTGCGCCGACCGCGACATGTTTGGCCACATCGGCATGGACGTGGCGCAGGCGCGCATTCTGGCGGTGAAAAGCTCGGTTCACTTCCGCGCCGACTTTGGCCCGCTCGCGGCCGAGGTGCTGGTGGTGGAAGCGCCGGGGCCGAACCTGGCCGATCACACGCGCCTGCCATTCCGCAAGCTGGCACCCGGCCGCCGCCTGATGCCCCTGGGGCCGGCGTTCCAGCCAGCCTAGGCCAGCCTAATCAGGGTCAAATTCCCCTTCGTGGCGGGGCAGGCCATCGTCCATCCGCATCCAGGGCAGATGGGCGGCATTCCAGACATGGCAATCGGGCTCCAGCACCTCTGGCCGGTCGAGGGTGGCGACGGTGAAATCCACGGTGTCCCGGCCCATGAAGCGGAAGGTGATCTGGCTGCCGCAGCGCCCGCAGAATTCGCGTTTGGTGCGGGGTGACCAGGAATAGCTGGCGGGCGCGCCCCGGATGATCTCGAACCCTTCACTTGCCACCGTGGCCCATGTAACCACAGGCGCGCCAGCCGCCCGTCGGCACAGGGTGCAATGGCAATGGCATACCAGTTCTGGCACCGCCGTTACCCGATAGCGCACGGCCCCGCACAGGCAACCGCCTTCATAAGGGGGAGTGGCGGTGGTGGCCATGGGTCTGCCTCTGGCTTTGTTGGGTCACGGGTCTGCTGCCCATGCGATCTTTGTATCTTCCACGATTCGGGCGGCACAAATAAGGCCCATGGCTTGGCCCGGCGCAGATTTCGCGCCATATGATCGCCAACGCCCGCCGCTCTCACCACAGGCAGACCCATGGACCTCAGCTTCAGCGCCGCCGACCAGGCTTTCCGCGACGATGTGCGCCGCTTCCTCGACACGGCCCTGACCGAGCGTCTGCGCACCGCCGGCCGCCTTTCCACCAGCGTCTATGCCGAGCGGGAGGTGATGCGGGAATGGCACGCGGCGCTCTATGCCAAGGGCTGGATCGCGCCGGGCTGGCCGGTGGCATATGGCGGCTGCGGTTGGTCCGTCAGCCAGCGTTACATCTTTTCCATCGAGCTGGCGCGTGCGTCGGCTCCCGGCCTGTCGCCCATGGGGCTGGGCATGTGCGGGCCGGTGCTGATCGGCCATGGCAGTGCGGAACAGAAGGCCTTTTATCTGCCGCGCATCCTCTCGGGCGAGGATTTCTGGTGCCAGGGCTATTCCGAGCCGGGCTCAGGCTCTGACCTTGCCTCCCTCCAGATGCGGGCAGAGGTGGACGGCGACCATTTCATCTGCAATGGCCAGAAGATCTGGACCACCCATGCCCAATACGCCAACCGCATCTTCTGCCTCGTGCGCACCTCGCGCGAGGCCATTCCCCAGCGCGGCATCACCTTCCTGCTGATCGACATGGACACGCCGGGTGTGCGGGTGGACCCCCTCATCATGACCTCGGGCGAGCATGTGCAGAACCAGGTGTTCTTCACCGACGTGCGAGTGCCCATGGCCAATGTGGTGGGCAAGGTGGGCGACGGCTGGACCGTGGCCAAATACCTGCTGGAGTTCGAGCGCGGCGGCACTGCCTATGCCCCGGACCTCACCGTACGCCTGGAAAAGATCCGCGCCATGGCCCAAACGGAGCGGGCAGGGGACGGCCTGCGCCTGATGGACGACCCGGCCTTTGCCACCAAGCTGGCCGAGGCCGGCAGCGAGATTGCAGCGCTGGAATTTACCGAGCACCGCCTGATGTCCACCCTCTCGCAGGGCGGCTCCATCGGCATGATGTCGTCCATGCTCAAGACGCGCGGCACCGAACTCAGCCAGCGCCTTACCGAACTGGCACTGGAAGCCATCGGCCCCTGGGCCAGCCCCTTCCAGCCCCACGCCACCATGCCCGGCGGCCCCGTGCCCCACCACAAAGCCCCCAACGACCCCAGCCCCATCGGCCCCGACCACGCTTTGCCCGTAATGGCGAAGTACCTCAACGACCGCGCCGGCTCCATCTATGCCGGCTCGAACGAGATCCAGCGCAACATCATGGCGAAGGGGATTCTGGGGTTGTGAGGGGGGGG